>CAJUCG010000149.1 GCA_910585065.1 uncultured Lachnospiraceae bacterium
GGGAGAACCACCTTTGGTGTCGGCGTAAGTTCCAATATTACAAGAGCATCGTTCCGCGCGATTTTCAGCGCGGTAAATCGTTTTCAATAGATCTGGCATTAAATAATTGCCAAATCTACAGCCCTCCGGGGGATGCGCACCCGCACGAATCGGTAAATGCCGCAAGCGACCGTGTTCGGCGCAGATGGCAATAATTAATTGCCATCTATATATGTTGATGAACTCGGACAAGAATTTTCTTATGACAGGTAGAGAAAAATGAAAGTATTTATCGCAAATTTTAGAAAATACCAATTCTTGCTGGCGGAGCTGGTAAAGAAGGATATCAAATTAAAATATCGCAATTCTGTGCTTGGATTTGTATGGACACTGTTAGAACCACTACTAACAATGATTGTATTAACTATTGTATTTGGTACAATATTAAATAAAAAAACACCAAATTTTGCCGTTTATATTCTGACGGGGCGGCTTTTATATTCCTATTTCTCAACGGGGACAAAGCAGGCGTTAAAATCAATCCGGCGCAATGGGGGAATGATCCGCAAGGTATATGTGCCAAAATATATGTATCCGTTGGCAGCATCGATGTCAAGCTATATAACTTTCCTGCTGTCCCTTATCGTGCTGGTCGTGGTGGCGGCAGTTCAGGGTATCCGGCCAACAAGGTATTTATTTGGTGCGGTGGTGCCGCTGTTTACGGTTTTTTTGATGGTTACGGCAATCAGCTTTCTTTTGGCAACGCTCCATGTGTTTTTCCGGGATCTGGAATACATCTGGAATGTGGCTACAATGTTGATTATGTATATGTCGGCGATCTTTTATGAGGCGGACTCTCTGTTAAAGAGTGAATATGGCTTTCTTATCAAATACAATCCGCTCTATTCAGTGATTGCGAACTTCCGGAATGCCGTAGTGTACGGCAGACCGTTAGAGAGCTTTTTCACTTGGTATCCCATCGCACTAAGTCTCGTGATACTTGTGGTGGGACTGGTGTTTTTTTATAAAAAGCAGGATAGTTTTGTACTTTATCTTTAACTATAATGCGGCGATTAAAAAGAGCCGCCTGTTGGCGGCGGAAACGAGGATACTTTGGGAAAGAAGACTGCATTGCGGGTGGATAATATCGGAGTAAAGTTCCGCATGACAAGTGAGCGTGTGGACAATGTAAAGGATTATGCGATCAAGTTTTTAAAGAGGGAGCTGCGCTACCATGAATTCTGGGCACTAAAAGATGTTAGTTTCCGGGTGGCAAAAGGAGATCGGGTCGGGATACTCGGATTAAATGGAGCGGGAAAAAGCACGCTCTTAAAGGTGATTGCTGGGGTATTAAAACCGACGGAGGGTTCTATTTTGCGGTACGGAAAGATCGTGCCGCTCCTGGAGCTTGGGGCGGGGTTTGAAAACCAGTATTCCGGCAGGGAGAACGTATTTTTGTACGGGGCGATGCTCGGCTATCCAAGAGAATTTTTAAAAGATAGATACGACGAGATTGTCGCGTTCTCGGAGTTGGGGGACTTTATCAACGTGCCGCTAAAAAACTATTCTTCCGGGATGAAGGCGCGTTTAGGCTTTTCGATCGCAACGATTGTGGAACCGGAGATTTTAATTTTAGATGAGGTGCTTTCCGTTGGGGATGCGAAATTCCGCAAAAAGAGCGAGAAAAAAATCAAGGGTATGTTTGACAAGGGCATTACCGTTTTGTTTGTTTCGCACTCCATCGGTCAGGTACGCTCGCTGTGTGATAAGGCGATCATCCTTGAGAAAGGGCACCTGATCGCGCAGGGGGATGTGGAGGCAGTGAGTGGACTCTATGAGGAGGCAATCAAGTAACCAAATGGGGAGCAGGAGGAAGGATATGGAGGCAATAAAGCGGGAGGGAAAGCGAGTTTTGCTTAGCGGAATTCATTATATGCAGGCAAAAGCGGAGATGGCGCGCGTTTCGGCAGAACTAAAACGTTATAGTTTTGATGTGATACAAAATAAATCTCCCAAGAAAAAGCGTTCTATTTTGTTTTTAATTACGCGCATGGTGCGGTTTCATGGCGGACAGACTTCGCTTCTGCGGCTGGGAACAAAGCTTTCCGCGATGGGATTTGATGTCGGGTATGCTGTGTATAAATCACAGAGCAAGGAGGAGATGGCACTCTGCGCAAAGAGCAACCTATCGGATTTTCAAGGACATTTATTTACTGTGACGGATCTGTCCCGCATGATCTCCGGGGAGAAAAAATCGGCGGATCTTGTGGTCGCCTCCTCCTGGGATACGGTATCCTTTGCGAAAAAACTGCCGGGTTACAAGATGTATTTTGTACAGGATTATGAACCATATTTTTATCAATTTGGGGAAATTTTCCTTTTGGCAAAAAAGACCTATGAACAGGGGCTGCATATGGTAAGCCTCGGTGCGTGGAATAAAAAAATGATTGAGAGGGAGTGTCATCCGGTCTCTGCGATCGATGTGATTGATTTTCCGTATGAGGCGACGGAGTATCCGTTTCGGGAAAGGGGTTTTTCAACCTATCAGAACAAAAAAACGCTGCGATTAGCTGTCTATCTAAAGTATTACGGAAAGCGTCTGCCCTGTATTATACCGGATTTGCTCTGCAAATTAAAGAAACTTTTGGCGGCAGAAGGTATCTCGCTTTTGGTGGATTATTTTGGTGAGGCGGAGAGTTTTCACGCGCCAGGTGGAAGAAATCTCGGTATGCTAAACAAAGAGGAACTTAAAAATCTTTATTATAGTGCAGATTTCGGCATGGTAGCATCACTAAGCAATATCTCTCTGGTTCCTTTTGAGATGCTTTCGGCAGGGCTTCCGGTAATTGAGTTTGCGGACGGCACATTTTCCGAATTTTTTCCGGAGGGGAGTGCGACGCTTATCGGGCTTTCGGCGGAGGAACTCTGCGGGAAACTGCTCGCGCTTTTGCGGCAGCCGGAGCAGTTAAAGCTTCAGCTTTCCTTTGCGAGGGCGTATATGGATGGGCTTGGCTGGGAAAAAAGTGCAGCGCAGTTTGCAGAGATTATCAAAGGATTATAAAGTATGCGTGAGACAATAAAAAAATTAACACCAAAGTTTTTGATACGGATTTATCAGAGTGCGCGTTATCTGGGGATAACTGCGCTTTTTTTTGTCTTCCGAATTTTTCCGATCAGAAAAAATCTGGTGGTATTCTGCAATGTCTGGGGATATGGGGACAATGCGAAATATGTCGCAAAGGAGCTTTGCAGACGTATGGAAAAGAATAAAAAGATGGAACTTGTCTTTGTAACCAACCATCCGGAACAAATACCAAAAAACCTTCCGATCCGTGCTCTTAAAACCAATTCTCCTTCTGCGATTCTCGCGCTTTCCCGCGCTAGAGTTTGGGTCGAGAATAACCGCAAGGAAGCCTATATTAAAAAGCGTCGTGGGCAGTATTATATCCAGCTCTGGCACGGGGGAATCGCGCTAAAGAAGATTGAGGGCGACTGTGAGAATATCCTTGGAGAAAACTATATTCGCCGGGCAAAAAAGGATTCAGAAAATACGGATCTTTTTGTGTCGAATAGTGATTTCTGCACTGAGATGTACAAAAGAGCATTCTGGGCGCAGAGTGAAATTGTTGAGTGCGGAAGTCCGCGAAACGATTACTTTGTGCGGGCGGCAGCGGGGAGGAAGGAGAGAACATCGGGGTGCAAAACTGCCATCTATGCCCCGACCTACCGGGGTGAGGGCAAGAACTACTGCGATTTTGACGCAGCTAGACTGCGCAGGGCACTTACAAATCGTTTTGGCGGGAAATGGGAAATCTTAGCGCGTCTGCACCCGCTTGTGGCAGGGAAACAGGAATTTTCCCAAAAAAAGGGGATTGTGGATATCAGCGATAAGCCGGATCTCTATTCCTACCTGTATTCTGCGGATGTGTTGATTACTGATTATTCCAATATTATGTTTGAATTTTGTATTGCAAAGAAACCTGTGTTTTTGTACGCTGAGGATCTGGAAACTTATCGCCGGGAAAGAGGGCTATATTTTGATTTTAAAACTCTTCCTTTTCCGAAAGCCTATACAAAAGAGGAACTCTATGCGGAGATTGAAGATTACCAAATGGAAAAATATGTAAAAAATCAGAAAGAATTTTTTCTTGTGGTGGGCTTAAAGGAAAGTGGTATGGCATCCGCCACGGTTGCGGAGCGAATTGAGCGGATTATCTCCCTTGATCAATAAGGAAGAATTTTGTCTTTTGACAATAAAGATAAAAGCGATACTACAAATAAGATTCGACATAAATTTATCTTGCTTTTTTTCTTCTATCGCGGTATGATAGAAGCGCTGAAAAAACAGCATACAATTTCATAATGATGAGAGAATATTTCATGAAAAAATCAACGGGAACGTGCAAAAGGCACGGGAAAGGAGCTTTGATGAAAAAGCATGGAAAAATTCTGTTGGCGCTGCTGCTTATCTTGGGAATCTCCGTATTTGCGGGAGGCTGCGGCAAAGATGAAAATTCTTTAAACGGTCAGGAGACGGAAGGCACGGATGGCGACACCGTGACCAACGAACCCGTTGCTGGCGGTGAGATCATTGTTGGAATTACCCAGGATCTAGACAGTCTTGACCCACACAAAGCACATGCGGCAGGAACTTTGGAAGTGATCTTTAATCTTTTTGAAGGCGTGGTAAAGCCGGATAAGGATGGAAATTTAGTTCCAGCGGTTGCAAGCGACGTTGCGATTTCAGAGGATGGTATGACCTACACGTTTACTTTGCGTGATGGGGTTAAGTTCCATAACGGCGCGCCTGTAACAGCGGAGGATGTCGTATATTCTTTAAAGCGCAGTGCGGGATTGCTAGAGACGGTTGATCCGGAGGTGATCGTGACATCCGCGCTTTCTTGTATTTCGGATATCACTGCGTCAAAAGACGCGTCCGACAAAGATATTGTCATCGTAAACCTGTCCACCGCCAACACCGAGCTGCTCGGTTATCTTACGAGTGCGATTATCCCTAAAGATTATGAAAATCAGGCGGAGTCCCCGGTCGGCACCGGTCCATTTAAGTTTGTTTCCTACACGCCGCTCGGCAGTATTGTGATGGAGAAAAATCCGGATTATTACGGGACTGCACCGTATCTTGACAAGGTGACTTTCAAGATTTTTGCGGATACAAACACAGCGTTTATGGAGCTTTTGGGAGGGGGGATCGATGTGTTCCCGTACCTGACAAGCGAGCAGGCAAACCAGCTTACTGAAAATTATAATATAGAGAACGGCACGGCAAATCTTGTGCAGGCACTCTTTTTAAACAATGTGGAAAAACCTTTTGACGATATCCGTGTGCGCCAGGCGATGTGCTATGCTGTCAATAAACAGCAGATTCTTGATATGGTAGCGGGCGGCAAGGGGACATTGATCGGCTCAAATATGTTTGCGGGCTTCGCAAAATATTTTAACGCGGATATAGTAAATATGTATGAGTACAATACAAAAAAGGCAAAAGAACTCTTGGCGGATGCAGGGTATCCGGACGGTTTTGAAATGACGATCACTGTGCCGAGCAATTACCAGTTTCATGTGGATACTGCCCAAGTGATTGTGGAGCAGTTAAAGGAAGTCGGCATCACGGCAAAGATTGAGTTAGTCGAGTGGGGTTCCTGGCTTGAAAATACTTACCGCGGCAGACAGTTCCAGACCACCATTGTCGGTCTGGATGCAAACCTTGCACCGAGCGATGTGTTAAAGCGTTACCGCTCCAGTGCAAGCAGCAATTTCCTCGGGTATGTCAACGAGGAGTTTGACCGGATCTTCGCGCTTGCCGTAGCTGAAACGGACGATACAGCAAAAGTTTCATATTATAAGCAGCTTCAGGAGATTTTGGCGAAGGATGCGGCATCAGTCTATATCCAGGATCCGGCATCCTATGTTGCGGTAAATAAAAAACTTTCGGGCTATACCTTCTACCCGCTGTACGTACAGGATATGTCAAAGATATATTATGTAAAATAGAGAATGAGTTGGCAGTCCGGTCTTTTATCACATCAGCAGACCGGATTGCCGGAAAGGAGGAAGGATATGCGGTATTATGTGAAAAAATTAATTTCTCTCATTATGGTATTGTTTCTGATTATGCTGCTGACCTTCATCGCTTTCCAAGTAATTCCGGGGGATGGCGCGCTCGCGCGACTAGGCGTGGACGCGGAGCCGGAAGCGGTTGAAGCACTGCGCGAATCCCTCGGATTAAATAAGAGTCTGCCATCGCGTTTTTTTAGCTTTCTCGGCGGCGCAGTCCACGGGGATTTTGGTATCTCGTACCATTACAGCAAACCCGTCTCCGAACTTTTGGCGGCAAGATTTCCGGCGACAGTGGGGCTTGCGGTCATTGCAATTCTAATGATCGTGATTATCTCCGTCCCGCTTGGACTTGTGTGCAGCAGGAAGGAGGGGGGTGTGGCAGATCGCATAATCACGCTGACAACGCAGACGCTGATGGCAGTGCCCTCGTTCTTTCTCGGAATTATCATTACATTGATTTTTGGGTTGGGGTTAAGGTGGTTTTCGCCCGGAGGGTATATCGCCCCAGGGGAAGATTTTTATGGATATCTACATTATATGATCTTCCCTGCCATTGCCATTGCTATTCCTAAAATTGCAATGACAGTAAAGTTTTTAAAGACTTCCGTGCTGCGCGAACTAAAACTTGACTATGTGCGCACGGCGAGGAGCAAGGGAAATACGGAGCGCGCGATTCTCTGGCGGCATGTACTAAAAAACGCGCTGGTTCCGGTGATCACATTTATGGGTATGGTGATTGCGGATGTGTTGGCGGGCAGTATTGTGGTGGAAAAAGTTTTTAATTTGCCGGGAGTGGGAAGACTTTTAATCACAGCAATCTCCAATCGGGATTATCCGGTGGTGGAGGCGGTCGTGGTCTATATCGCCTGTGTTGTACTGTTTGTAAATTTTTTTGTGGATCTGCTGTACCAAAAGGTAGATCCGCGCGTGCGGCTAAAATAAATAAGAGTGAAATATCAAAAATAAGAAGGGGAGATACAGCGATATGAAAAAAAAGCGCGGCCAGGAAAATACGAAAAACTGGAGCTTGATTCTGGGGATTGTGCTGGTATCTGCCGTGCTGCTTTTTGTGCTGATCGGTCTGTTCTGGACACCCTATGAGCCCACGGCAATGAGCGTGGCATTAAAGAATAAGCCGCCAAGTCCTGCTCACCCATTTGGGACGGACTATATGGGGCGGGATATTTTAAGCCGCGTGATGCAGGGGGCAGGCACCACCTTTTTGATCAGTATTGTTACTGTGGTAATTGGGCTTATCTTCGGGACATTTATCGGTGCATTTACCGGCTATTACGGCGGGGTAGTCGATGAGATTTTAATGCGTTTGAATGATACGCTGACTTCTTTTCCAAGTATTCTTTTGGCACTTGTCTTTGTCAGTGTGATAGGAAGCGGCAAATACAATATTATTATCGCGCTCGGCGTGATTTTTATTCCAAGTTTTGCCCGCGTGGTGCGCAGTGAGTATATTGTGCAGAAAGAATTAGACTATGTGCGCAACGCAAAGCTTTTAGGAGCGAGTGATTTGCGTATTATGTTTGTGCATATCCTGCCAAATACCGTGCCAATTTTACTTTCCTCCACTACGATCGGTCTAAATAATGCTATCCTTGCGGAAGCGGGGATGAGTTATCTTTCGCTCGGCGTGCAGCCGCCCGACCCGAGTCTTGGACGTATGCTCTCGGAGGCACAGAGTTCTTCGCTGAATGCGCCGTGGTCCGCGCTAGCACCGGGTTTAATGATTGTCTTTACGGTGCTTGGATTTAGTATGATCAGTGAAAATATTGGGAGGAGGGACACGGGTGGAAAGTAAAAAGCATTTGCTCGAACTTTGCGATGTATCAGTTGGATTTCCAAAGAAGGGAAAGGAAAAGAGCATTGTCACAAGGGGGGTTTCTTTTTATGTGGACGAGGGGGAAGCACTCGGCATTGTCGGGGAATCCGGTTCCGGAAAAAGTGTGAGTATGCTTGCCGCTGTCGGACTGCTTGGAAATGGCGGCAGGGTAGTAAATGGAACGATCCGGTTTTGGCGCGGTGAGGAAGTAATGGAATTGAGCGCGCTCGGAGAAAAAGAGTTAAATGAAGTGCGCGGCGATGAAATTTCCATGATTTTCCAGGAACCGATGACATCACTTAACCCTGTGCTTCCCGTTGGACGGCAGGTGGAGGAGATGATTAGACTTCACAGTGACTGTCCGAAAGAAGAGCGTAAAAATCGGGTGCTTTCCATGTTTTTAGAGGCGGGACTTACAGGTGTGGAAGCTCTCTATGGGAAGTATCCACACCAGCTCTCCGGCGGGATGCGCCAGCGTGTTATGATTGCCATGGCGATGATTTTACGCCCGAAACTTTTGATTGCAGACGAGCCGACCACAGCACTTGATGTGACTGTGCATGCAAAAATTTTAGCACTGCTAAAGAAGTTTCAGAC
>CAJUCG010000150.1 GCA_910585065.1 uncultured Lachnospiraceae bacterium
CTATCTTGAGAATTTAAAGCGTGTCCGCGATGATTTGGAGTGGTTTACAGATAAATTTGACCATACACATATAAATGATCCATGGAAAAATTCAAAGGATGCCTTGCAGCGTTCCATCCAGAAATTAAATGCGATTCCCGCCGATACAATAAAGGGTGCGGAATCATAAAAATATTGCAGCGATCGAGTAGGAGGCGATTTTTCCTCCTACTTGCTGCTCGATCCTGACTCTATGAATTCTTTTGTATCTTATCGCACAAATTATCCGTATCCAGGTATTCTTTGCAGGTTTTAAGCACTGCTCTCATTGCCTCCGTCCCCGGCGCGCCGATGGTATCGCGCTTTTCTACACAGGTGTTCATGCGGATAGCCTCATAGATATCCTCCTCAAAAACAGGGCAGATTGCTTTATACTCATTAAGGCTAAGATCATCAAGCGCGCAGTCCTTTTCGATGCAGAGAAGAACCAGTCTGCCGATAATCCCATGTGCATCGCGGAAGGCAACCCCATGTCCGACAAGATAATCCGCCGCGTCCGTAGCATTGGTAAAGCCATTTTTTGCACTTGCCTCCATTACCTCGCGGTTAAATTTCATTGTGGAGAGCATACCAAAGAAAAGGGAGATACAGCCCTTTACCGTGTCGATCGCATCAAAACTAAGTTCCTTATCCTCCTGCATATCCTTATTGTAGGCGAGCGGGAGTCCTTTCATCGTTGTTAGGATGGAGATTAGGGCACCGTAGACACGCCCGGTTTTGCCCCGGATAAGTTCTGCGATATCCGGATTCTTTTTCTGCGGCATAATGCTGCTCCCCGTAGAATAGGCATCATCGATTTCTACAAAGCGATACTCGTTTGTATTCCAGAGAATAATCTCCTCACAGAACCGGCTTAAATGCATCATCATTGTAGCGAGTGCCGAGAGCAGCTCAATCAGATAATCACGGTCAGATACCGAATCCATACTGTTTAGTGTCGGTCCATCAAAATCAAGCAATTCGGCAGTATAATTGCGGTCGAGCGGATAGGTCGTACCAGCAAGCGCACCGGAGCCTAACGGACAGGTGTTCATGCGCGCGTAGAGATCACACAGGCGGCTGCGGTCGCGCTTAAACATCTCAAAATAAGCTCCCAGATGATGGGAGAGCGTCACGGGCTGTGCCTTTTGCAAATGAGTAAACCCCGGCATAAAAGTATTTGTATGTTCTGACATCAAACGGTATAATTCCTGCAAAAGTGTCTTTAGCTGTGCATTGATGGCAACAACTTCATCGCGCACAAAAAGTTTCATATCCAGTGCTACCTGGTCGTTTCGGCTGCGCCCCGTATGCAGTTTCTTGCCTGTCTCACCGATTCTTGCGATTAAATTTGCCTCGACAAAACTATGAATATCCTCCTGTGATCCGTCAATCACCAAAGTCTTATTCTCGATATCCCTTAAAATGCCCTCCAATCCCGCAGTGATCTCCGCCTGTTCTTTTGCAGTTAAAATCCCCTGTTTTGCCAGCATACGCACATGAGCGATACTTCCCTTAATATCCTGGCGGTAAAATTTCTGGTCAAAAGAAATGGATGCATTAAAATTGTGTACAAGTTCATCCGTTTCTTTTGTAAAACGTCCTCCCCAAAGCTTCATAGCATTCTCCTTTTTTCTTTCTTTTTTATTTCGTCTATTTAGTTTACCGTGTTTTTGTACAAGATGCAAGCTAAATTTGCATTTTTCGGAAAAGAATAAGTTTTATTGTTTTATTGGAGAACTTTATAACAGTGAAACCATAAAGAAATACATTTATATTAACATACAGTTTATTAGAAATGGATAAACTAAGGCTGCTGTTTGTTCTATTTTAAAAAAAATTTAGTAAAATAAATGGGTGGAGGATAATTTTATGGAAGCAGATTATATTGCAATTGGAAAAAGAATAAAACAACTGCGCAGGCAGCGGAATATGTCCCAGGAAGTGTTAGCTTCCCGCATTGCTGTCTCAGTCCCTCATATGAGCAATATTGAGAATGGCAAGACAAAATTCAGCCTCCCCGTACTGCTCAGCCTCACAGGTGCATTAGAGGTAACGCCGGATGTGCTGCTGGTTGGTCTGGAAAGCAAAGCAGGGGTGAGAGAGAGAGTTTTAAAGGAAGTTGCGGCACAGCTAGAAGATTGTAATGAAGCGCAGATGCAGTTGTTGTCGGAAATTTTTATTCATTCAAAAAAAATATTGCAGCAGTATGATAAGAACGTGAATAAAAAATAGAAAAGAAAATCCGAAGGATATTTTTTCTGCAAAGTCTAAGAAAAGGAAATAACCACAGAAAATAGAAAGCAGTGGTTATTTCCTTTTTTTTGTAAAAAGTAGTGAATTGAAGTACTTTATTATTTTTTATATCAAAAATGGAGCATAGAAACAGGTGAAAATTTGAGAAAGGGGGACGGTGATGGGAGGGATACTCTTTAAACATAACCGCAGAGCCTACGAATCAGCGATCTATAAGCAGCAGATTGGGCGGGCATTAGCAACGGGCGGAAAAGAAATAAGAAATACCAGTGATCTTTGATATTGTAATGAATATTGAGAAGCTTTGCAGCATTGGAGCAATCGAGGAAGAACCGTGCGAGGCAGTTTTATTTTGTCGTGCCAATGGCAGGGCAGACGAGATTGTGAAAAAACATTTTCAAATTATTGATGAATTAGGGGATTGCAGAAAATTTTTTTTCTTGACTTTTTGTATATATTGTATTATAATATATAATACAATATATACAAAGGAGGTGTTTCCTATGGTTATTGCAATTAGAGAGGGTTCTGATATCCCAATCTACCAGCAGATACGCGATCAGATCGTGCAGGGGATTTCGGATGGCAGATTGAGTGCGGGAGAACAATTGCCTACTGTGCGCGCACTTGCAGAGGAGATAGGAATCAATTCAATGACGGTGAATAAAGCCTATCAGCTTTTAAAACAGCAGGGCTATATTATCGCGGATCGCCGGAATGGGGCCAGAATCAGCAAAGAGATTGAAAAATCGTCACAACTAAGTAAGGAAAGTAAAGAACTACTAAAGCGAATTATTGCAGAGGCAAAGATTTCCGGCATAACAGAAGAAGAATTTTTGGACGAGTGCAGACGATACTATACAGAAACCGGAGAAGAAAATAAACAATATACAAAATTGTGGGAAGGCGACAAAAACAGCAACAACAGCCGGAAACACTGGGTTTAAAGGGGAGGGATTTTATGCTGCTTAATATTATCTTGTTTATCGGTATGTACCCGATTGTCTTTATTTTATATTTTGTGCTAAAATGGAGTAGTACAAACCGCAACGGCACAGTTTTCGGACTCTGTGTGCCAAAGGATAAAGTACTTGCAGAAGAGTTTTACAAACAGGTGGACGAAAAAGAACTATGGTATCGGCGCAGAATGCGAAATATATTTATTATTTTGCTGATTGTTCCGCTTTCTACCTTTGCAATTCCCTATGTTTCTATTCAGTTTACTATCTGGACGCTCTGGATGCTTGGCGGGATTGCTCTTTTAGAACTTCCCTGTATGAAAGTTCATCAGGAATTGAAGATCTGGAAGAAAAACGCACGGGCAAGAATGCTTTTAGAAGGGCAATTTTCTGAGGAAAAGGAAGGGATGGAAATTGGGCAATCAGAAGAAAAGATAAAAATACAAAGTGCGAAAATAGAAATACAGGGAGCGGACAGAGTAAGGCTGATTGAACTTAGCGAGGCGGGGCAGGTGCGCAAAACAAAATTATTGCCGTTTTTGGTGCCGACACTTGTCAGCGCAGCAAGTGTGCTTGCCTATGCCCTGTTTCGTGTGGATTCCCGCGGACAGCAGATGCTCTGGGTGGTTATTCTTTTTGCTCTTTGTACACCAATGTTTTATGTGGCGGCGGGGTGGCTTGATCGGCAGAGAACGGCGGTTGTCAGCTATAATAGTGAGATAAATATAAATTTTGCCCGCGCAAAAAAGCAGATATGGAATCGATTTTGGCTTTTCTGTGCATGGATAAATACTGCCTTCACCGCGTTTTCTGCATTCGCGTTAAGAAATGAGGAGATTTCCGTTATCTGGCTTTTATGGGGAACAATTTTTTATCTGGCGATCACTATGATCCTTCTTTTGTTTACCGTTCGTCAGCTTAACCGCATAGAGAGATCCTACAAGAAGAAAATTGATCCAATGCTGAATGAGGAAGATGATGATTGTTGGATTTTGGGAATGTTTTACTACAATAAGGAAGATAAACATACCTTTGTGGAAGCAAGAATTGGATACGGTGCCACGACCAATATGGCGACATCTCTTGGCAAGGGACTGATGGTATTTTCAGGGATTGCAATTCTTTCCATACCAGTGCTTTGTATCTGGATGATTATGATAGAATTTACGCCGATTAAATTAGATATCTGCGAAAATTATCTGATTGCGGAACAATTAAAGACAGATTATCAAATTGATATAAGGGAGATTGAGGAACTGGAATTAGTGGATGAGCTGCCGAAGTTGTCAAAAAATAGAGGCACGGGGATGGATAATCTATATAAAGGAAATTGGCATATTGTCTATGCGGGAGATTGTGAGGTATTCTTAAATCCTCAAAACCAGATATTCTTAAAATTTAAAGCGGATGGAGAACTTTACTATATGAGCGCGTCGGATGATCATAGGACACAGGAAATCTATACAAAATTAAATGAAAAGATGAGAAGAAAATAGGGATGATTTAAAATTAAGAAGAAGTTAAAGGGGGAAAGGGAAATTAGTAAATAGAAATAGAATTTAGAGAGGGCTGGCATGAGTCAGCCCTTTTATCCATTTATTTTTGTGACCAACGCTATTTTTTCCGGTCTTTATAGAAAAAGAGAGGGGGAGAAAAACAAATGATGGAGGATTCGCGAATCATTGAACTGTATTGGCAACGCTCGGAGCAGGCCATCTTCGAGACGGAACAAAAATATGGAAAATATTGTAATTCCATTTCTTACCGTATTTTGAAAAACAGGGAGGATGCAAAGGAATGTGTTAATGATACATGGCTTCGCGCATGGAAGTATATGCCGCCGCAACGCCCCACGCTATTTTCTGCTTTTCTCGCAAAAATTACTAGAAATCTCTCTCTGAACCGTTATGAAAAGGAGAATGCCGCTAAGCGCGGAAGAGGGGAAGTCGCGTTGGTTTTGGATGAACTTGAGGAATGTGTGCCAGCGTATGCGGGTGTGGAGGATTCTGTAAGTTTAAAGCAGTTAACTGCACTGTTAAATGATTTTTTAAAGACACTTGATGAGGAAAACCGCAAATTGTTTGTGCTTCGCTACTGGTATTTATATCCGGTAAAAGAGCTTGCAGCGCGGGCTGGAATGGGGCAGAGCAAAGTGAAAATGCGTCTGATGCGAATGCGGGATGAGCTGAGAGAAATTTTAGAGCAGGAAGGATATCGGATACAGTGACGCACTTTCACCACTTTGGAGGAGGGGGAGGTTTTTCTTGCATAAGTACAATAATTTATAATTAAGAAGCGTCAAATAGCAGCAAAGATAGAAAAAAGGAGGAAGATAATGAAAAATAAGGATTTGCTCTATGCATTAAATGAGATCGATGACACTTATATCCGCGAGGCAGGGGAGGCAAAATTTAAGAATAGACGGCGAAGATGGATAGCACTTGGCATTGCTGCTGCTTGTATATGTGTGGTGGTCGGGGTGCAGCATTTTATTCGCAGGGATAATTCAAAAGGTCATGAAGGTGAAAATTCACAGGGAAATTTGCCGCAGTCCGGCGAGGTTTTGCAGGAGGTTCAGACAGGCACCATCAGCGCGGATTTTGCAGTTGTGCAGGCTAGTTATCCGGAGTGCGCACCTTATCCAAGTGAAGCAGATCTCGATGGCGATTTTTCACAGGAGAAGGAAGAGAATTATAAGGCAATGCTGGCTAAATGGGTCAGAGAGCGAGAGGAGCGCGTTAGTCGATCGGGAAATTACCAGGATGATTTGTATTCATTTTATAAGACAACGATGCAGGAGTTTCTTGTTAGGGGGGAAAATACCAACCGCATTTATTCGCCGCTAAATCTCTATATGGCACTTTCTATGTTGACGGAACTCACGGATGGCGACAGCCGCACACAGATTTTAAATTTGCTTGACGCGCCTGATTTAAGTGCAGTGAGGGAGCGTGCTGCGGCACTCTGGACGGCAAATTACTGCGATGATGGCATGGTGACAAGTCTTTTGGCAAATTCTATTTGGATGCGTCAGGGAGTTCCCTTTATTCAGGAGACAATGCAAACTCTGGCAGATACTTATTATGTTTCCTCCTTTCAGGGAGAGATGGGTTCAGAGGCGTTTACGAGGGCATTTCACTCCTGGCTGAATGCGCAGACGGGCGGACTTTTAAGTGACCAGGTGGGAAATTTAGAGATGGATAAAAACACCGTTTTGGAACTTGCCAGCACAATCTATTACAGTGCGCAGTGGCAGGATCGATTTTTTGAGGAGGAGACTAGGGAGGAGATCTTTCATAAAGCGGACGGCAATATTTCCTGTGATTTTATGCATCGGTCGGAAGTGGGAGTTTGTTACCGGGGAAATAATTTTTCCGCTGTGCGCTGCGGATTAAAAATGAGCGGGGATATGTGGCTGTTTTTGCCGGAGGAAAGCGCGAATGTCAATGAAGTTGTGGAAAACGGGGAAATTCTTGACCTGATAGGCAATCCGGGAAACTGGGAAGATAAAATCCATGCAGAGATTGGGCTTTCCCTGCCAAAATTTGATGTGGTGTCAGATATTGATCTGATTGAAGGATTGAAAACTTTGGGAGTAGTGGATGTTTTTGACGTGGGTCTTGCCGATTTTAGTCCGATGTGCGAGGGAGCGGATAATATTTGTATGAGCGAAGCAAAGCACGCGGCGCGGGTTACGGTGGATGAGAAGGGCTGTGTTGCTGCCGCCTATACGATTATGGCAGTGGAGGACGGCGCAGTAATCGCAACAGAAAAAATTGATTTTGTGCTGAATCGTCCTTTTGTCTTTGCAATTACGGGGGTGGATGGCACAGTGCTGTTTATTGGCGTGGTGGAAGAGCCGTAATCTGTAAAACTAATGGAACCGAAAGAATCTGCATCTGGTATAAGCGAAACTTGACGGGAGGAAAAGAAAATGCTACAATCATATCCAGTGCGATACTCCTGTGAATTCAAAAATGCTTCGGGGCTTGTACGCCTGCAATTTTGCAAAAGGCTATCTTCGTCGGAGATGATATTTTGATAAGGATAAATAGGAGAATATTAATATATGCGGGATATGAGGTAAAAAATGAAATATAAACTTGCAATTTTTGATTTGGATGGGACAATTTTAGACACGTTAGCGGATTTGACAGATAGCACAAATTATGCACTTAGGGAAAATGGGTTTGCAGAACATACGATAGAGCAGGTGCGTTATTTTGTTGGCAATGGAATAAGGAAACTGATGGAGCGCGCGCTGCCAAAGGGGACGGATGTGGCAGTAATTGACCGTGTACATGAAACTTTTACAGCGCATTATAAGGCACACTGTGCGGACAAGACAAAGCCTTATCCGGGTATTACAAAACTTTTATGCGCATTGCGGGATGCGGGGGTAAAGACGGCGGTAGTTTCAAACAAGGCAGATTATGGGGTACAGACGCTGTGCCAGGATTATTTTCCGGATCTGTTTGATTTTGCTGTGGGAGAGCGCGAGGGAATTCGCCGCAAACCATGTCCGGATTCGGTCAATGAGGTGCTTGAAAAGCTGAAGGTGATGCGCGCGGATGCGATTTATATCGGCGATTCCGATGTGGATATAGAAACGGCAAAAAATGCCGGACTTCCCTGCATTTCCGTTACCTGGGGATTTCGTGACCGGGCGTTTTTGCTGGGACATGGAGCAGTAAAATTTGTGGACAGTCCGGGGGAACTTTTTCCGGAAATTTGCGGCAATAATTAGAAATAAATACAGTAAAACGACACAATAAAAAGGGGAAACCATGTCCTACAGTGAATTGATTAAAAATTTTGAGCGCGTCCGCGATTATATGCGTGAATTTTATGTCTGCGGTTTTAAGAGCCGGGAGGAATACGATAAAAAAAGCGCGCGCTCCTACGATGATGAGCGGCGGCGCATTGAGAGCTGGCTTGGCGATTATATGGGTTTTCGCCGGACGAAGGAGGGAAAGAATATCTTTCTCTCCATAGATAGCCGGTTTTCCCATCATAATCCGCTTTACCGGGCATGGAAAGCAAAGAGTTTTACAGATGGGGATATCACGCTTTATTTTCTGATCTTTGATATTTTTAGCAGTGCTGAGGCGGTGTATTCTTTAAGTGAAATTATCAATCGTCTGGATTGTTATCTTGCCGATTTCTGTGCGGAAAAAACATTTGA
>CAJUCG010000151.1 GCA_910585065.1 uncultured Lachnospiraceae bacterium
TTCTAATTGTTCTTTTTGATTATTATTTAAAACTATTCCAAGTTTTTCTAATTCATCGAGAATTCCATTTTCTTTTAAAAATTTCTGAAAAAATTCAAATCCCTTCTCCGAATCAATATTGGTATAACCAAGCATTTTTTCTACGCGGAGACCTTCCACAATATAGATATTCTCCCCTTCATCGTAGCTTACTGTGTATGGCAGGTTCAGATCAAGTGCCGAATCCTCAAAATACTCCCGCTCAAAAACTTTCGGCTCGTTCTTTGTAGTTTTCAACAGCTCCCCTACATAGTAGAGCAGCTCCTTTACGCCCGTGCCGCTGACCGCTGAAATTCCGAATACTCTTACTCCCTCCGGCGCGAAAGCATCGCGTATTTTGGAAAGTGCGATATCCGCTTCCTCCCCATAAAGCACATCCAGCTTATTTGCTGCGATAACCTGGGGCTTTGTTAAAAGTTCTTTATCGTAGGAGGCAAGCTCTCTATTGATGGTGCGGACATCTTCAACAGGATCGCGCCCTTCTGTCGAGGCGGCATCCACCAGATGGATAATCACGCGAGTGCGCTCGATATGCTTTAGAAATTCATGTCCAAGTCCCACTCCTTTTGATGCACCCTCGATCAGTCCCGGAATATCCGCGATCACAAAACCATCGGCATCAGCGAGATCAACCACGCCAAGGTTCGGATTCAACGTGGTAAAATGATAGTTTGCAATTTTTGGTTTCGCGTTGGTCACGCGGGAAAGAAGGGTTGATTTTCCAACATTTGGAAATCCAACCAATCCCACATCTGCAATCACCTTTAATTCCAGCGTAATATTTAATTCCCTTGCATCCTGTCCTGGCTGCGCATATTTTGGCACCTGCATAGTCGCTGTCGCGTAGTGCTGGTTGCCCTTGCCTCCTCTGCCGCCCCTAAGGATTACCTCACGGCGATTTTCGTGGGACATATCCGCAATCACCTTGCCGCTCTCCGCCTCTTTGATCACGGTTCCCTCCGGCACCCGAAGAACCAGATCCGCCCCGTCTTTTCCCGAACAATTATTTTTTCCGCCCTCCGCACCGTCCTCGGCACAATATTTTCTTTTGTAACGAAATTCGGACAGGGTATTTAATCCCTCGTCTACAACAAAAATCACATCGCCGCCCTTGCCACCGTCGCCGCCATTTGGTCCTCCTGCCGCCACAAAAAGTTCCCGTCTAAAACTTACATGACCGTCGCCGCCCTTACCGGAACGGATATAAATATTCGCACTGTCCGCAAACATGGCTTCCTCCTTTCTTTCAGATACCGTCTGCATCTCTGCGCATAGAATAGAAAAGAAAAACCCCGAGAATATCACAACTCGAGGTTTTCCACGCTTTACGCCATTTTTGATTACTCGGCTGTCTCAACCGGGTAAACGCTTGCCTGCTTTTTGTCTCTGCCCTTTCTCTCGAACTTCAACACGCCGTCAACAAGCGCGTACAGGGTATCATCGCCGCCGCGCCCAACATTAACGCCCGGGTGAATCTTCGTGCCGCGCTGTCTGTAAAGAATATTGCCGGCCAAAACAAACTGCCCGTCCGCTCTTTTCGCGCCAAGTCTCTTCGACTCGGAATCACGACCGTTTTTTGTGGAACCAACACCCTTTTTATGAGCGAAAAACTGAAGGTTCATCTTTAACATGACCTACACCTCCTTCAAATACAATCTGTCAATTTCCTAATCAATCTGGATAAATTTGCGCCCGTAGCTCTCCTCAATCATCGAAAGCCCTAAAAGCAGGGATTTTAGGATAAGCTCGGAAGTCCCCGACATCGGGGAAGTCACCTTAAAATCCATTTTTCCCGCCTTTTCATCTTCCTTGTAGGAGAAGGTATCGCTGCTAAACTGCTCCACCGCATTTACTGCGGTCATTGTCAGGGCGGAGACGGCCGCACAGATAATATCCTGCCCCTTCGCCGCGTACCCTGCATGTCCTGCGCAGCAAAACCCTGCCACGCGCCCTGATTCATCCCGATATACGGATACTCTTATCATACCATACTAAGCATTGATCTTATCAATCTTAACCTTTGTATAAGCCTGTCTATGACCGTTTTTCTTGTGATAGCCGGTCTTTCTCTTATACTTATAGACAACTACCTTTTTGCCTCTGCCTTCCTCAATCACCGTTGCGGAAACGCTGGCACCCGCAAGAAACGGATTTCCGATCTTTAACTCACTTCCACCCACGGCGAGAACCTGGTCAAAATTTACGGTGGAATCCTTCTCCACGCCAAGTTTCTCCACTCTAATGATATCGCCTTCGGCTACTTTGTACTGCTTACCACCTGTTGCAATAATTGCGTACATATGGCACCTCCTGTTATCATTACTCGCCAGCTTCGGTGTCCGTCTGAAACGTCCTTATCACCTCGCTGTGCGGCACACTCAGATAGTCTATACCAAAAAATATCAGATGTCAAGTAATTTTTACATTTTTTCCGGAATCCTTCTGCCCGCTTCGTTTGATTTATGTAGGGGAGAAATTCTCCCCGGCATCACTTTACTCGTAGGTATGCTCATATACCACCGAACCGTCCGGATTCTCATACAGAAGCTTTACCTTCGGGTTCTCGATATCGATCAATTCCTTCATCTCGTCAATTACCGCCTCAAACTGCGACTTAGTCTCCTCCAATTTCCCGTCAAAGTACGCGGTCGTTTCGTCGTTTATCGGCATCTCTGTCGCATAGACATAGCGGTAAACTAAAGTGTCTCCGTCCGCCTTGACTTCCATCGTCATCCCAAGCCCTTCCTGCTGCTTGATCGCCGCATCAATCTGATCTTTCTGCGCGTCTATATACTCTTGAATATCCTTAAATTCCTTGCTGCCGCAGGCGGTAAGCGTGACAACCATTACAAATGCCAAACATAAATTTACAAATAACGCTGCAATTTTTTTCATATTTTTTATTCTCCTCACTTTCCACTCTTCAACTGAGAACAAAGCGTCCAGATCGCAAAATTCCGCAAAATATGAAACGTAAAATTTACCTGATATCTGATATTTTTTTTCTGAAAAATTGTTTCAAGGCTCTTTTTTTGCCCTGTTACAATATTCTCCAATTCCAAGATCTGATTATAGCATATTCCTTACATAAAAGCAATTAAAAAAATTCATATTTTTCAACCCTTTTTTGTGTAACTTTTATGCAATTTGACTGTCTTAACATACGTTAAAAAAAAAAACAGATTTCTATCAGTCATGTCGGAGACCGATTGTTCTCCGCAAATAAATAGATTCACTGAATCTAAGCAAAAAAAGTCCCCTGCAAGAGCAAAAAATGCTGCTGCAAGGGACTTTTCTTTTGCTATACTATTTTTGATTTATTTCGTGATGGTGGTGCTGTAGACCTCACTGCCGTCCGGGTTTTCATATAAGATCTTGATCGCGATATCGTCTGCGTCAATCAAGGTTTCCAACTGCCGGATCAGCGTTTGGAACTGTTCCTTAGATTCCGCCAGCGTGGTTTCCATCTCCGCGAGATCCTCTTCGCTTGCTTCCACCGGATTATCATAAATATAGTGATAGACTAATGTGTTCCCCTCCGCGTAGATCTTCATCGACATTCCAGAGCCTTCTAACTGTTTTAATGTCTGATCAAAGATCTCCTTCTGCGAATCAACATATTCCTGCATCGAGGCAAATTTCTCACTCTCAGAATCAGCCGTTATTTCCCCGTAAGTTGGCTCCTCGCCATCCTTTGTCAGCAGACAGGAATAGATAAGCGTCCCGTCCGGATTCTCATACCGCAGTTCCACCGCTGGATTTTTGATATCGATCACCCGCTCCATCTCCCCAATTACCGAGTCGAACTGCTTGCGGTAATCGCTGATACTCGAATCGAAATAGTCAAGTACCGCCTGGGTCACTTCCATCGGATCATCATAGATATAGCGGTAGAGCAGTGTCTCACCCTCCGAGGAAATCTCCATCGTCATCCCGGAGTCCTCATACGACTTTAACATCTCATCAATCTGATCCTTCTGTGCCTCGATATACTCATCCACATTCGAGAATAGCTTATCCGACGAGAGAAGTTTACCCGTTGTTGGAGTCGGATTTTTTTCCCCATCCCCCTCAGAAACAGACCCGGAAGAGGGCTCTTCCTCCTTGTTGCCGCACCCTGTAAAAGAGGTTACGGCAACCGCCAGACAAATCCCTGCAACCATCGCTAAAAATTTCTTTTTCATCTCTTTTTCTCCTCCATAATCAATTTACATATTTTTACAATTTACCACTCAAGTGAATGATTCTCTATTGTGCGGTCGCGCAATAAAAGATCAGAAACTGCCGTGCGTGGATCCTTGTGTTCAAACAGCACAAGATTTACCTGCTCAACAATCGGCATCTGCACCCCATATTTTTTCGAGAGCGCGAGTGCCGCCTTTGCGCAGTACACACCCTCCACCACCTGATTGACCTCCTCCATCGCCTCCTCCATCGTGCGCCCGCTGCCGATCAGGTATCCGGCATTGCGGTTGCGGCTGTGTCTGCTGGTGCAAGTGACAATTAAATCGCCGATGCCGGAAAGCCCTGCAAAGGTTTCCGCGCGGCATCCCATAGCAATTCCAAGCCGCATAATCTCCGCGATCCCCCGCGTCATTAATGCCGCCTTGGTATTATCGCCAAATCCCAATCCATCCGCTACACCGGCAGCCAGTGCAATCACATTTTTGATGGAACCGCCCAGCTCAATTCCCGTGATATCCGGGTTGGTGTAGACGCGGAAAAATTCGGTCATAAAAATATCCTGGATAAATGTGGCAGTCTTCTTTGTTTTCGCGCCGACTACACAGGTGGTCGGAATCCCCCTAGAAACCTCCTCAGCATGGCTTGGACCGGATAATACTGCCACATCCGCATGGGGAAGCTCCTCAGCGATCACCTCGGTTAAGGTTTTCATCGTACTCTCCTCAATCCCTTTGCCCGCATTGACAATAATCTGCCCATCCCGAATCCATTTCTTTGCCGCCGCTGCCGTTTCGCGCACAAAAGGGGAAGCCACAGTAAAGACAATCAAGTCCGGCTCGGATAGTGCCTTTTTAAAATCCCCCGTCACAAGCACTTCCCTTTGCAGTTTCGCGCCCGGAAGATTTTTAATTTCCTCAGGTTTTTTCGTAAGAGCCTCCACTTCCCTGTCAAGCTTTGACCAAAGTGTTACCTTATGACCATTATTACACAATAAAATTGCCAGAGCCGTTCCCCATGTGCCAGCCCCCAACACAGTAACATTATACATACCATTGCTCCTTTTTATTTATTTTTCCCGCTCTCTTCCTTTACCAGCGCGACTTTCTGTCCAATCCGGTTCTCCGTTCCATTTTTAATTCGAAGTAGGTTTTGTTTGTGGCGGAAATACGCCAATCCCATAAATACAAGACTGACAATCAGCGTGTGCAAAAAATACGCCTGACCATGATCCATCACCGCAATCCAGATAGGAAAAATTGTCACAATCACCAGTGAACCAACCGAGACATACTTCGTCACCGCAACACTGATTACAAACGCTACGATGTACAAAGGGATCGCAAGCGGATCGTGCGCCGCCATCACGCCGGAAGTTACGGCAATGCCCTTCCCCCCTTTAAAATGCAGCCAGAACGGAAAATTATGTCCGATCGCTACCCCAAGCCCCACGTAAAGTCCCAAAAGTTCTGCATACGGCTCGTCCTTAAAAATCACAAAGCGCGCGATAAGCATTGGGAGCATCGCCTTGGCAACATCGCCGAGATACGTGATCGCGCCCGCTTTTTTTCCGAGTGTCCGAAGCGTATTGGTGGTTCCAATATTGCCACTCCCGTAATTTCTGATATCTACATGGTTCATCTTGCCGACAATATAGCCCGTTGAGATGCAGCCAAACCCATACCCGCACAGCAGGCATAAAATAATTCGCCAGACCATTGCTCCTCCTTAACTCCTTTTTAGTTTTCCTTTCGTTCCCGAATAATAAATTTCAGCGAAGTCCCCGAAAATCCAAAAGCCTCTCTGATCTTGTTCTCAATATATCTGGTGTAGGAATAGTGCATTAACTCCTTGTCGTTGACAAAGAGAACAAAACTTGGCGGTTTTACCGCCACCTGCGTGATATAGTAGAGCTTTAAGCGTTTTCCCTTGTCGGAAGGCGGCTGTTGTAAGGCGGTTGCCTCCATTAAAATCTCGTTTAACACACCGGTCGCAATACGCAAGTTTTGATTCTGAATCACCACCTCGATCACATCGAAAAGCTTTGTGACGCGCTGTCCGGTCTTTGCGGAGAGAAATAAAATCTGCGCGTAGGGAAGAAAAGAGAGAATTTCCCGGATTTTTTCCGTATGTTTGTAGATGGTCTTATCATCCTTTTCGATCGCATCCCATTTATTTACCGCAATAATAATCCCCTTCCCGCGATCGTGCGCGATCCCCGCAATTTTTGCGTCCTGTTCGGTCACGCCCTCCATTGCGTCGATCATCACGACCACCACGTCCGCGCGCTCCACAGCTGATACTGTGCGAATAATACTAAAACGCTCTAATTCTTCCTTTACCTTGCTCCTGCGCCGCAGCCCCGCTGTATCAATCAGAATATATTCCTTTTCCTTCCACACAACCGGCGTGTCCACCGCATCGCGCGTTGTGCCTGCGATATCTGAGACAATCACGCGGTTTTCACCGAGCAGCTTGTTGATCAGCGAGGATTTTCCGACATTGGGTTTCCCGACAATCGCTATTTTCGGGCGGGTATCTTCCTCCTCTGCCATATCCTCAGCATCAAAATGCGATACGATCTCGTCTAAGAGTTCGCCAAAACCAAGCATGGATGCCGCAGAAACCGGAATTGGCTCCCCGATGCCAAGATTGTAAAATTCATATACATCCGCCATGAATTTTTCAAAACTGTCCACCTTGTTGACGACTAAGATTACCGTTTTCCCCGAACGGCGAAGCATATCCGCCACTTTCCCGTCCGCGTCCGTAAGCCCCTGGCGCACATCGGTCACAAAGACAATGATATTTGCCGTGTCGATGGCAACCTGTGCCTGCTCCCGCATATAGGTTAACATCATATCCTTGCTCTCCGGTTCAATCCCGCCGGTATCAATCATGGTAAACTGTTTGTCAAGCCAGGTTACATCCGCATAAATGCGGTCGCGCGTCACGCCCGGCGTATCTTTTACAATTGAGATGCGCTCGCCCGCAAGGGCGTTGAATAATGTCGATTTTCCCACGTTTGGGCGACCGACGATCGCCACTACTGGTTTACTCATATGCGAACCCATACCTTTCTTTTATTTTTTAAGCTTTCACTAAGAAGTCTTATGCGAATCTGCATCCTGCGAAAATGGTTCTACAATTGCGCGCACAAAGGACATCCCATCCGATTGTACAATATGGACTCTGGTTTGTAAAGTGCTTTCTACTTCTTTTATGGTATAATCATCTAAAAAATCACATTCCTTCGGGCGAATCATCACCGACGGAATTAAAAGGTACTCCCCAAGCACTTTTCCCTTTAGCTGTGCGACTAAGTCCTGTCCGGTAACAAGTCCCGCCACCGTGATCTCCTCGCCAAAAAAATGATTGATGATCGGGTAGAGATGCACGGTGATTTCGGGAAATTTTTTCTTTATTTTTTCTAGGAGTCCGGCGAGGATCGGTGCCGCTAAGACTCCAGTTGCAAGGGAGATTTCCTTACTTTTTTTGGGGGGAGAAAATTTTGCAGACGACAGTGCCACTGAAACTTCATCCATCAGTGAGCGCGCCATGCCAACACCGTTTTCAATCTGACCGTACCCCTCGTAGTAATCTGCCTCCGGGATCGGCCACCCCGCTGTTAAAAACCACTCGTCACTTGCGTGAACAAAGCGTGTCCCATGGCGCAAAAGCATTTTCTCCTGCCAGGAAAAAATCTGATTAAGCACGTCCCTAGCATCCTCGCAGTTAAAACTCTCCAGGGGAAAAAGCCCCTCGCGATATTTTGTCTTCCCGACAGGAACAACGGAAACACTCTCCATATACGGCAAAAATTTTTCTAGTTCCCCGATGGTAAAATCTAATTCTGCCCCGTCATTAATGCCCTTGCACAGCACAATCTGCCCATTCATCTCAATACCGCTTTCAAAAAGCCTGTCCACCTTTTTAAGCGCCTCTCCCGCAAACTGGTTATGAAGCATTCTGCAGCGAAGCTCTGGATTCGTTGTATGAAAGGACACATTAATCGGCTCCAGGTGATAGCGGATAATTCTGTCAATATCCGAATCACTCATATTCGTAAGCGTAACATAATTTCCCTGCAGAAAAGACAATC
>CAJUCG010000152.1 GCA_910585065.1 uncultured Lachnospiraceae bacterium
GCAAGCAATGCACAGATAATATAGTCAAGTTCTATCCTTTCTTTTTTCTGAAATAGAAGCTCCAAATTTTCCTTCCACAATTTCTCTTGGTAAAGTGCCTTCATATAGTAAATTCCCGCCAATGTATTCAAAGTGTTTTTCTCAATACAATATAAAATTGCTCGGTCACATTCTTCAATTGCCTTCTGGTATCTGCCCTGATTTCCAATCCAGCGAATATAGTTTGCATCCACCATTTCACGCATCCCTCTTGGATACCGACTATCTTTTAACTCATCATCTTCTAACATATCAATTACCATCTGCAAAAGTTCAAGTGCCCGCTCCGTATTTTCTAACATTCCATAGCAGCTTGCAATATTACACACTATCACTACTTCTTCCGAAGTCAGTACTTCATAGTGAAAATTCTCTGTTCCATAAGAATGCACGGTCAGTTTCAGTGCTGTTTCCAATAGTTCCAGTTCCTCTTCCACACTGATCCGTTTTAACTTTTGATCGATCAACGCCTGCATTCGTATCAGATATTGCCGATTTGTCGCATAGTCGCAGGATAAATTCTCTTCTATTTGTCGCAGGATAATTTCTGCCTCCTCATATTCATTCCGGACAATCGTTTTTTTTAGCTCACGCTTTAATTCCAATACTCGATAATCCATTGTCCGCAAGGTCGGCACATAAAAATATGCTTCCTTTCCCAAACGCCCCATTACTTCTCGAATTGTCCGATAATTCGGACGCTGTTTCCCACGCTCAATCCGCGAGAGGGTTTTCTCTGAAAAATACTGATTCCCCTCCTCATCAAAACACAATCCCTCCTGTGTTAGTCCGAGAGCTTTTCGAGAACGGCGGATAAACGTTCCAAGATTGTATTCCCCCATTCCTCCTCCTTTAATCGGCACAGTCTTTTTTCTGCATCTTTGATATTTCCACAAACCAAATCCAGGGTAAGCAGATCTCTTATTTCCTGTTTTGTTCCACCAGCTTCTTCCTGCTCCCCCCTCATTGCCGCGATGCGTTCCTCTATCAATTCCCTTCGCATTTCTGTGCGCATACAGCGGCAAAGCAGCAAGAGTGCCACATCCAAGATCTGCACCGCCTCCAAATATTTTCCCTGCATTCGCTCAAAATGTCCATACTGTAAACAAAGTTTTGGCAAAACTTCCAGTCCGCGCTCCTCATCCATCTTTCCCTCTTCACCGGGCAAAAAGCCCTTCATCATCGCATTTTGATACATCAGCGCGTAAACTTTTCGCGCCCGCATCTCCTCCTGCCTGCACTGGTAAAAATCAGCCAGTTCATACAGATAATCCAGTTCTTCCGGAAGAAAATACAGGCACTGCTTTTCTAATTCCTCCCATATTTTTTTATGATTTTCCGGTAATTTTCCCCGGCGCAGCGCGATACAATTCTCCTGCCAACTTCGCCAATATCTCGCATATTTTGTATCCTCTTCACCAGCATACTCTGCAAGAAGCCCTTCGGCATCCTCTAAGTGGTCCTCTCTCCATAATTTTTTTATCAAATTCCGCTTATCCAGCCTTTGGTATTCCTCCTCCGTAAAATAAAACTCAAATTTACCGATGGATCGCCCCATTCTTCCCAGATAGATATTGGCAACCAGCCAATTTGCTTTCGCTCCCCTCTCCATAACATCAAGTTCACTCCGATTGCAGATCCCTTCTGCCATAAGCTCCAATGGAATTCGCAGATACTCGCGCATCTGTTTTAAGATCCCTCCAAGAAAATAATCTTCCCTTGCAAGTGGAGCTATCTTAATCCTCTCCCCTGGCTTTCCTATCCATCTCTCATATCTTTGTCTTATTTCCTCCCTCACGCACTCTCTCTTCCTTTCTCTAATTTACATTTTATTCCATTTTTTCAGCGACTTTAAATTTTTAGCACTCTTAATTTCCTTGGTAAGCTTAACTTCCTTGATGGCTCGAACTTTTCTATAATCTTAACTTTCTCAGCGTTTTTATCGAAATCAAATAGTTTTATCCAATCAAAAATATATCATATTTTCCTGTTTCTGTCAATTACTTCCTATATTTCCTTTTATTCTCTATTTTATTTTGCAAATATCCTTGTATTTTCTACCTGTGGATATACTATGCTTCCAAATCTTCCTATTCTCTAAAAATTTCCACAAAAAATTTCTTAATTTAAGTGCATTTTCGTAATAATGCCATGGTAATTTATCGAAATTCTGTTATACTTGTCATAAATCTTTAATGAAAGGAGCATTTTCATGCGACATTTTATTCCAAAATCCATCGTTTCTCTTCTGATTGCGGCAGGATTCCTCTTTGTTGTAAGTGCTTTTTCCAAAGGGACAGAAACTTCGCTTTCACAGGAATTTCACTCTTCCAGCCTTATGCTGGCAGATGACTGGGAATGTAACGATTTTATTTAACTAAGAAATTATTTTTTTAAGGGCAGAAAGTGCTTTTTCGCTTCCTTTCCTGTCATGAACCAACTCCGCAAGCAGCGCACATTTTATGTAATCAAGTTTAATCTCTTTCATTGAGTACAGAGGTTCTATAAACAGTAAATCCTCCGTCCCATCCATCTGATCTTCTCTCCAGTCCGGGTATTTTGCCAGATTTTCTCTCAATTTTTGCATATTGTACGCTCTTGCGTAGTAAAGACCAGGAAGCGTGTTGAGCGTATCCCTTTTTAAACAGTCTTCGATCGCCCTGTTACATTCTATAATCGCCTCCCGATATTTTCCCTCTTCCCCGATCCACAAAATTAGGTTGCGGTTTACCATCTCGCGAAGTCCGCTTGGATAACTATTAAATTGTAATGTCTCATCATTTAACATATTATTTACAGTTTGTAAAAGTGCAATTGCCCTTTCTGTATTCTTAAGTTTTCCATAACAACTGGCAATATTGCAGACTATTACAATTTCCTCCGGAAGCAGCACTTCATAGGAAAATAATCGGGTTCCATAGGAATGCACGGTCATTTTTAACGCCGCCTCCATCAACTCCAATTCCTCCTCTACACTAATATGTCCAAGCTGCTGATCAATCAGCGCGTGCGTTCGAATCAGATACTGCCTATTTGTTATATATTCAAGTGACAATTCCTGTTCCATCTGTTCTAACAGGCTTTCTGCCTGCGAATAATTATTTAATGTAATCTCCCTTTTTAATCCTCGCTTCATCTCTAATATCCGATAGTCCGCAGTCTTTAAATACGGTGTACAAAAGCAATTCTCTTTTCCGAGCCGCCGCATAATTTCGTGCATTGTCCGATAATTGGGACGCTGCTTACCGCACTCAATCCTTGAGAGTGTTTCTACCGAAAAGCATTTTTCTCCAAACTCATTGTGACACAGTTCCTCCTGCGTCAATCCAACAGCTTTTCTGGATCGATAGATAAATTGTCCAATATTATATTCTCCCATTTTGCTTCCTCCTTGAGCCAGCGCACTCTTTCCAGCACGCTGTACATCTGACCATGCACAAGATCAAGCGCGATCAAATATTGCATATCCTTTCCCATCTGTTCATATGCTTCCTTATTTTCCTCGTTCTTCCACAATTCATAACAATTTTTGCCGCGCTCCTCCAACAATTCTCTTAGCCATTTCATCCTCATACTTTCTTGTAACAGCGCGATGGCGGTACTTAAAATTCGCACTGCCTCCTGGTTTCTTCCCTGTGTATGCTCAAAACGACCGTAACACAAACAAAGTTCCGGCAGGATTTCCAATTTTCGCTCCTCATCCATTCCCCTGCCATTCTGCGGAAGAAAGACCCCGGTCGTCATGGTATTTTGATACATCAGATGGTAAGTCTGGCGCACATACTCCACCTGATTTTTCTGCTCATATAATTTTGCCAGCTCCCATAAATAATCCATTTCCTCCTGTGTAAAGTACAATTTCTGCTGTGTCAGTTCCTCCCAGATTTCTTTATGCTCTTTAGGTAACTCACCCTCCCGCAGCATAATACAGTACTTTTGCCATTTGCTCCAACAGCCGCAAAATTTTGAACGAAATTGTCTGTCGTACTCCGCAAGATATTTCCCGGCTTCCGCCAGCCTTTCTGTCTTCCATAATTCTATAATATTATCCCGTTTACACTGCTGTTCATACTCAAGGTTTGTGGAATAGAATTCGAATTTGTTCACAGATTTTCCCATTCGGGTTAGATATGCACCAGTCATCAGAAGACTTGCCTTGATCCCATTTTCCATTGCTGTCATGTCACTCGGCGCACAGATACCTTTTGATAAATCCTCCAGTGAGATTTGTCGGTGTTCGCGCATTTGTTTTAAGGTCTTTCCAAGCAAAAGCTCCTTTTCCGTCATTTCGCCCACCCGCTTATTCTCTCCGGGAGTACCCAGCAAAATACGGTATTTCTCTCTTATTTCATCTCTCATTCATATTTTCGCCTGCCTTCAAAAATTTGTCACAGGGTACACAACAGCACGCAGGAATAAAATTTCAGCCGCCCCGTACAAACGCAAATATACTACGTTTACATACCCCTGTCAACGAGACACCCCATCGTCTAACAAACCATATTTATCCTTTGGCTTTGTTATAATTTAATATTTAGGATTTTATAGGGAAAAATATTAATTTTTAACAAAATTTTTTTGCTTCTTCAGAATTTTCTTTGGATAAGGTACACTTTATTTCACTATTCTTTGCAGTTTTTCGTACCTTAAAAGCAATTTAATATATTTATATATTATACTATGTTCTTTAAACATGATGCCTAAAACGGACGCGCAACCGCAAAAAAAAGGACTGCCGCCGTCAGGCAACAGTCCTCTTTTTTGCATATTTTCAGCTATCTCCTATGCGAATGGATTCTCCGTCGGATACTTTGCGGATGCCGGCTGATTGTAGCCAATCTCATCCACCTCAACCCCGATGTATTTGTAGATCTCATAGATCGCCTTGCCAAAATGTCCGAACGCAACAGCACCGTGATGCGGATAATTCTTCTCAATCAGCACATGGCGGTAGAAACGTCCCATCTCCGGAATTGCAAACACACCGATTGAACCGAAGGACTTGGTTGGCACATCAAGCACCTCGCCCTGTGCAATATAACCGCGCAGCTTGTTATCCGCTGTACTCTGCAAACGGTAGAATGTAATTTTTCCCGGTGCAATATCGCCCTCAAGCGTACCGTTCGTCACTTCAACAGGAAGGCTTCTCGCCATAATCTTCTGGTATTTCATACTGCAGGCAGCAAGTTTTCTGGAGCAGGTATTGCCGCAGTGGAAGCCCATAAAGGTATCCTTGTGTGTATATGGGAATTTGCCCTCAATGGATTCCTTGTACATATCAGCCGGAACGGAGTTGTTGATATCAAGCAGTGTAACGGCATCCTCACTGACGCAGGTTCCGATGTACTCACTCAGACAGCCATAGATATCTACCTCGCAGGATACCGGGATGCCCATACCGGTCAGACGGCTGTTGACATAGCAAGGAACAAAGCCGAACTGCGTCTGGAATGCCGGCCAGCACTTGCCCGCGATTGCAACGTACTTGCGATAGCCGCGATGTGCCTCCACCCAGTCAAGCAAAGTCAGTTCGTACTGTGCAAGTTTCGGGAGAACTTCCGGCTTCATATTGCCCGCGCCAAGCTCCTCTTCCATCTCCTTTACCTTTGCTGGGATGCGCTCATCGCCCGCGTGCTTGTTGAACGCCTCAAACAGATCAAGCTCAGAATTTTCCTCGATCTCAACGCCGAGATTGTAAAGCTGCTTGATCGGTGCATTGCAGGCAAGGAAATTGAGCGGTCTAGGACCAAAGCTGATAATCTTTAAGTCGGACAGACCGATAATGCCGCGCGCAATCGGAACAAACTCCCTGATCATATCTGCGCATTCCTCTGCCGTGCCGACCGGATACTCCGGAATATAAGCCTTCACATTGCGAAGCTTTAAATTGTAGCTTGCATTGAGCATACCACAGTACGCATCACCGCGCCCGTCCGCAAGATCTGCCTGGGACTCTTCTGCTGCCGCAACATAGATTGCCGGACCATCAAAATGCTTTGCAAGTAAGGTCTCGGAAATCTCCGGTCCAAAATTGCCAAGGTATACACACAGAGCGTTACAGCCCGCCTTCTTGATATCCTCAAGTGCCTGCACCATATGTATCTCGCTCTCCACAATACAAACTGGACATTCATAGATGTCCTCTGCGCCGTACTTGTCCGTGTAAGCCTTTACCAATGCTTTCCTCCGGTTAACAGAGAGGGATTCTGGGAAGCAGTCACGGCTGACCGCCACAATACCGATTTTCACTTTTGGAATGTTATTCATTTTTATACCTTCACCTTTCCTTTATTTACGGCACACCGCTTCTTGCGGCGCAGCCTGTACTAATATTATATTGCCTACGGACCAAAAAGTCAATCGGCTAACCGATTAGTTTGTGCTAAATTTTGCGCAAAAAATGCGAATCGACAGCCACAGCATCTGTTTTGTGCCGTATTGTCTGCCAATTCGCATTCTCAAAATCTAATACCCCATCGCACCTTCAAGCGATTCGTCATTCTCCACCCAGTCCTGCACTGCAACTATGCGATAGTTCTCCCTCGTATCCCGGATCACCACCCACTCAATGCCGGCATTGATAATCAGACGCTTACACATTGCACAGCTATTGCTATTTACAATGTACTCTTCCCCCGGCATCTCAAAACCGACTAAATACAATGTCGCGCCCAGCATCTTTTCCCTGGCAGCACTGATAATCGCATTTGCCTCCGCGTGGACACTGCGGCAAAGTTCATACCGTTCCCCGCGCGGGATCGCCATCTTCTCGCGCAGGCAGTAATTTAAATCCGAACAATTCTTTCTGCCGCGCGGCGCACCGACATAACCCGTCGAGATGATCTCATCATTCTTTACGATCACTGCACCATAAATACGTCTGAGACAAGTACTGCGCTTTGATACTGTCTCCGCAATATCAAGATAATAATTGATCTTATCCCTGCGTTCCATTGTCCCTCCTCCTATCAAAATGCATATGACATATAATGTGTTTCATTAATAATGGTTTCCCAGGTCTTGTAATCCATCTCCCCGGTCGGCTCAAGCCCCCGGCTCCTCTGATAGCGCGTGATTGCGTCCGATGTCTTATTGCCGTACACGCCGTCCACGGAAACAGAAAACCCAAGTTCACGCAGACGCTGCTGAAGATTGCGCACATCCGCACCCGTCATATAACCACTCTTTACCTTTAGATGACGAAATGGCCAATTATCCTGGTAGGTCAGCATTCCCAGCTCAAAATACTGAAAATGCATAGTATCCGCGCAGATCTCGAAATTTCCTCCCCAGAACCAGCCATATTTCTCAAAAATCGCAATCACTTCGTCGGGGATACAGTATGGGTTCGACTTGTCGCGCAGATCATTACCTTTGCCAAGATAGTAATCATTATCATAATCCCCCGGATTAATATCGATCGCCGCCCCAAAGGAATGAATTGACATAATCCTCGACTTGCTCAATGCCACACCGCCAACCTTTCGGTACATAAAACCATTAAGCACCTTGATTGGAAATTTTATTTCAAGTGTGTAAATTTCCTTAAAGATCTCCTGCACATTGCGCGCCAGCTTTTTGTTGATGGTAAGCTGCATAGAAGAGGCATATCTTCCACCTGACGCGCTCATTTTCCAGACAGGAACCGTAATGACCTTCATATTTTTTGCTGCCTCGGCGGCATTGCGATAGCCCACAGGCGGATTGTCAATTGTGATCACCCTCGAATCAATACCAAGCAGATATTGATAGCGCGCGTCGTCGCTCTCTGTAGGGACATTAACTGGCCAGACCTTCGCAGGGGCTTTGGTCGGTGTCGGGGTAGGAGTAGGAGTTTGTGATGGCTCTTCGTTGTTTTCCGGAGTTTCGCCCTCATTTTCTGACGGAGGAGTTGAGTCTTCTCCCCCCTCCCCTAATTCTGCATCCGGAGTTGGCGTTGGTGTCTTTTTTGGCTTTTTGGTTGGTGTTGGAGTAACCTCCTCCTCATCGTTATTCTCATTATCGTCATTATCATTCTCGTCTTCACTGTCATCGTCATCGTCCTCATCGTTATTCTTATCATTCTCGTCTTCCGATGACTCCTCCTTGTTATCCTCCCCGGTCAGTTCCCCGCCATCTTCACTCTCGTCATCTTCCGGCATAGGAGTTGGTGTCTTCTTTGGTTTTTTAGTCGGCGTTGGAGTGGCATCTTGGTCACTATCCTCGTTATCTTCCCCGGTCAGTTCCCCGCCATCTTCACTCTCGTCATCTTCTGGCATAGG
>CAJUCG010000153.1 GCA_910585065.1 uncultured Lachnospiraceae bacterium
ATTGCAAAAGAAATTGTCCGCTGCGGCGGTCTGGATGGTCGAGTAAATATGGCACTGGACTATTTCGATGCCTCGATCAATCGAATTTCTGCCTGGGTGGTGGGGTTTCGCAATGTTCAGAAGGCTCTGTTAATGGCACTATGTGCCCCCGATCTCACCGCTGTGCAGAATGAGGGCAACTGGACGAAGCTGATGGTTTATCAGGAAGAATTAAAAACCATGCCTTTCGGAGAAATTTGGATGGAGTATTGCCAGCAGTGTGATGCGCCTGCCGACGGCGAATGGTTTGCGCAGGTTCGTCAGTATGAGGATGAAGTCCTCACAAAAAGAAAATAAATATATTTAGGAGGAATTTATTATGGTCAATCGTTTTGTTCTGAATGCTATTTCCTATCATGGTAATGGTGCTATCAAAGAGATTCCGGGTCTGGTAGCTGCCAAGGGTTACAAGAAGGCCTTTATCGCTTCTGATCCAGATTTGGTAAAATTTGGAATTACTAAAAAAGTCACTGATCTGCTGGATGAGGCAGGTATGGCTTACGAGGTTTATTCCGACATTAAGCCGAACCCTACAATTGAGAATGTCCAGTCCGGTGTAGCTGCCTACAAGGCAAGCGGTGCCGACTATATGATTACTATTGGCGGCGGTTCCTCCATGGATACCGGCAAGGCTATCGGCATTATTATCAACAATCCGGAGTTCGCTGATGTTCGTTCACTGGAAGGGGTAGCACCTACCAAGAACCGCACAGTATTCACTATTGCTGTTCCTACCACCGCCGGCACTGCTGCTGAGGCGACTATCAACTACGTTATTACCGATGTGGAGCGCAAACGCAAATTCGTCTGTGTGGATACCAATGATATCCCGGATATTGCCATTGTAGATCCTGATATGATGTCCACCATGCCAAAGGGGTTGACTGCTGCCACCGGCATGGATGCTCTGACGCACGCCATCGAGGGCTACACCACGAAGGCTTCCTGGGAGCTTCCTGACTGCCTGAATCTGGAGGCTATCCGTCTGATTGCAAAGAATCTGCGGGGGGCGGTTGCCAATGAATCCGCGGGGCGTGAGGGCATGGCACTGGGTCAGTTCGTCACTGGCATGGCTTTCTCCAATGTTGGTCTGGGCATTGCTCATTCTATCGCTCACACTCTAGGTGCAGTGTATGATACTCCTCATGGAGTTGCCTGTGCTATGATGCTGCCTATTGTTATGGAGTACAATGCCGATGTTACCGGCGAGAAGTACAAGACCATCGCTGAGTCCATGGGTGTGGACACTGCTGGCATGACTCAGGAGGAGTATCGCAAAGCTGCGGTGGATGCTGTTCGTCAGCTGAGCGTGGATGTGGGTATCCCTACTAAGCTGCCTGCCATCAAGGAAGAGGATTTAGAATTCCTTGCCCAGTCTGCTGCTGCGGATGCCTGCGCTCCTGGCAATCCGAAAACGGCTTCCGTGGAAGATATTAAGGGGTTGATTCGCAAATTAATGTAAAATCGAATTATTCAAAAGAGGGACATAATGAAAAATATAATAAATGCTTCCTTTGTAGAAGAAATGCGGAAGACTACTGCAAATATGTATCAGCTCGGCTGGGACGAGCGCAACGGCGGCAATATCAGTTATTTGCTGGATACAAATGAAGTGGCAGAGTACCTGGATTTGAACGAGGTCAAGCGCATCATTCCCCTGGGGTTTGACGCTGCGCCACTGATAGGGAAAATCTTTATTGTTACCGGCACCGGCAAGTATTTTAAGAATATTGATGCCGATCCGGAAAACAACTTAGGCATTGTTCGTATTGCCGCCGATGGTCAGACTGCGGAACTTTTGTGGGGTTACTCCGATGGCGGTAAGTTCACCTCTGAATTTCCTGCCCATCTGATGAGTCATATGGCAAGATTGAGCGTTGATCCGAAAAATTGTGTGGTTATGCATTGTCATCCCACTCACACTCTGGCGATGAATTTTGTCCATGAACTGGACGAGAGGAAATTTACCCATACATTGTGGGAGATGTGTACCGAGTGCATTGTAGTCTTTCCTGACGGCATTGGTGTGCTGCCATGGATGCTCTGTGGCACCAATTCTATCGGTGAGGCCACGGCGGAAAAAATGAGGGAATTTCGGCTGGTGATCTGGGGAATGCACGGCATCTACGGAGCAGGCAAAACCATGGACGAGACTTTCGGTCTGATTGAAACTGTGGAAAAAGCTGCTCAAATCTATATGCTTACTGCCCATCTGCCCCGGATAAATACCATCCGGGATGACCAGATGAAAGAGTTGGCAGAATATTTTGGTGTTGACTACCGAAAGGATTTTTTGGATGGTTGACCTTAGATATTTATTTAGAGAAGAACTGCACACTATTCTGACAGAAGGGTGTGCAGTTCTTCTTAATTTATAGCTTTTTTATAGCCTTGGATCCACTGGCTCGCTTTCGAGTGCAAGCACGCCAAAAGCGCATTCATGTACCCTGTAGAGTGCCTCGCCCTGCACAAATCTAGTTAGAGATTCCATGCCGAGGGAAAATTCCTTTAATGCCAGTGTGCGCTTGCGGCTAAGCGAACGTTTTTTCAGGCGTTTTAAATGGTCAGGTTCAAGATATTCTGCCCCGTAGATAATGCGCAGATATTCTCTTCCCCTGCATTTTACCGCAGGCTGAAGCAGGCTGGCATTTTGTTTTGCAATAAAGGTTTCCGGTTTGACCACCATACCTTCGCCGCCATTTTTTGTGAGGGTAAGCCACCAATTTACTGCACTTACCACACTGATTTCATTTTCGGTATCCACACATAAATATGGTGTTTCCATAAAAATAGGGTCGGTTCCCACAATATATTTTTGGATGGTTTCCATATGCCATTGATGTGTTTCTTCTGAAAATACTCTGCCCTCGCAAGCTAGGATATGGAATGGGGCAATTCGAAAATCATCAATATTTTTTACCGTCCAGCAGTATTCGCGATATGCTTTGATATAGCGTGCCATGTCTTCCTGTTTTGTAATATAGCGATTTTTCAGTGCAGTGAGATCTATATTCTGTCCCGTACCCGTCGGAGAAAGAGAATAATCATTCGTCCCGCGCCCGCAGACTTTAGTAAGTGCCCGCACTGCGGCGGAGAGCCCCATACTCCCCGCGTTTCCGGTCGCGGCGTACTGGGAGCGAATCAAGCCCTGCGCTTTTTGTGACCATGGCATTAGCTCCGTATCAAGACATACCCAGTCCGTTGTAAAATCCGTCCAGAACTTAGTTTTGGTCAGGACATCATCAAGTCGGTTAAGCAGTGCTTCTTCCGTCTGCAATTCGTCAAAAAAACGCCGTCCTGTCCGACTGTAGATAATTCCTCTGGTGCCGTCCGTAATGCCAAATCGCTCCCTGGCTATCCCCGCATTTCGGCAGAGGATAATTACCGCCCTGGAACCCATATGTTTTTTTTCGCATACAATATTTTTTATTCCCCTGCTGCGGTAGTAAGAAAATGCTTCTAAAGGATGTTCCAGATAACCGTCTAATTCGCTTGTCTCACAGGGCGACATTGTCGGCGGCAGATAGATAAGCCAGTGCGGATCCGCTGCAAAGCGCGACATAATTTCCAGTGCGGCACAGGAATTATTTTCATGGATATCAATGGAGGGAAGCAGCTTTGTTGTAATATGCAGTTTATGGTTGAAATCGTCCGCGGTAAGCAGATCGCCCATCTCCTCATCGCCTTGGCTTTCAAGTGGTTTTTCCGGAGCGTAGTATTCTTCTCTTGCCTCCACCTGAACAAAATCGCGTTCCGGATAGCGGTATGCCGTTAATTTTCCGCCATATACACAGCCAGTATCAATACAGTAAGTACCATTTAGGGATTTTACTTCTCTGCCCGCGATATGCCCGTAGACAATGGTTGCGCGCCCCCTGTAATCCGCCGCCCAGTCAAGGCGAACGGGAAGTCCGTAGGAATCCGTTTCTCCGGTGGTTTCCCCGTAAAGACAGAATTCGCGTATTCTTGATGAAGTGCGCCCGATATATTCCTGTTTCAACCCCGCATGGGAGATCACAAGTTTTCCGTTATCAAGTACATAGTGGCTAATTAGCCCGTCAATAAATTCTGTAGTTTTGGCTTTGAATTCTTCGCCCTCAGCTTCCAGCTCAGCAATGGTTTTGTTCATGCCATGTGTTACAGAAACAGTTTTGCCGCGAAGATATTTAAGCAGTTTTGCATCGTGATTGCCGGGAATGGCAATGGCATTTCCATTTTCTACCATATTCATCACCAGGCGAAGTACCTGGACATTTTTTGGTCCCCTGTCGCAGAAATCGCCGAGAAATGCCGCTTTTCTGCCCTCCGGATGGGTGTAGCCGCCCTCTGTTTTGGCATAGCCGAGCCGCTCAAGGAGCAGGGTAAGTTCATCAAAACATCCGTGAATATCCCCGATAATATCGAAAGGTCCGTGTTCATCTTTTTTGTCATTCCATAATTTTGTGCGGATAATCTCTGTGTGTTCAAGCTGTTCTAGGGAATTGATAATATAGACAAAGCGAAATCCCTCCCTCTTCAGCCCGCGAATGCTGCGTTTTACTTCACGGCAGTGCTGGCGAATCACTCGCTCCGGAAGATTTCTGTCCGGGCGCAGTTTATTTCTTTCTTGCAGTATTTCCTCCGGCAGATTTAGCACGATGGCGGCGGCATGGACATTTTGTTCTCTTGCTATGGAAACAATTTGCTTTCTTGTTTCCTGGTGAAGGTTCGTGGCATCAATCACCGTTAATTTTCGGTGATTTAACCGCTTATTTGCAGCATAGTACAACAGATCAAACGCATCCTCAGAAATATTTTGATCATTGGTATCATCACAGACCATCCCGCGAAAGAAATCGGAGGAGAGGACTTCTGTCGGCAGAAAATGCCGGTTGGCAAAGCTGGTTTTTCCCGAAGAAGTTCCGCCGATCATGGCGACAAGACAAAATTCGGGCAGCTCTATATTATAATTTTCCATTTTTTGTAAACACCCCCATCTGTGTCGGATTGCCGCGAGTTTCATCGTAATCGCCAATTCCCGTTATCTTGCAGTGATAGCCAAAGCGATCGCAGATATGTTTTGTCCATTCTGAGAATTCTTCTCTTGTCCACTCAAAACGGTGATCATTATGGCGCAGGGTATTTTCCTGCATATTCTCATAATTGGAATTATACTCCCTGTTTGGCGTGGTGAGAATCACAGTATTTGGCGCGGCAAATTCAAAGAGTACGCGCTCAAATGCAGGGATACGCATAGGTTCAATATGTTCAACTACCTCGATCACACAGGCGCAGTCGAAACCTTCAAAACGTTTGTCTTTGTAGGTCAGGGAAGCCTGCATCAGCACCAATTTATTTTTTCGGAAGGGCTGCATTCGGTCAAGGCGCAGGTTTTTTGCCGCTTTTTCTAATACTGCTGTGGAGACATCACAGGCGGCAACTTGTTTTATCTGCGGTTCATTTAACAAAAGGGAGGTCAGTTTCCCTTCCCCGCACCCGAGATCGATCACTGTCGAAGCCCCGCTCGCAAGTACGGCATCCCTCACTGTTCTTAGCCGCAGAGTATTCAGTGGAGAACGAGATGTCTTTTTGTTTTTTGCGCTGATCGTGCCGGCATCTGTGGAGCTGGTTTCTTTTTCCTCCGTCCCGATTTCTTCTTTATTTTCTGTGATATTTTCCTCCGTATCGAATAGCTCGTTTTCCTCCTCGGACTCGTCAGCAAGCAGAATATCGATTGCCCTTCTCGCGTAACTTTCTCTTGTGGAAAAATATCGGCGCGCGATTTTTTCCTTGTGCGGGTGGGTGGTCAGCCATCCTCTGCCATGGTCAAGAAGTTTTTTGATTTCGCTCTCCGCAATGTAATAGTGTTTTTGCTTATCAAAAACAGGGATTAGAACGTAGAGGTGATTTAATAATTCACAGAGCCGAACAGTTCCGCGAATAATAAGATGGATGTAGGGGGACATTCCCCATTCTGGAAATTGTGTATCGAGCGGTTCACGTTCCGTTGTTACCGTGTAGCCGAGCGGCTCAAAAAGCTGGCGCGCAAGATTTGTTTCCCTGCCATCCTTTAGGGAAAATAATTCCGCAGTAAGAGGAATCGGTGTATTTGCAAGTTCCGGTTTTTCGTCGCATCTGCCGTTCATCGCCGTCCCGAAGACGCGGGAGATTGCGGTGCTGAGAAAGGAAGTGGATGCATATGGTCGGTCATTTACATAGTCAAACAGTCCCCCGTCCTTACTGCCAAGTTTGCCTCTTGCAAGGTCAATGGGGTCGATATCCAAAAGGAGCGCGGCACTTGTGCGCTCGTCTGTAACCTCCGGATAAAAGACATATGCTTTTCCGTAACTTAATTCAAATTGCTGCGCCCGATCGGGATGTTTATGCAGCAGATATCCAAGATCTTTTGTGTTTTCTCCTTCGTATGTGATTGTCAATAACAATGATAATTCCTCCTTTCTTGTGATTAACCTTATATTATAGCATGGAAGTATTTGTTTGACAAGCAGTTTTTGAAAAACAAGTGCAAATTATGGTTTTTACTCTCTGATGGGGACTTCAGTTTGTACAATATAGTCTTCGATCCGGTCAATAACATTTTCATTTATGTATAATTCAGCTTATGTTTTTCTGCATAATCAAGGATGGCTTTATAGCGTGAGAGAATTTTATCCCAAGTTTCCCGGTGAAAAGTGCGCGGATATTTTCCTGCTTCTCCTGCATTTGCATTATACTTCCCTGTTTTACAAAAGGAATTTCAATAAACAGTTTGGTGCAGCGATCAAATTCTCCTTTTCGCAGACTGGCAACCGGAATTATCGAGCCGTAGGAGGCCTCGTGCAGGATTCCTTTCTTAATCATACAGTTACTGTATGGTTTATCTTACCATTAACTGGAGGGAAAAGCAAGGGGAAATGACAGCTTAATTTGTGGAAACATTAAGATGGTTGAAGGAAAAAAATAAAAAATATGCTGTGGGTTTTACTGATGGCGAATGTAATGCTGGGACAGTATCTTTTTGGGATTGGATGTTATGTATTTTTTGCCTGTCTGCTTGGCGGGGCGATAGGGGTTGGAAGCAAAAATCAGATGGCAGCAACTTTGGTCGCGCTGCCAATAATGGTGATGGTGTATGTACTTTTGCTAGTGTTGTTAGTGTTTCATCATGGGATTGCAAAGATTGCAGAATTTACCTATTCAGGGCAGGTGAGAATTTTAGAATTTTGGTAGGGGAGCTGTCAAGGAATGGGTAAAACTAAAAATTCTGGATGGTGATTGCGGGAGGTTTGTTTGTAGTGCTGTATCGGAAGAAGGAATTGGAATAAATATTTAATAAAGAAAATTGAATTGTAAAGTGATAGTTGAAATAGAAAAAAATATATTGATTATTTTCTGAAAAAATTTGATTTCAAAATCATTGCGTAAAGAAGAGAAAGTTGATAACATGACAAATAATTAGAAAGTGACAATTCATTAAAAGTGAGGTAAAATGATTGAAAGCAACGATTGATTTAACAGAAAAATGCAATTTAAAATGCAAGCACTGCGGAAATGCAAATGATTCTCTTATTACGAATGGAGTGGATACAGATTTCGTGTCAATTTTAAAAGAAATTCCATATACGATTACCAAAGTTGATTTGTTAGGGGGAGAACCTTTACTGTATGATAAATTAGATATACTTCTTAATTATTTGGCAGAAAATCTGGTCGAGGTTTCTTTGATATCAAATGGACAATTTGAAGATGGGGTGGCAAAATATTTGACTGAAAAGCCGATTAGAAATATTTCAATCAGTATAGATGGATTAAAAAAAGAAAATGATGAGGTGCGGGGCATAGGTTCTTTTGATAAATCAGTAGCATTTTTGAATAGCCTTTTAAAATATAGAACAGATGATAAAATGATGATAGGAGTTAATATAGTAATTAATCGTTTAAATTGTGAAAGTATACATATATTGATACATAAACTTCTTTTGCAAGGCGTAGATTATGTTCGGGTTAATCGAATTTTAGAAAGTGGCAGGGCATGCGGTACAGATCTTTTATTAGAAGAAGATCAATATTTAAATGAGATAGAAAATATTTGCATGGAGTTTTACAAGAGTGACTTGATAAAAAAGATATCATTTGATTTAGAAACTCCTTTTTTGACATATTATTTAAACATGAAATATCATATAAAAAATGATTTAGAGATTGATTTTTGTGATGCAGCACAACATTCTGTTTATATTAACGCAAAAGGGGACATCTATCCTTG
>CAJUCG010000154.1 GCA_910585065.1 uncultured Lachnospiraceae bacterium
GTCCATGGCTGGAGCACAGGAAGGCCTTCTGACTGGAGGTTAGAAGTGGCTCCTTAAAAGAAAGTCTATCCCATCATCCAAGCACAGTGGGCCTTGATGAACAAAGGCGCTCGTTTTACAAAGACGAAATGTATCTTGGAGGGGCGGCTTATCTTTAACGAGAGCGCGTGGGAATACCGCAGGATTAAGCCAGAGGAGTGGAGGTTTCAGAACGAAGATGGGAATAACACAGAAAACAATTGAGATACCCGCAGAATATGAGAAAAAGATATTTGGGGAGTACGATGTTTACGCAAAGATTATCGAGAGGACATACCATGTCAGCCTAATTTCACGGGATGGAAAAGTCAAGATTATCGGGGAGCCAGGTCCGGGAGAGAAGGCGTGTGCAGTCCTTGAAAAACTTTTGGCTCTCGCTGTCGGGGGAGGGGAGATCACCGAACAGAGCGTCAATTATGCCATTTCCCTAAATATGGAAGAAAAGACGGACGCACTGCTTGAGATCGACAGAGATCTGATTTGTCATACAGTTTCCGGAAAACCGATTAAGCCAAAGACACTTGGACAGAAAGCATATGTGGATCAGATCAGGCAAAAAATGATTGTGTTTGGCATAGGTCCTGCCGGAACGGGCAAGACCTTCCTGGCAATGGCGATGGGGATCACCGCGTTTAAGAACGATGAAGTAAGCCGAATTATCTTGACGCGCCCAGCGATTGAAGTCGGGGAGAAATTAGGATTTTTGCCGGGAGATCTCCAGAGCAAGGTAGACCCTTATCTTAGACCACTCTACGACGCACTCTATCAGATTATGGGGGCAGAGAGTTATCTGCGAAACGTAGAGAAGGGTCTGATTGAGGTCGCACCGCTCGCTTATATGAGGGGGAGAACCCTTGACAATGCCTTTATTATTCTTGACGAGGCACAGAATACCACCCCCGCACAGATGAAAATGTTTCTGACGCGCATCGGTTTTGGATCAAAGGTTGCGATTACGGGTGATTTAACGCAGAAGGATATTCCTGCCGGACAGCTCTCCGGTCTTGATGTGGCGATGAAGGTTCTTTCAGGGATCGATGAGATCGGATTTTCCTTCCTGACAAGCAGCGATGTGGTGCGGCATCCGCTCGTCCAAAAGATTGTTGTGGCATACGATAATTATGAGAAGAAACAACAGCAAAAGAAGACTGTCCGTCCTGGGCGGATGGTAAAAGTGGAGAGGAATCGGATAAAGCATGGAAAGGAATAAACAAAAAGGGGCAAAAGCCTTTGTGATCTTGTTTTTTATTATACCGCCTATAGAGGCAGGACTCTGCCAGATGTTTTGTGGGGGCGGGAGAAGAGAAATCATTTTTTCCGTGCTTTTTACCGTGTTTTTTTGCGGGATAACCATATTTTATCTGGAGCGTTTCAGAGAGTGGCTCGCGCGCAGACCATATTATCGGCAGGTTATTTTTGTCTGTATGGGAATTGGGCTGCCGCTCGCGTTTTTCTATGACACGTATAAACTGCCGCCAATCTTTTATCTCGGTGCAGTTTTGATCGCGGCACTTGTGGAATTAGGCGCAGGATTTTTATTTGCCGCAGGATTTTGGGCACTTGCAGTATTAAATGGTGGGGAAAGCAAATTGGAGGCAGTATCTCTTTTAATGCTTGGACTTGTACTCTGCCTTCTGGCAAGCTTTCTGTGGGAGAAGAGGTATCTTTTCCGCGTGCTTGTACTTGGCGGTATAGTGACAGCGATCTTGTATTTTTTGCGGACAAGCGTTTTTGACCGAGAAGCCCTTTTAATCCTTGGCCGCGAGCTGTTTGCCACAGCCGCGATACAGGGGAGCGCGGCACTGCTTATCCATTTGTATCTGACAATTCTGCGAAGGAAAAGGGGGAACTTATGACAATTGGTATAGAATATGAGACAGAGATTATGTTAGATATTGCTTATGAGGATATCGTTCGCCGCGTTGTTTTAGCGGCTATTGAGTACGAACATTGCCCCTACGAGGCAGAAGTTAATGTTCTGTTTACGGACAATGCGTCCATTGCCGAGATCAATCGGGAATACCGGAAGATAGACGCGCCGACGGATGTTCTTTCCTTTCCGGCATCGGACTATGAGACACCCGCAGATTTTGATTCCTTAAAGGAACGGATGGACTGTTTTCACCCGGAGACGGGAGAGCTGCTTTTGGGAGATATTGTGCTTTCGGTGGAGAAGATCCTCTCGCAGGCAGAGGAATACGGACATACAAGGGAGCGGGAGTTAGGATTTTTAGTTGCACATAGTATGCTTCATCTCTTTGGCTATGACCATATGGCGGACGGGGAAAGGGAGGAAATGGAGAGACGGCAGGAAGCGATTTTGGAAGGAATTGGGTTGACGCGATGAAAAATAGAATATGGAAGAGCAAGATACAAATTACCGCGCTTTTTCTTTTTTTGACGGTGTGCCTAAGCACTTTTTCTAGCTGCGGGAAGGAGAAGGAGGGGGAGGAAAAGAGTCTTTTAGAGAAGATTTCCGACTATGGGTTTCCTGCGCCAACATTAACGCCAGCCCCCAGTCCAACATTAACGCCAACCCCGCTTCCGACAGAAGTTCCAAATCCATATGAGGGAAAAAAGCAAAGTATGCTGACCGGAGAGTGGATCGATGAGGATGAGATTGAAACCCGCCCATATGCGGTGATGTTAAATAATATTAAAGTCGCAAGTCCGCAGAGCGGAATAGGAGATGCCGATATTGTGTATGAAGCACTAACAGAGGCAGGAATTACAAGGTTTTTGGCAATTTTTTCCAAAATAGCAGAAGGGAGTCTAACCGCAGAAAGACTTGGCTCGGTACGCAGTGCAAGGCATTATTTTGTAAGCTTTGCGGACGAGTATGATGCGATCTTTGTCCATTTCGGGGAGACAAGCTATGCGACACGCAAAATGAAAAAGCTAGGGATCGATCATATTACCGGAATGTACGGCGTGGGTGTTTCAAGCTTTTACCGCGACAAATCCATCAAGGCTCCGCACAATGCATTTGCCTCGCTCTCCGGGATTTTGGCAGCAGTGAAAAAGGCAAATTTTCGCACGGAGTACGAGGAGGGTTATGAAGCCCACTTCCGCTTTTTTGAGGAGGATACGGTCTTTATGGGAACGGATATCAAGGAGGCAGAGAAACTTACCCTTGGATTCTCCGCCTATACCTCGCCGTATTTTACTTATGACGAGCAGACAAAGCTCTATACCCGCTACCAGTTTGACAAAGTGCATACCGACTATAATACCGGCGAGTCATTAACCTTTAAGAATCTGATTATCCAATTCGTCGATGAGTGGAATATTGATAAAAATGGTTATCAAACCATGGATATTGAGGACGCAAAAGGGACAGGCTATTATATTACAAACGGCGTTTGTATGCCTATAAGCTGGGTAAAGAAGGAAAAGACACGCTTTATGCGGTACTACGGGGCGGACGGAGAAGAGCTTACGATCAATCCCGGAAAGACGTATATCGCCGTATTCCCGCAAAGCCGTGAGAAACATATTACGATCGGGCAGGAAGGGCAATAGTACTGATGGGAAAAACGAAACAAAATAATTACCTGATTCAGGGGAGCATTCTTGCGATTTCATCGATTGCCTCCCGCTTTATTGGGATGCTCTACCGCATTCCGCTAACCAATATTGTGGGCGATACCGGTATGGGGTATTACAGTTCCGCATACGAACTGTATAATCTCGCGCTAATTCTCTCTTCCTACAGCATTCCAACTGCCGTGTCAAAATTAGTCAGCAGCATGGAGTCAAAAAGACAGTACCGCAACGCGCACAAAGTCTTTTTGTGCGCGCTTGAACTTTCGGGGGGCGTGGGGCTTTTGATGAGCCTTTTTGTCTACGCCTTTGCGGGTGTCTGGGCTTCTATGGTAAAGAGTGCGCCGGTGGCGATCCCTCTGCGAGTGCTTTCGCCGACCATTTTTGTTTTTGCAGTTATGGGAGTGTTCCGCGGGTATTTTCAGGGCAAGCATACCATGGTTCCGACGGCGTTTTCGCAGCTTATTGAGCAGGGAGTAAACGCTTTAGTCAGTGTCCTTGCCGCATATAAATTAATGCAGGCGCACAATGCCTCTGTGGATATGGAGGCTTACGGCGCAGCCGGGGGAACCCTTGGCTCATTGGCGGGGGCAGTTGCAGGACTGTGCGCGCTTCTTGGCGTTTATGCAATCAACCGCCGCTATATTAAACGGCGGGTTCGAAAAGATTTATCCAACGCACAGAGGGGTACGGGCGAGGTGATGCGCCTGTTGATCTACACGGTGATTCCGATTATTTTAAGTCAGACGATCTACCAGTTAAGCGGGACGGTAGACAACACGGTGTTCGGACAGGTGATGGACAGACAGCAGGTGCAGGATGCAGCGTTTTTGTGGGGGATCTACTCTAATAAATATCGGATGTTAACCAATCTTCCGGTAGCAATTGCAACAGCACTTGGTGCTTCGATTGTGCCGGCACTTGCCAATACGTATGTTATGGGCGATGACGACGGGGTGAGGGATAAGATTGCCTCCTCTGTCAAATTCAATATGTTGATCGCAATTCCTGCTGCTGTTGGGATGGCGGTTCTTGCGAAGCCGATTATTATGGTACTCTTTCCAAGTACAGAAACCGAATTAAGCGCGAAGCTTTTGCAGATCGGATCGATCGCCATTGTCTTCTTTGCCTACTCGACATTGACTAACGGGATACTGCAGGGAATTGACCGGATGCGTCTGCCCGTCGTCCATGCGGCACTCTCCTTGGTGCTGCATGTTGTAGTACTCTTTGTATTATTAGAAATATTTCATCTGTCCGTGTATGGACTGGTATTTGGCAATATCACTTACGCGCTCGGCGTATGTATATTAAACTGGAGGGGAATTCGAAAATATGCATATTATGTGCAGGAGGTACGGACAACCTTTTTAATGCCGTCCTTGTGTGCTGCCATTATGGGGGCTGTGGCTTACCTTACCTATCACGGGGTATATTTTTTTCAACCGCGTCCCCTGCCCGCACTGGTAACGGCAATTATGGCGGCACTTTTTTGCTACGGCGGACTGCTCGTAGCGACGAGAACAATCGGTGAACAGGAACTTGCAGGGTTTCCAAAAGGCAGAGTGCTGGTTCGCTCGCTCCGCAAATTGCGCCTCCTTCCAAAAGAAGAAAATGGAATAAAGTAATAACTTGAATCCTGCCTCTGATAATTTTAGCGAATCGCAGAGGCGTGGATTTTCGTTTTCCGACAAGTCCTAAATTTTATTTTTTGCTAAAAAGCATTGTAATATAATGTCCAATGTTCAAATGCTATTAAAAATAATGGCAGAGTAAGGTACATTGAATACACTCAAGAATAGTACTGGAAAGCTTGACAATAGATAAAATGTACATTATTATATAATTGTAAGTTGACAATAAATAAAATACACATTATTATATAATTGTAAGCTGACAATAATTTGACGGTTATTTTTTAATCATTAACTTTAAATACTTAAATTATTTTTTACATAGTTAAAATAACCCAAAAGTAAGATAACTATCAACCTAAATGATTATCAAGGAGAAGGCGGCTATCGACAAAGCAGTATCGGAAGGTTTACCAATTGTTATTGCTGTACATTCCACAAAGAATAAAGAAGTAACCCACCACTGGATCTTAGCCGTGGGAAAGGACGGAGATGATTATCTTGTAGTGGATCCGGCGAGAAAGGGTTCCGGAACAATTGCAGATAATGTATATTTAATGTCATCACTGAATTACGCGCTGGGGCTTACGGATTATCCTACACCACATTACGGTTATATCTCATTTACAAAGCAGTAATAAGTATAAGCCTATGGCAGGATTGAATGTAAAAAAAGAAAAAGGTGTGCAGATAAGATCTGTACTCCTTTTTCTTTGCTGGCTTATTGAAAGTACTCTTTGAAATGCGGTAAAATTAACGTCTCCCGCACAAGATGTGGAATAAAGTAATCTTTTCCTGTCCATACTTTTAACAAAAGCAAAAAAGGAGGACAGGATGAAACGGGTTGTTCGATATAGTTCTTTTGTGTTAGCATTAGGGGTGATGTTTTCTGCGTGCTATTATATGAGTTACCGCAGCGCGTTAAATAAATTGCGCCGCCTGGAGAGCAAACAGAGTATGGACGCACTTTTTGATGAGCAGATGAGGCTTGCGGAGCGTATGTTTACTAATCTTACCGGACAGATGATGCCAAATGGGGTAGAAGATCAGGATACTTTGATTCAGACACCGCAGACTTCCGATGAAGTTCCGGAGCCAACGCCGCAGGAAGATCTAAGCACAGAGCATAATGGACAGGAGGATGCGGTTGAGGCAAACCAGATAATGGGGGAGAGGGTTCTGACAACAACAAAGATTATTTCTGAAACTTTTGATACAGTAACAGGTGTATTTTCCATGCAGGAAATTATGCCGGACTCCGCAATGATCGGGATGACACGGGATGAGCTTTCTGCATATTTGGCGGAGGAGATGGAAAATATGCCTTTATCCGAGCGCGAGAAAGGGCTGATAACCAATGAATTAATTTCCTTCTCTAAGGATCGGGTGATTATGCGCAAGACCTACGATGCGGATAAAGTTGAATTTTTGTATTATGTCGCGGTAAAGAACGGAGAAATTATTGTGTATCACAGCGATCGCAAGACGGTCTATGAGTACACAGGAATCTCAGCTTTTGATCTGGGGGAGGAGGAACGCCTCGCGCTGCTAAACGGAATCCAGATAAAGACGCAGGAGGAATTGTTCTCGCTGCTTGAAAGTTATTCAAGTTAAGAAAGTAGGTTTTAATGATATCGGGAAAAAAACATAGTGTGATCGTGGTGGGCGCGGGCGCGTCCGGCATGGCGGCAGCAACGCGCCTAGCAGAGGGTGGTGCGGATGTCGCGCTTTTGGAAGCGAACGATATTCCGGGAAAAAAACTGTTGGCAACGGGAAATGGAAAATGCAATTTTACCAATAATTTCCAATCTATAGAATGTTATCGCGGGGAGCATCCAGAAGCGGCAATACAATTGCTTGCGCGCTTTGATGTCCCATATATCCTTCAGTTTTTTGAAGATTTGGGCATCCTTGCAAAACAAAGGGATGGCTACTGGTATCCAAATAGTGAGCAGTCCGCTTCGGTGCGGGAGGCCTTTGTGATACGACTGCAAGAGCTTCATGTACCAATTTATGAAAATACGTATGTAAAAGCAGTTTCCAGAGAAAAAAAAGGTGACGCGCCCGCCTTTTTTCTCACGGCTCTTCGGCGCGATATACTCCTTCCAGGGAAACCAAAAAAAGATGGGAAAAAAAGCGGGAAGCCAAAGCTTTCCGAACCGTATGAGATTTATTTTGAAGCGGAATTCCTTGTGCTTGCCACTGGGGGCTGCGCCGGAAATATCAGCGGGGCAGATGGCTTCGGCTATGCTCTGGCAGAGTATTTCGGTCATCGAATTATTCCTCCCGTCCCGGCACTTGTGCAGCTTCGTGCGAAAAATTCGGAGCTTTCCCAGCTTTTTGGCGTGCGGGTACAGGCGAAAGTCACACTTCAGATTGCCGATGGTGAACAAAAGAGAAAGTGGAGTGAGCGGGGGGAGATCTTATTTACGGAGAGTGGACTTTCCGGTATCCCGACCATGCAATTGTCGCGCTTTGCCTCTAAAGTACTTTCGGAAAAGGAAACTCACAAAAAAATTGAAATTTTCCTTGACTTTTTCCCGGAGATTTCCGAAAATGATTTACAGCAAATAATCTTAAAATACTTTGCGGCTTTTCCGCAGCGCACCCCTTCTCAGGCTTTAATTGGGATGCTTCCCGCAAAGCTTCTGGCGGTGTTGCTTTCTGCGGCAGGGTTCAGAGAGGGTTTTGCCCCTGCATCGCGCCTTGCGCATACAATGAAGTATTTTTGTCTGGAAATCTGCGGGACAAATGAATTTGCAAGTGCCCAGGTCACAGCGGGCGGTGTGGATCTAGAAGAGATTAAGGTTGCGGAAATGGAGTCAAAATTGACGGAAAACCTCTACATTGTCGGGGAGCTTGCGGACATTGACGGCACCTGCGGCGGATACAATTTGCAGTGGGCGTGGATGTCGGGGCTTGCGGCGGCGGAGGGACTTCTTGCAAAGAAGAAGAGGTCAAGAAAAAAAGGTAAAGAAGAAACCGTGCCAGGCAGGAGGGATAAATTTGATTAGGGTCAGTCAGTTAAAGCTGCCGCTTTCTCATACGAAG
>CAJUCG010000155.1 GCA_910585065.1 uncultured Lachnospiraceae bacterium
GATCTCAATAATCTTATCATTTTGGTTGCTAAAGCCCGTTGTCTCGATATCAAAGACGATGGCGGGACATTTTAATTCCTGCCCTTTGTCGGCGCGCACAATCTCCTCAAGATCATCGACAAGGTACGCTTCCATCCCATAGATAATTTTAAAAGCCTTCGCGCGCGCAATTTCCTCCTCATCTTTTAGTTTTTTAATATCAATGGCATGATTTGCCACAGGAAAGGCCTGGACTACCCCGTGATCGGTGATAGCAATGCCCGGGTGTCCAAAGGCGAATGCTGTCTTTATCAGATCCTCCGGTGAAACTACCCCATCCATATCGCTCAATGTAGTGTGTGCATGCAATTCCACACGCTTTATGCTGGCGGTATCTTTTCGCTTTTGAATAAAACTTGGAATTTCCTTGATCCCCACAATGGAACTAATCGAAATTTCATGATCATATTTGTCAAGCATCGCCATGCCCTTAAGCTTGATAAACGCGCCCTCCTTTAGTTTCTCGGAAAGTTGCTCCCTCTGCTCAGCGCGTACAAAAAGCTTGGCCTGAATAGTATCTGTAAAATCAGTAAAAGCAAAAATATAAAGCAGCTTTTCATTTTTTAATTCGCGCACATCGATTTTTAAAATCCTGCCGTTTAATACCACATCTCCGATCTCATCCTGCACTTCGACAATCGGAATGGCATCGCCGTCAAACGGTCGCCCATAGAAAATTGCGGGGTCGCTTGGAATTTCTTTTTTCCCAAATCTCCCCTTCTGGTAGGCTCCACTGGAAAATTTTCCCTGCCAGGCATCCTTTTGCGGTGCGCGCGCCTCAAATTTTTGATCCTTCGGTTTTTCTGTCTTTCCATTTCCAGAAGAAACGGCTGACATCTCCTGCGGTAAAACGGGTAATGGCATTGCGTCAAATACCTTTCCAGCTCCTGCCTTTTTTGTATTTTCTACTGCTGTAGAGTTTTTTTCTGCTTTCCATCCAACCGGTTTTCCACCGATCGCCTCCCCCTTTTCTTTTCCTGCCATCAGTACTGCCCGCAGTCGCTCCGGCACTGGAACAAATTCGTATTCTTCTCTTTTCTCCTCCTTTGGAATGGGAGTATAATCAAATGTGACTGTCAGTGCAAGATCAAAACGCTCCTTATAAAGCTGTTCCAAAAAGCGGCGGATCGACACGCTTTTCTCTCGGTTGATAAAGCTGTCCGGCAATAAGAGCATCATATGGGAGCCAGAAAACGAAATTTTCGCGCTCCGCATAATTCCTGCCAATACCGTTGAGGTTTCCGCTAATTCCTCAGTAAAACTTTCCGCGCAGGCTTCCCAGAGATTTTCCTGGTTATACTGCGCGGAAAGTCGGCAGGTCTCATGAAAATAAACTGTACCAGGCGCGAAAAAAAGCTGTTTTTTCAACTGATAGAGCATTTTTTTCTTCTCGTGATACGGCAGGGGGCGCGCACTTTCAATATGGACTGTAATATCCCCTGTCAATTTGGAGGCTGCTACCTTTGTGGCAACAACCTCCTCAAAAACACTCTTTAGCCCATCTTCCACCGAAATCATATCAAACGCTTCAAAAAACTTCATTTTCTTCCTCCGGCACTATTTGCATTCCCATGCATCCAATTCTTTCTTTAACTCGGACAAAAGCGCGTCCTCCGGCACTTTGCGGATAATCTCGCCCCCTCGGATAATCACTCCCTCGCCGTCGCCGCCGGCAATCCCAAGATCGGCCTCCCTCGCCTCGCCCGGTCCGTTGACTGCACAGCCCATCACGGCGACCTTGATATGGTAAGGGTAGCATCGCACCATCTCCTCCACCCGATGCGCAAGCGAGATCAGATCGATCTTTGTGCGCCCGCAGGTTGGACAGGAAATTACCTCGATCCCGCCTTTATACATTCCAAGTGTCCTTAAAATCTGTTTTGCCGCATAGATCTCCTTAACGGGGTTCTCGGTAAGTGACACGCGCAGCGTATCCCCGATCCCCTCATAGAGCAGTATGCCAAGTCCCACTGCCGACTTGATATTTCCGCTTTCCGCTGTTCCGGATTCGGTAATTCCAATATGCAGCGGGTAATTTGTCTTCTCTGCGATCTGCTCGTGTGCGCGCACACACATCATCACATCCGTTGATTTAATGGAGATCACTAAATTATCGTACCCCATCTTTTCAATCATGCGCACCTTATCGAGCGCGCTTAGCACAAGCCCATCTGCGTTTACGTGCCCGCCGCAGTTCTTGATAATTTCTTTTTCCAGTGATCCGCTATTGACTCCGACACGGATCGGGATATCCCGCTCTTTCGCTGCCAAAACCACTGCCCGCACCTTCTCCTCATCCCCAATATTTCCGGGATTGATGCGAATTTTGTCCGCCCCATGCTCTATCGCGGCGATGGCCAGGCGGTAATCGAAATGGATATCTGCTACAAGCGGAATGTGGATCTGCTTTTTGATCTCCGAGAATGCACACGCCGCCTCCATCGTTGGCACCGCCGCGCGGATAATCTCACAGCCCGCCTCCTCAAGTTCCAGAATCTGACGCACAGTCGCTGCCACATCTTCCGTTTTTGTGTTGGTCATGGACTGGATGACAACGGGGTTCCCTCCGCCAATAATTACATCCCCAATCCGTATTTTTTTTGTCCGATCACGATGAGCCATCTTTTCTTCCTTTCTCACTGTAAATTTTATATCGTCAATCATATTTTGTTAATAAATTTCTATCTAAATAAATTAGATATATCATTATAAAATACAAATACCATTAAAATCATTAACAGTACAAAAAAGATTCCGTTGATCAGCCCTTCCTTCTCGCGGTTGACCGGTTTGCGCCGAATTCCCTCAATAATTAAAAACAATAGTCTGCCGCCGTCCAACGCTGGGATTGGCAGAAGGTTCATAACCCCTAGATTCGCGCTTAACAGCACGCACCAGTTCAATAGCTGCAAGATCACCATAAGGGCACCATAAGGTGAAGCTTCACTCATCACGCTGCTGATCTCGCTCACGATGCGCACCGGTCCGCCAATATCGTTTCGGCTGACTTTGCCCTTAAAAATTTGCCCAAGACTTTTTACTGTTGTGACAATCCAGTATTTTACTTCCGCCGCGCTGTAGCGAATCACATTGAAACCGCTCGTCTTTCTTGTAACCGTATTATAGGTAAACCCAAGACTGTAGGATTCACTCACCCTAGGGATAATTTCTGCCTCGTAATCCAGGCTGTTGTGTACATATCCTATCTTGACAGGGGAACCGTCAAGCGGATGGCTCTCCATATATTCTACAAACGCTGCCCCGCTTGCAATCTCTGTCCCGTCGACCAATGTGATTGTATCACCCGCCACAATGCCCGCCTCCTCGAAGGCTGACCCTGCCACTACCTGGCTGATGGTCATGGGCTGATCATTGTTGTAATAATTAATTCCAAGCAGATATCGCGTACTTTTTTGCGGCACTACAGTTGTAGTATATTTCTTTCCATCGCGCTTGTATGTGATTTCCACCGGTGTCGCATCCTTTACTGGATTAAATAGTGTTTCCTCCACCGCTATCTCGCGCCCGAAATTAATTTTCTTTCCGTCATAGCGGACAATGAGATCTCCCTCCGTAAGCCCCGCCTGTGCCGCACCGCTGCCCTCCGAAACCTCCTCAACATACGCCGGATCATAGCCCGCAATCGCCACCATAATCATCGACAAAAGAAATGCCAGAATAAAATTAAAGAGCGGTCCTGCAAAAATTACCTGAAAACGCTGCCAGACGGTTTTATTGTTAAATGCTTTCGCATCGTCTACATTCTCGTCCTCCCCCACCATCATACACGCGCCGCCAATCGGAAACAGCCTGAGCGAATACAAGGTTTCTCCCTTTTTTATACCAAAGAGCTTAGGACCCATTCCCAGACAAAATTCCGTCACGCCGATCCCATTTTTCTTGGCAAAGAGAAAATGCCCGAGTTCGTGAAAAATCACGACCAGGCTAAACATTAAAATTGCTACAATTATACTGCCTATCTTCATTCTATGCCTCCATGCTGCGACTCATTTTACTTTGAATTTCCCTGTGCGGGGCATTAAAAAGAAATTCTTTCGTCCATGCCTCCACCTCTAAAATTTCCTCAAGCGATGGGTTCTGCCTTGCCCGGTGCGCCTGCATCGCCTTTGCAATCCAATCTGTAATTTCTGTAAACCCAATCCTGCGCGCTAAGAACTTCTCCACGGCGTACTCATTTGCCGCGTTGTAGACAACTGGCATACTTCCCCCCGCGCGAATCGCCTCATAGGCAAGGGAAAGTCCCGGAAGTTCACTAAGCTCCGGCTTCTCAAAGTTAAGACTGCCAAGATCAGTTAAACTTAAACGTTTTCCTGGAAGAGATCTCCTCTCCGGATAAAAAAGCGCGTACTGGATCGGCAGCCTCATATCCGGTACACCAAGCTGTGCAATCACCGCGCCATCCGCGTATTCCACCGCTGAGTGAATCACGCTCTGCGGATGGATTACCACCTCAATTTTTTTTGCAGGCATACCAAATAGCCAGCTTGCCTCCATCACTTCAAGTCCCTTGTTTACCATGGTTGCAGAGTCGATGGTAATTTTATGCCCCATACTCCAGTTCGGGTGTTTTAGCGCGTCCTCCACGCACACATTGGTAAGCTCCGACTGTTTCTTTCCGCGAAACGGTCCGCCGGAAGCGGTCAGGATAAGCTTTGCAGGCTCTCCTCCGCCCCCTTTTAAGGCCTGAAAGATCGCGGAATGTTCACTGTCCACCGGCAGAAAATTTACATGATATTCTTTTACTAGCGGCATAATCAGATGTCCCGCGGTCACAAGGGTTTCCTTGTTGGCAAAGGCGATATCCTTTCCTGCGCGGATCGCCTCGATCACCGGGCGAATGCCGATCATGCCAACCACCGCGCTCACCACCATATCCGCTTCCTCACACAGCGCGCAGGCGATAAGCCCCTCCATTCCGCTCAGTATCTTAACTGGCAGATCGCGCACACGCTGCTTTAAATCCTTTGCACTTTTTGCATCATATACGCACACAAGACGAGGCAAAAACTCCCTCGTCTGTGTTTCTAGCAAGTCAATGTTTTTACAGACTGCCAGTGCTGCCACCTGTATATCTTTGTTATTTCTCACCACCTCAAGCGTCTGTGTCCCGATCGAACCAGTTGAGCCAAGAATCGATAATTTCTTCATCCCTATCTCCTATAGTATCTGCGCCAGATAATAGATGATCGGCGCAGTAAATATTACACTGTCAAAGCGATCCATAATCCCGCCATGTCCTGGAATCAGTGTGCCATAGTCTTTGATCTCATAATTGCGTTTGATTGCGGATGCCGCCCAGTCGCCAAGCTGTGAGATCACAGAGGAGACCGCCCCCATAACGGTGCAGGAAAGAATTGGCATGGAAAAAATGGTAAGGTTCTTTGCAAACACCATCCCATACAGCGCGCCGAGCGCGGCCGCGCCAATCATCCCCCCAATACATCCCTCCAGGGACTTTTTTGGGGAGAGCTTCGGCACAATCTTATGTTTCCCGAATTTTCTGCCAACCAAATACGCACAAGTATCCGATCCCCAGGAACCAATAAAAATCAGCCAGACTAAATATGCACCGCCCTCACTTGTGCGAAGCTGCCACACAAAGCTTAACATCACCACCACATAAAAAAATCCAAAAAACACCATTGTGATCTGCTCCGTGCGGTACTTTGGGAAGGTAAAGACATACGCTAACATCAGAATCAGAAAAAAAGCAATAAAAAATTCTGTTCGGTACGCCTTTCCGCCAACAAGGAGCAGACTATTATAGACAATGCACGCAAGGTATCCGATCCCCCCCACCAGAGTCCTATTTACTCCCACAACGCGGTACATCTCCATTATGCCAACCAGGGAAACAAAAAGGATCACCCCAAAAAGTACATATCCTCCCAAAATCAGTGCGAGTACCGCACAGACTGCAATAATACACGAACTTCGGAACCGAACCGCAAACATAGTTAAACGCCTCCAAATCTTCTGTCTCTTTTATTATAGTACTCAATCGCCTTTTGTAATTCCTTTTTATCAAAATCCGGCCACAAAACATCAGTAAAATAAAACTCCGCATAGGCTAATTGCCAGAGCAGATAATTTGAAAGGCGCACTTCTCCGCTTGTGCGAATTAAAAGTTCCGGAGAAGGAATCCCCGCTGTGTCCAGATAATTTTCAAAATCAGCTTCCCCTACCGCGCCGAATTCCGGAAGAACCCCCGCAGCATAGTCCTCTGCAAATTTCTTTGCTGCGCGCAGGATCTCATCCCTGCCGCCATAATTTAGCGCGACCTGAAATTTTAGTCCCGTGTTCTTACTAGACGCTTCCTCAAGTTTTTTAATACTTTCCCGCAAATCCGTATCAAGCTTTGTGATATCCCCAATAATACGCACGCGCATATTATTTTTTTTGCTTGTTTTAATGCAGTCTTTCATATAGTCGCGCAGCAGATTCATCAGCGTGTCAACTTCCTCCTTGGGCCGCTGCCAGTTTTCCGTAGAAAATGCGTAGACTGTCAGGTATTCAATCCCCATCCGGTAAGCGTCCTCGCAGATTTTTTCAACAGTTTTGCTCCCCTGCGCATGCCCGTAGGTACGCGGCATCATCCTCTTTTTCGCCCAGCGTCCGTTGCCATCCATAATAATCGCAACATGCCGGGGAATTTCATAATTTTCCATACTCATATACAATCATCCATATATAAAAAATTTGAGCAGGAGACAAGCCTGCCGCCTGCTCATTCCAGAATTATACTGTCATAATCTCCTTCGATTTTGACTCCATTTCCTTGTCGATCAGCTCAACATACTTATCTGTCATCTTCTGAATTTCATCTTCAATCTTTTCCTGCTCATCCTCTGAGATCTCGCCGGATTTTTCCGCCTTCTTGATCACGTCGTTCGCATCTCTGCGGATATTGCGCACTGCAACCTTCATGCCCTCCGCTTTCTTTTTTACTTCTTTTACCAGTTCCTTTCTGCGATCCTCGGTAAGTTCCGGGAAAACTAATCGGATTACTTTCCCGTCATTGCTCGGGGTCAATCCCAGATCGGATGCGAGAATCGCCTTCTCGATCTCCTTTATCATCTTTGACTCCCACGGCTGAATCTGGATCACTCTCGCCTCCGGGACGGAAATATTTGCCACGGATTGAAGCGGTGATGGTGTCCCATAATAATCCACGCGCAGTTTGTCTAACAGATGCGGATTTGCACGCCCTGCACGAATCGTCGAGTAGTCTTCCCTGAGTGCGTCCAGAGATTTTCCCATCTTTTCCTCAAAAGGTTTGATCTTCTCGTTCATATGATTCCTCCATATTCTTAAAATTTAGACTATTGCACAGTAACCACTGTCCCAGTGATTGTTCCGTTGCCGTTCTTTACAATCCCGTTCTCCTCCCCCAGCGAGAACACCAAAAGAGGAATTTTATTCTCCATACACATTACTGTTGCGGTCAGATCAAGAATTCCAAGCTTTTTGTCAAGGAGTTCTTGATAGGATACCGTATCATATTTCTTTGCAGCAGGATTTAATTTCGGATCGCTGTCGTAGACTCCGTCCACCGCGCGCGCCATCATAATCATATCGCACTCCAGCTCGATCGCCCGCAGTGCTGTCGCCGTATCCGTCGAAAAATACGGGTGTCCCGTGCCCCCTGCAAGGAAGATAACTGTCCCGTCAGAAAGGCTTTCCTGTGCCGCTTCCTTCGAGAAGAGTTCCGTCATCGCGCCAAGTACAAATGGGGTAAAGACTTTTGTTTTCATGCCGACATAGCGAAAGATCTCGGAGACATAGATACAGTTCATCACCGTCGCCAACATCCCAATCTGATCTGCGCGCACCCGGTCAATGGTATTGCTTGACCGTCCACGCCAAAAATTGCCGCCGCCGATCACAACGGCGACTTGTACTCCCTCCCCACTCAACTGCTTTACCTGATTTGCAACGCTTAGGCAAGTCGCCTCGTCAAACCCGGTCTTTTTTTCGCCTGCAAGTGCTTCCCCGCTCAATTTTAACAATACACGTTTCATTTATTTCGCCTCGAAAATATTATTGAGATCAATGCCCGTCGCATAATCTAGCGATACATGACCATTCACCACCGCACCGTTATTGATCTGGATCGCCTTCGCCTTGATATCGCCCTGCACCACCGCAGTCGAGTCAATAATAAGCGGTCCTGTCACATC
>CAJUCG010000156.1 GCA_910585065.1 uncultured Lachnospiraceae bacterium
GGAAGATGACCCTTATGGTAACGGAATGTTAATCTATAAAAAAGAATATAGTAAACAAATAATCCATTATCAATATAACAAAATTTCATATATCGAAGTATTAAAGTCCGAGAATCCTATAAAATCAAAGTTTCTCGGACTTTCCAGACTATGGTCGAAAAATAATTATACATATTCTTCCCATGCTTCCACTTTTTCCATATAGAAAAGCAATTCTATGGATACTTCTTTTGTATCCGGTGAAAATGGAGTGCTAAGGGCATATCCTTTTAATGGAAGACCATGTGTTCCTATCTTTTTTTCCGGATTTAACCGCATCAAAAGAAAAGCAGCACTTCCGCTGTGGGTTTCCGGATAGGACTCTAAAAACTCTTTGGAATAAAATTGCAGATTGATATCCCTGCTGCATTCATACTCAATACCAAGATAGCACATCCCTTTTGAACAATTATGCTTGAGTGCTTCATAGTAACTATTTTCTACCTCCTGCAGCTGCTCTTCTGTGAAGCGTTCTCTATATTTCGCATTGCCAAACTGCTTCTTTGCCTCCTCCCATACATCAATCAACATAACATTATTTATATAACACTGCACTTTTTCCCCATCATGGGCGGTAAATTGAAAAGAAACTGGCTTTCCTATCTCCATAGTAATCGATTTTGCCCTGCTTAGCAAATATTTTTTTGCCGCTGGGCCATGCTTTATCATAATAGGCATATCCGGGGAATATTTTGGAAGACGCTTCAGATTGTCGATTCTTAAAGTGATTAATTGCAGTCTGCCCCAATCTTCATTTTTAAGCCACTCCGGAATTTCCCATCCCGCATCCATCAGATCAAGAAAAAGTTTGATTTCCTCATAATTTTCAGGCATCAGAACACCGCCACATCCGCTCTGCATACATAATTTTTTATTGCCAATTTTAAATTCCCGGCAATTTAGATAACTGGTTCTTTCTATTTCCTGCTCTTTTAACATCATTCGCTGGGTACGCTTCTTTTTCGGATTACTCCTTTTCTGCTCTTCATATGGCTCTATAATATAAAGTTCTCCATATTCTTCCATTGTCATCCCAATAATATGATATTTTTTCCCGTCCCGCTCAATCGTTCTGCCAATCACAAGAATATCTTTCCATTTTTTACTGACCCCCTCTAACCATGAAAATTGCATATCTGTCCCCCTTTCAAAAAAATTGAAAAAATATTATGCGCACAAAAACTGTTGTAAAAAGAAAATATATACAACAGTTTTTGTGCGCAGTAAATTTAAAAATAATTACCTATAATTCACAATTGTTTACTGTTCTTGGAAATGGAATCACGTCGCGGATATTGCTCATTCCGGTCAGGTACATTACACAACGCTCAAAGCCCAAGCCAAAACCTGCATGGCGCGCAGAACCATATTTGCGCAGATCAAGATAAAAATTATAGTCCTCCGTCTTTAACCCCAGTTCCTCCATCCGATTAAGCAGTTTATCGTAATCGTCCTCTCTCTGGCTCCCGCCGATAATCTCACCAATTCCCGGAACTAAACAGTCCATCGCCGCCACAGTTTTGCCATCCGGATTTAATTTCATATAAAATGCCTTGATCTCCTTAGGATAATCTGTGACAAAAACAGGTTTCTTAAAAACTTCCTCGGTCAGATAGCGCTCATGCTCCGTTTGCAGATCACAGCCCCAGGACACTTTGTAGTCAAATTTATCGTTGTTCTTTTCCAAAAGCTCAATCGCCTCGGTATAAGTCACATGACCAAATTCTGAATTCATCACATGATTTAGGCGTTCCAAAAGCCCCTTGTCCACGAAATTATTAAAGAAATTCATCTCCTCCGGCGCATGTTCTAATACATAGCCAATCACATATTTTAACATCGCCTCCGCTAAGATCATATCATCTTTTAAATCCGCAAATGCGATCTCCGGCTCAATCATCCAAAATTCTGCCGCGTGCCTGGTGGTATTGGAATTCTCCGCGCGGAATGTCGGACCAAAGGTATAAATATTTTTAAATGCCATCGCGTAAGTCTCACCGTTTAACTGTCCGCTTACCGTAAGATTCGTCGGCTTGTTAAAGAAATCTTGTGCATAATCCACAGCACCATTTTCATCTTTTGGAGGATTTGCAAGATCAAGTGTTGTCACCTGAAACATTTCGCCGGCACCTTCGCAGTCGCTGCCTGTAATAATCGGCGTGTGTACATAGACAAAGTCCCGTTCCTGGAAAAATTTATGAATTGCGTAGGCAACCAGTGAGCGCACGCGAAACACCGCCTGAAATGTGTTTGTGCGCGGGCGCAAATGTGTGATTGTGCGCAGATATTCCATTGTATGGCGTTTTTTCTGGAGAGGATAATCCGGTGTGGAAGCACCCTCTACCACAACTTCCCCTGCCTGAATTTCAAACGGCTGCTTTGCATTTGGCGTTGCAACAAGTTCCCCGGTCACAACCACCGCCGAACCGACATTGATCTTTGTAAGATCTGCAAAATTTGTAAGCTTATCCGCATAGACGACTTGCAGTGCCTCAAAGAATGTGCCATCGTTCAATGTGATAAAACCAAAACTTTTTGAGTCGCGGTTGCTGCGCACCCAGCCGCCGACTGTGATTTCTTTTCCAACATATTTCTCCTTTTCACGATACAACTCGCGAACTGAAACCAAATCCATGTCTGTAATCCTTTCTTATTTTTAGTTCCACAGAATTTTTTGCAGTGCCTCAGCCTTGGAAGGAGTTTACGTTCGCTTTGTTCTTGCAAACTCCTTCCGGTACTGATTCTGCGGTTTTTCTAGTTTTTATTTAAATTCTCTCAAATACTGGCATATAGTCGATCGGTGCTGCCACATGAACATTTTGCCCGCCCTCATATACACTGCCATCACTTGTCAGCCTCCAAGTGCCCGCTGGGAGGTATACATCTCTCTCAAACTGATTAAGATGAAAAATTGGTGCTGCCAAATATTTGCTTCCAAACATATACTGATCCTGAAGTTCCCAACAGGTTTTATCCTCCGGGAATTCATAGAACATTGCGCGTATCAGCGGCGATCCGTTCTCCGATGCCTCCTTATATAAACTCTTGATATAGTCGTGCATCGAGATGCGGATATCATAATACTTTTTCATAATCTTATAATTGTCTTCGCCGTAGCTCCAAAGCTCATTTGGCTGACCAGTATGCAGATATCCGCCACCCCAGTCACGATCATCCAGTGCCGGAATATCGTAAGGTCCGCGGTCGCCGTGCATACGAAATACTGCAGAATAAACAGCAAACTGATACCAGCGGATCAAAAGCTGCCGGAAATCCGGGTCATTCACATCATCGGTCATAAAGCCGCCAATATCCGTTGTCCACCAGGCGATCCCCGCAAGTCCCATATTTAACCCGCACTGTAACTGGTCATAAAATGCTTCAAATGTACTTGGCACATCACCTGACCAAACTACATTTCCGTATTTTTGACTGCCCGCCCATGCACAGCGCAGAAGATTGACTACATTGCCATCACCTAAATCTTTCATCTTGTCATAGAAAATGCGGCTGTACATCTGCGGATACATATTACTGCACTCAAGCGCAGGGGCATCCATGTAGCGGTAGTTCTCAAAATCATAAACTCCGTAATCCGGTTCGGAATTGTCAAGCCAGAACGCGTCAATGCTGAAATCATAGTAATTGCGCTTGCATACTTCCCATACATATTCCCTGGTCTCCGGGTTGAATGGGTCGATCTCCACGCAATCACCCTGATAGTCGTAGGTTTGCGCCGCGCCGCGCTCGGTCTTGATTAAAAGCCCCCTCTCCATCATCGGGTAGAAATTCTCGCTCTTGCGATCCACGGAAGGCCATACGGATACAATTACTTTGATCCCCATTGAATGCAGCTCGTCCACCATCGCCTTTGGGTCAGGCCAGTAAGTCTTGTCAAACTTCCAGTCGCCCTGCACAGTCCAGTGGAAGAAATCAATAACAATCAAATCAATCTTAATTCCCTCTTTCTGATACTGGCGTGCCACCGAAAGCACTTCGTCCTGTGTGCGATAGCGCAGTTTGCACTGCCAAAGTCCCATGCGATCCTCCGGGAACATCGGCGAATGTCCGGTCGCATCAGTGTAGTTCGCAAGAATCTGCTTTGGTGCATCCGCCACAGTGATCCAGTAATCCATCTCCTTTGTCGCGCGCGCTACCCACTCCGTATAATTGCGCCCAAAGGTCACGTTACCGACTGCTGGATTGTTCCAGAGCATACCATAGCCGAGATTGGAAACCGCAAACGGCACGGAAATCTGAGAATTTCTCTGTGCCAACTCCAAAACACAGCCCTTTAGATCCATGTAGGACTGCTGATACTGTCCCATGCCAAAAATCTTTTCCCCGTCGTTGCTTTCAAATTTTAAGTTCAGAGAATAATCACTGCCGCCAATAACGCCCTTCCACTCGCGGTTGATCACCTTTAGGCAGCGGCTCTCCTTCGAGATGGTTCCGCCATAACTGCGGTAATATTCCTGCAAAATTTGCTTCTCATCGCGATAAAATGTAATCACGCCCGCAAAATTGACTGTTGCCTTAATCCTGCCGTTGGTAATGGACGCTCTCGGCTCGCCGCCGTCTGTCTCAATGACGATTTCCGGAGCCAAGGCTTCTGGTTCCTCCGTCAACGCCCAATCACTTCCCGTAAATTTCGAAAACATTGTCGCGCGCACGCGCAAAGAATCCTTTCCCCATGCCTCAATTCTAAGCGTTTCCCCATTTCGGCGCGCCACTAAAACCCCATTTTCATTTCTAAAATCCATAGCTTCCCCTTTCCTTTTTCGTATTCAGCATTATACCATGTTTGGAGAACCAGATATAATGTCTGCCGACATTATACCATATCGTTCCGATATGATGCCTCCGAGGGATGAATCGCTCCTAGGGAGCGAACATGATTCGCTAAAGAAATTATTCTTCCTGCGGTCGAATACGAATCAGCACAGGTATAATGTCTGTCGATATTATACCATATTATTCTAAAGAATCCTATACCATAATATTTTCTTTCTTTATTTTTCTATCACAATTACCGATACCGAATTCTCCGGGAGTGTTAAGGTTAGCTTGGAATCCTTCATGGATAAAGTTTTTTCTTCTGGAACAATCCGCTCTGCCCCGCGCCCATTAACATTTGGTTCATGCACAAGCTTTGGCGCGCCCGCGAGGCAAATCCACTTTACATTTGTATCATTTGTCTTATTCTTGCAGAGTTCCGTTTCCTGGGTAAGGATAAGTTCCAGAGATTTTGCATAATTGTCCGCATTAACTAATTTTGCATAAATCTTTTTCTTATCCGCCGTCACTGAATGATAGATTACGCGGTTATATGGCTCTAACTTATAATCTAAAATGTGGCTCTGCACATCCCCCACCTTATGCGAGCAAATAAGATGACGATATGCACCGTACCCCTCCTTTATATAATCGGAAGAAGACTTTCTTGCTTTTTCCGGTGCTTCGAATACTCCGCCATAATTCACAGTTATTGTGTACTCTTTTCCTGTCACAACCTCCTCGTCAATTGCGGCGCGCAGATTTCCTGCTGCCTGACCACAGGAATAATCGCCGAGCATATAGCCTTCCACGCCATCCTTTATCACCTTAACCGCAGTTTTTCCACCGCCGCCAATCACATACTGGATCGCGCTCCGCTCCCTGTCAATCCCGGAAACTCCAACGCCAAGTGTAAGTGCCCCTTCCCCACAGATACGCTCAATCACTGCCGTCACAGTACAATTATTAAAATTCCCCGGCAGATAAAGCCCCGCAACCTCGCGGTTGCCCTTTAAGAGAAGCCCGCCCTTTCCCGGCTCTAACCAAGTATGCGGATAGAGTTGAAAATGCTGATCCAATTCCTTTTTAAAATCCTGCACAAAGCATACCCTTCCATCCTCATTTGATGTTATCGTTAATTTCTTCAATAGCAGGTCCGCATCTCCAGTCACAAGTTCAATCCCGCCCGTCGGTATAAGTTTTACACGCTTTTTGTCCCGGTATTCTGCAAAATCTGTATGCAAAAGCTTTTTCCCAAGATATTTCGCAAAGAGCTGCTGAACATAATAATTTGGTGTGTGCCAAAGGGTCTCATCATCAAACCAAATGCAGTCCGGTGTCCAGCGGTACGTGCCGTCTGTAAGCACCTTGTTAAATAAAGGTGCGGTTGCAGCTAAGCGCACAACATCCGAGTTTCGCTCAAAACCGGTCATAACCGCCGCCTCCGCCACAGCACCAGCAAGAGTGTTTTTGTCACTGGAAGCGTACTCGCCGACAAAGACCTTGCTGATTCTCTCATCGTTTACTGTCCCGTCCGGATGGTAGGCGCGCTCATAGTAATTGTAGCGGTCAGCATTTTCTAAAAGATACTCATTCGAGCGGTAATAATGCTCGTCCACAATGGTTTCCATAAAATCCTTCTGATCGCGATACCACTTCACTTCCTTCTCAAAACTGCGCTCCCCATCCGTAAAGCGAATTCTCGCGCCATCCCCGGTAAGATTTCCGCTCAGATATCGCCAGCCATTCTGGTAGGCTCTGTCATCCGCCTGCGCGCCCACGGTCGAGATAATATGAAGTTCCCAATCCGGATAAAATTTCTTTACATAGGCTGTAATCTGCCCGTAAAATTCTTCAAAACTCGCAAAAAACTCCCTGCCCCAATTCTCGTTGCCGACACCGAGATAATGCAATTCAAATGGTGCTTCATGCCCCATCGCCCTGCGCAGCGCGGCCCACCTGTTATTCTCAAAATCTGTGTTGATCGCAAAATCAATCAGATCGGTAAAATTGCCAATATATTTTTCCTGCAATTTTCCGCCCGCCGGGTTCGCGTAGTCGGAGCGCGCCTGACAGAGAACACCGCACGCCATCACAGGAAGCGGGGCTGCATTTAAATCCTCCGCAAGCTGGAAATATTCCATATAGCCAAGTCCTAGAGTCATCATATATCCCCAGACATTGTAATTTTCCTTGCGTTTTTCCACAATATCCACGGAGTCTTTCCAGTCGTACACATTGTCCCAAATATAGGAACCCTCCGAAATACAGCCGCCCGGAAAGCGTAGGAAAGTCGGGTGAAGTTCCCGCATCGCCTCCACCATATCGCGGCGCAGCCGATAATTCGGATTGCCAAGGTAGTTTGCGTGCGCACTTTTGCTCGTCTGCTCTTCTTCATATCCCCAGACATGCTCCGGAAACATCGAGACCATATCGATGGCAGTAGTACCCACAAAGGATAGACAAAGCTGCCCAAGACAATCCTTTTTAGCGGTAAGCACTAAGGGTTCCTGCACACCGTACTTCTTCCAGCCGCCGTTTATGGAAATTTTTACCAGATCGCTTACCGGAGTGCCATGCGCATCCAAAAGCTGCACCGAAAGGGTTGTTGGCCTCTCCGACTTTGCCCAGATAGTAAAATGGTACCGCTCGCCATCTACAAAATGCATGGCAAAATTTTCGCTTGTATCTGAAAATCCCCGGTTTGTAATAACCGCGCCGTCCGCCGCCTCCACATAAGTGACATTGCCATCCGGATCACTTTTCCCGAAAATCCCGCCAAGTCCACCCGTGTTCTTTACGGTCAGCTTAGAAAGATCACCGTACCACCCAAGCAGCGGAGTATGTTTTCTGCCAAGCGACCGCCCATTCTCCCCGGAATGAAAATCGTAAGTATCAAAATAGAATGCCTCAAACGAACGATTTCTCACCATCTCCGCATAAATCCCGCCGTCCGCCGCGTTGTTAATATCCTCGTAAAACAGCCCATAAAGGGTCTTGCTAATATCAAGCACAGGCTTATCTTTATGGATGGTCAGGGTATATGGCGCGATCTCTTTCGGCATTACTGTAAAAGTAAACTGTTTTCTTACACAGGCATCCGATGGCAGCAGAATTTCCTTATTTAATTGAACCTTTGCGGTCAGTGTTACAATCGCTGGTTCTTTTACTTGTCCGATCTGCCCTTCCTCGCTCAACAGTTCAGGATTATCTGACTCCCAGGTTACACGCACCCTGCCGCGCAGCAAGCTAGTCGGCAGAGTGATATCTTCAGTGAGAACCTCCTGTCTTATATCCAGATATCTTTCTGCCACTGGGACAAGGATCTGTTCATCCGTAAGTGTCTCACACATCATATCCACAATCTCGTCCGCTTCAAGTGCCCGCTTGAAAATACAAAAATCTGCGATTGCCCC
>CAJUCG010000157.1 GCA_910585065.1 uncultured Lachnospiraceae bacterium
CTCTCTCGACACCGTTAAGGTACAGAAGTAAATATATGGTTGTCTAATTCCTCTTGTTGTTAATAGCCGCCTGTGCTGCCGCAAGTCTTGCGATCGGCACTCTAAACGGTGAACAGGATACATAGTCAAGTCCAATCTTATGGCAGAACTCAACCGAAGACGGATCCCCGCCGTGCTCGCCGCAGATACCGATATGCATATTCGGATTTACTGGCTTGCCAAGCTTGATCGACATTTCCATCAACTTGCCGACACCGGTCTGGTCGATCTTTGCAAACGGATCGTTCTCGAAAATCTTTGTGTCATAGTAAGCGTTCAGGAACTTGCCCGCATCATCTCTGGAGAAACCGAAAGTCATCTGGGTCAAGTCGTTTGTACCAAAGCAGAAGAAGTCTGCCTCCTTTGCGATCTCGTCCGCGGTAAGTGCCGCTCTTGGGATCTCGATCATCGTACCAACCTCGTACTCCAGCTTAATGCCTGCTGCCGCGATCTCCGCGTCCGCGGTCTCCACAACGATCTTCTTTACAAATTTAAGCTCTTTGATCTCGCAGATTAGCGGAATCATGATCTCCGGCTTTACTGTCCAGTCAGAATGAGCCTTCTGTACATTGATTGCCGCGCGAATAACAGCCTTTGTCTGCATCTTTGCGATCTCTGGATAGGTGACAGCAAGGCGGCAACCTCTGTGACCCATCATCGGGTTGAACTCGTGCAGGGAAGCGATGATCGTCTTGATCGTTTCAACAGATTTGCCCTGAGCATTCGCAAGTTTCTCAATATCTGCTTCCTCAGTCGGAACAAACTCATGAAGTGGCGGATCAAGGAAACGGATCGTTACTGGGTTCCCCTCAAGTGCCTCGTAGAGCTTCTCGAAATCACTCTGCTGATATGGCAGAATCTTCTCAAGTGCCGCCTCTCTCTCCTCTACGGTATCGGAGCAGATCATCTCACGGAATGCAGCAATTCTGTCTTCCTCAAAGAACATATGCTCGGTACGGCAAAGACCAATTCCCTCCGCGCCAAGTTCACGCGCCTTCTTCGCATCCGCCGGAGTATCCGCATTTGTGCGTACTTTCAACTTTCTATACTTGTCCGCCCATGCCATAACACGACCGAACTCGCCTGCGATTGTAGCATCCACAGTAGGAATCTGACCAGCGTAAATATTTCCGGTCGTACCGTCGATAGAGATATAATCTCCCTCGTGGAACTCTTTACCCGCAAGCGTAAATTTCTTGTTCTCCTCGTCCATCGCGATATCGCCACAGCCGGATACACAGCAAGTACCCATACCGCGCGCAACAACTGCTGCGTGGGAAGTCATACCACCGCGCACAGTCAAAATACCCTGAGCAACTTTCATACCAGTGATATCTTCCGGGGAGGTTTCAAGACGTACAAGGACAACCTTCTCGCCTCTGCCAGCCCAAGCCTCAGCGTCCTCAGCCGTAAATACTGCCTTGCCGCAAGCAGCTCCCGGAGAAGCACCAAGACCCTTGCCAAGAGGTGTTGCTGCCTTTAATGCAGCCGTGTCAAACTGCGGGTGAAGCAGTGTGTCAAGGTTGCGCGGATCGATCATTGCAACAGCCTCCGCCTCAGTTTTGTGTCCTTCATCCACAAGATCACAAGCGATCTTTAATGCAGCCTGAGCGGTTCTCTTACCATTGCGGCACTGTAACATATAGAGTTTCTTGTTCTCCACAGTAAACTCCATATCCTGCATATCATGATAGTGGTCTTCCAAAGTCTTGCAAACTTTGATAAATTCTTCGTAAGCTTCAGGGAACTCCTGCTCCATCTGTGCGATCGGCATTGGAGTGCGCACGCCGGCTACTACATCCTCGCCCTGCGCATTCTTTAAGAACTCACCCATCAGCTTCTTCTCGCCGGTTGCAGGGTCACGGGTAAATGCAACACCGGTACCGGACTCGTTGTTTAAGTTACCAAATACCATCGGCATTACATTGACTGCGGTACCCCAGGAATACGGGATATCATTGTCACGGCGATATACGTTCGCACGAGGGTTGTCCCAAGAACGGAATACAGCCTCGATCGCAAGCTTTAACTGCTCAACTGGATCGGACGGGAAGTCCTTGCCAAGCTGATTCTTGTACTCAGCCTTAAACTGCTCTGCCAAGGTCTTTAAATCGGAAGCGGTCAGTTCAACATCGTACTGAACCCCCTTCTCCTGCTTCATCTTATCGATCAGTGCCTCAAAATACTTCTTGCCGACTTCCATAACAACGTCCGAGAACATCTGGATAAAACGGCGATAGGAATCGTATACAAAACGCTCAAATGCCGGGTCAGGATTGCCTGCGATCATAGCAGCAACAACCTCGTCATTTAAGCCCAGGTTTAAGATGGTATCCATCATACCAGGCATGGAAGCGCGCGCACCGGAACGAACAGAAACAAGAAGCGGATTCTTAAGGTCGCCGAACTTCTTGCCGTTGATCTTCTCCATCTCGGCAACAAACTGCATGGTCTGACCCATAATCTCATCGTTGATCTTGCGTCCGTCCTCGTAATACTGCGTGCAGGCCTCGGTTGTGATAGTGAAGCCCTGCGGTACTGGAAGACCGATATTGGTCATCTCGGCAAGGTTTGCACCCTTACCGCCAAGCAGCTCGCGCATGCTCGCATTACCTTCGGTAAACAAGTATACCCATTTCTTTGCCATTTGAAAATTACCTCCTAATGAATTTTAACTGTCCTGCGCCCTTTTGCAGCTTAACCCGCCGCATCGCAGCGGATAGTCGAACATTTGTTCTTTATCCACACTAAAGAAACGCCTTTCCAGTCGTCAGATCTTATTATAACATAGAAATTTTTCCTTGGAAACAGTTTTTTTCCATTTCTGCAAAAATTTTACGAAATACCAAGAAATAGAGGACGGAATGCCCCTCTACAAACATACCTGTTTGCAAAAATAGTCATATAGCTGCGCCATGTCCATCTTTCCATCCAGAATATGCCCGTAAAAACTGTTTAACTGTTCCAACCTGATGCATTCTACACTCTGTGGGTACGGCAACCCCTCCTTCTCATATGCGACTCGCGCCACAGTCATAAGAACAGATAGGATAAGTTCCCACATGATATGGATTTCTTCCTCCATGGGAAACATCCCGGATTCCGCATATTCAAAAATTCCCTCTCTCTCATCGTTAAAATCAATCAGGGGATAAAGTTCCTCCGCAGAAATTTGTTCCCTCTGCCAGGTCTTATATTCTCTAAGCACAGAAAGAGCATTTTCATATTGCTCTTTTGTGAGTTTTTCTTTGTACTGATTCAGGATTTCTTCCAGATAGTCAAGGACGGTCAATAATGTTTCCTCCTTTATAACATCCCCCTTAAAAATCAAATTTATCCTCCAAATACGCTTTTAAATCCTCAATTTTTACGCGCTCCTGTGCCATTGTATCACGGTCACGCACCGTCACAGCATGATCCGTCTCAGAATCAAAATCGTAAGTGATGCAGAATGGTGTGCCGATTTCATCCTGTCTGCGGTAGCGTTTGCCGATATTTCCGCGGTCATCGAACTCGCAGTTGTATTTCTTCGACAGCTCCATATAAATTTTTTCCGCTCCCTCATTTAACTTTTTTGAGAGCGGGAGTACACCGATCTTGACCGGGGCAATCGCCGGGTGGAAATGGAGTACCGTGCGCATTTCGCCGCCTTCTAGCTCCTCCTCATCGTAGGCGGCACAAAGGAAAGCGAGTGTCACGCGATCCGCACCAAGCGATGGCTCAATTACATAAGGGATATACTTCTCCTGTGTCTCATCGTCGAAATACGACATATCCTGTCCGGAAGTATTCTGATGCTGTGTTAAATCGTAATCTGTGCGATCCGCAATCCCCCAAAGTTCGCCCCATCCGAACGGGAACAAAAATTCAATGTCGGTCGTGCCTTTACTATAGAAGCAAAGTTCCTCCGGCGAATGATCGCGCAGACGCATCTCATCCTCCTTGATGCCTAAAGAAAGCAGCCAATCACGACAGAAACTGCGCCAGTACTGGAACCACTCTAGATCAGTGCCCGGCTTGCAGAAGAATTCCAGCTCCATCTGCTCAAACTCTCTTGTGCGGAACGTGAAGTTTCCCGGCGTGATCTCGTTGCGGAAGGATTTTCCAATCTGACCAATGCCGAACGGAACCTTCTTGCGGGATGTCCTCTGCACATTTTTGAAATTTACAAAAATTCCCTGTGCAGTTTCCGGGCGCAGATAAACCGTGTTTTTCGCGTCTTCCGTCACGCCCTGGAAAGTCTTAAACATCAAATTGAACTGGCGGATCTCTGTGAAATCCTTCTTGCCGCAGCTTGGGCAGCAGATCTCATGCTCCTTTACAAAATCCTGCATTTTCTCGTTGCTCCACGCATCCACGCTCTCTTCCAGAGCGAAATCGTTTTCGCTGCACCAGTCCTCGATCAGCTTATCCGCGCGAAAACGCTCGTGACAACTCCTACAATCCATTAACGGATCGGAAAAACCGCCAAGATGCCCGGAAGCTACCCAGGTTTGTGGATTCATTAAAATCGCGCAATCCACACCAACATTGTACGGACTTTCCATCACAAATTTCTGCCACCATGCCTTCTTTACATTGTTTTTGAGTTCCACACCGAGATTGCCGTAATCCCAGGTATTTGCAAGTCCGCCATAGATTTCGGAGCCTGCGTAGACAAAGCCTCGCGTTTTCGCGAGAGCTACGATCTTATCCATTGTCTTTTCCATAATTGTTTACCTCCATTTTTAGTTCCATATGCTGTTTTCGGTTTTGCAGAACTGCCCGGTACCAAAAAAACGCCCTAAGCATAACGCTTAGGGCGAACAAAAGTCCGTGGTACCACCTAATTTCAGATTTCTCTGCACTCCGTCCGGCTATACTGCCGCTTCCATATAACGGTAGAATCCCGTTCCTTCCTAATCTGTCCGGATGATACAAAACGAAAACAAAACAATATTTATCTTCCTGTTTCCCCTATCAGCCGAAATACTTTCAGAAGGAATGCTCCCGGATGCCTTCCATGCTGTGCCGCAAAGACTTTCACCATAACGCCGCGAATTGCACCATCTCCCACGTCCCCGTCTTCTCTCTAAAGCGTCATCACACATGTACTACTTCCGCTCAATGCATTTTTTTTCATAGGGACATTATAGCGGGGAATTTAGAATGTGTCAAGGAATTTTTGGAAAGTTTTCTCCGGGGACAAAAGATTATTTTTCCTTATTGCAGCAAATAAATAGAATAACTATTTATACCTTCTACAAATTTACTCCTTTTTTTGCAAAATTTTCTTAAAAATAATATGTGGAATTTAATCATATTCCGCACAGATATATTTGAAATCTTCCGTCTTGTTTAGTGTCACTAACGCCTCCTCGATATATTTTGACATGATCTCCACCACATACTGGAAAGTTTCCGAGGGGCAATCAGTGCAGCGCACCATTGTAATCAGCATATTATTGTCGCCCTCAATATTTTCCGACGGGTAGTTGCCGGCATTATCGCAGGAATCTTCACTGTGATATTGTTGCTTTATTAATTCCACCTGTGCGGCGGTAGCGATCTTTGCATGGTAATCCATGTACTCCGAGTCAGAGTAATATTCAATGAAAAGCCTTGCCAAAGCATCTGTGCATTGTTGAATTTGTTCCATAATGGCACCCGCATTTTGGATGGCGAATTTATGGATCTCCTGTCTGGCATGTTCACTGTCTTTATAATAAATATACAAAAGTGCTTCACGACCATTAAGCGTGGCAGTGACTTTTGAAAGCATTCCTTCCCTGTTATAGACAACACACATTCGGATAAGCTCATCTTCTGAAACATTATACAAAGTTAACTGACGTTTACCTACGGGAATGGTATAAGTAAGTATTTGATACTGTGTATCATAGTCAAAAGAGATGGCATTGTTGCCGTCAATATCCTTATTGAAATCGGCAATGCTATATATACCTTCCTTGTAGGTAAGTGGAATATCGTGTAATTCCGGCATTTTGATATCCTTTCTTTTTAGTTATTAAATTTCTCTTCCGCTCCCTTTTTGGAGATCTGACAGAGATAGACATTTGCGCAGAACATTCCCCCCTGTGCGGGTCTGATTTCATTCCCATTCTTTTTTCCTAAATTATATAATAATTCCTATTCATTTACAATAGTTTTTATATTTTCGAACATATATTCTTAGCATTTTGCGATTTTTTCCTTCCAAAATTCCCCATCTAATAATGCTTGACATCCGACACAATTCGTGTATAATAATAATCGCTGTGTTAGTTTAGGAATTCTAAACTGAAAGTTTACTATAATGAGTTTTTCTTCGGGAAAATTTATGCTGCATCAAATTTTCCAATGTGTTTTCATATTCCTAAAAAAGTTGCAGCGTGGAGGAAAATTATGAAAATAGGTGCTAAAATCAAAGAACTGCGTGTCCAGAAAAGCTTGACGCAGGAGGAGTTAGCCAACCGGTGCGAACTCTCAAAAGGCTTTATCTCCCAGCTAGAGCGCGATCTGACCTCACCATCCATCGCAACTCTTGTCGATATTTTGCAGTGCCTTGGCACCAACCTCGAGGAGTTTTTCTCAAATACCGCCGCAGAACAAGTTGTATTTTCGAAGGGCGATTATTTTGAGAAAGTGGACACAGAGCTGAAAAATAAGATTGAGTGGATTATTCCAAACGCGCAGAAAAACATGATGGAACCGATTCTTTTAACCCTAGAGCCGGACGGGGCGACTTACCCGGACAATCCGCACGAGGGTGAAGAATTTGGCTATGTATTAAACGGAGCAGTAAACATCCATATCGGCAGCAAAATTTACAGAGCCAAAAAAGGGGAATCCTTCTATTTTACACCGAACAAAAAACATTTTATCAGTGCCCCCGGAAAAACTGGTGCTGTGATTTTGTGGGTTTCCACCCCGCCAAGTTTTTAACCCGCACTCGCGCCCCGCGCAGAAAGGAGATAAGAAAATGATTGACAATAAATTGATTGAACTTGTCGGCGTTACCAAGCGCTACAACGGCAGCACCGTGATCGACGATTTAAATCTCTACATACGCGAAAATGAGTTTTTAACGCTTCTAGGTCCGTCCGGATGCGGAAAAACAACCACTCTGCGCATTATCGGCGGCTTTGAGATGCCGGATGAAGGCAAGGTATTATTTGATGGTAAGGATATTACAAAACTCCCCCCAAATGAGCGTCAGCTCAACACTGTTTTTCAGAAATACGCGCTCTTTACCCATATGACCATCGCGGACAATATCGCATTCGGTCTGAAAATAAAGAAAAAGAGCAGGCAATATATTAAGGATAAAATCAAGTACGCGCTAAAACTGGTTAATCTCGACGGCTATGAAAACCGTATGCCTGACTCTCTCTCCGGCGGACAACAACAGCGCATTGCCATCGCGCGTGCGATTGTCAACGAACCTAAGGTTTTGCTTCTCGATGAGCCGCTTGGCGCGCTCGACTTAAAATTGCGCCAGGATATGCAGTATGAGCTGATTCGCCTAAAAAATGAGCTTGGGATCACCTTTGTCTACGTTACGCATGACCAGGAGGAAGCCCTTACCATGTCGGATACCATTATGGTAATGAATCAGGGCTATATCCAGCAGATCGGATCGCCGGAAGATATCTACAATGAACCGGAAAATGCATTTGTTGCGGATTTTATCGGCGAGAGCAATATTCTTTCTGCCACTATGGTAAAAGATCGTCTTGTCAATATTCTTGGCGTAAATTTTGCCTGTGTAGATGAGGGCTTCGGGCAGAATACACCGGTGGATGTAGTGATCCGCCCGGAGGACATCGACTTAGTTTCGCCGGAGGACGGCATTATTACCGGGCGCGTTACCTCCCTGATCTTTAAGGGCGTGCATTACGAGATGGAAGTGATGGCAAACGGCTTCGAATGGCTTGTCCACTCCACGGATATGGCATCGGTTGGCACCGCAGTCGGCATCCGTGTCGATCCGTTTGATATCCAGATCATGCATAAACCAGAATCGGAAGATGAGGCGGTCAGCGTGAATACAGCGGAAACTTGGTGAGAAGTTTTAGGTTTTGTTTTTATTTATGGAGATCTTAAAATGAAACAAAAAAATACAATTTTACTTTCAACGC
>CAJUCG010000158.1 GCA_910585065.1 uncultured Lachnospiraceae bacterium
AATCATAAATGCCTGAACCCGGAGGGTGTGGGCAGTATGCTGCGCACCAAGATCAATGTCAATCTTGGCGTTTCGCGCGACTGCAAGGATTATGATATCGAGATGGAAAAAGTGATGAGCGCGGTAGATCTTGGCGCGGAAGCCATTATGGATCTCTCCAGCCACGGCGACACAAGACCTTTCCGAAGAAAACTAACCAGTGAATGCCCGGTGATGATTGGCACTGTGCCGGTCTATGACAGTGTGATCCATTACCAGCGCGACTTAGCCACCCTAACCGCAAAGGATTTTATTGATGTTGTCCGTATGCACGCCGAGGACGGTGTGGACTTTGTCACCCTGCACTGCGGCATTACAAGAAAAACCATCGAACAGATCCGCACGCACAAACGCGAAATGAATATTGTCAGCCGTGGTGGGAGTCTTGTCTTTGCGTGGATGAGCATGACCGGGCAGGAAAATCCATTCTACGAATATTTTGATGAGATCTTAGCTATCTGCGAAAAGTATGATGTAACCATCTCCCTCGGCGATGCCTGCCGCCCCGGATGCCTAGCAGACGCGACGGATGTCTGTCAGATTGAAGAGTTGGTTCGTCTCGGCGAACTGACAAAACGCGCCTGGGCACACAATGTACAGGTGATGGTTGAAGGTCCTGGTCATGTTCCGCTTGATCAGGTTGCTGCCAATATGCAGATCCAGAAAACCATCTGTATGGGCGCACCATTCTATGTTTTAGGACCGCTTGTCACCGATATCGCGCCGGGGTATGATCATATTACTGCCGCCATTGGCGGGGCGGTCGCCGCAATGAATGGCGCGGCATTTCTTTGCTATGTCACCCCGGCAGAACACCTCGCGCTGCCAAATGTCGAGGATGTCAGACAGGGAATCATCGCCTCAAAAATTGCGGCGCACGCCGCTGATATTGCAAAAGGTATTCCCGGCGCGAGAGAAAAGGACGATGCGATGGCAAATGCGAGAAGAAATCTTGACTGGGACGCGCAGTTTGCCTGCGCACTCGATGCCAAAACAGCAAAGCAGATCCGCGACAGCCGCAAACCCGAAGATGACCATGCAGATACCTGCAGTATGTGCGGAAAATTCTGTGCGGTGCGCAGCATGAACAAGGCACTTTCAGGGGAATATATTGATATTTTATAGCAGGACTCCGGAGCTGCAATATAATGGCTCCGGATTTTTTATGCATGGAAATTTTCTGCAATTCCTGTTTTATTATTTTCTTAAATTACTGAACCACTCCCTTATTTTTGCGACCTTGTAAGTGAAAGCAGCTTTTATTGGAATTTTATGATGCGCAGCATAAAATTTCGCATTATCTAATTGAGGCAGAACAATGCAGAACGAAAATTTGGAAAATCAAATGAATTTCCTGCTGGCAGCAGCACTTAAAAAATGCAACGACAGCTACGAAGCTGAGGATTTAGTGCAGGAAGTATTGCTCGCGGCACTCACCTACCTCTCCCGCGGAAATTCCATACGGGATATGCGGGCGTGGCTGCTCGCCGTGATGAACCGCAAATTCAACGATATGCTCCGCAAAAAATATCGCCAGCCAGCCATTTTTATTGGCTGTGACTTAGATCTCTTGGAGGAATGCAGGAGCGGGGAGAGTTTGGAGGAGGCGGAGGAAGCCTGCAATATGCGTCAGGCGGTAGCATATCTTACAAAGACCTACCGCGAAATTATTGTCCGCCATTATATGGAGGGAGAAAGCATTGCAGAAATTGCTTCTGCGCTTCACCTTCCGAAAGGAACCGTAAAAAGCAGGCTCTACCTTGGCAGGGAACAGATCAGGAAAGGAATGGAAAATATGGAAAAGTATGGAAAGCAGAGTTATTCCCCAATAAAATTGACCGTGACGAACAGCGGAATGCGGGGGTGCGCGGGCGAACCGGGATCACTTGTAAACAGGGATTTAACCGCGCAGAATATTTTGTGGCTCGCGTACAAGAAACCCTTGACGATCGAGGAGATTGCTCAGACTATTGGAATCCCAACAGCCTATGTGGAATCGGATATAAAGATATTGGCGGAAAGCGGGCTGATGCGCCAGACCGGGACAAAATACTACACTGATTTTATGATCTCCACCGTCGAGGAGAAGGAAAAATATATCCCGGCACAAAAAGAACTTGTACACGAGCATTTTGATTTATTTTTTGGTGCAATCCGCGAAGGACTAAATCAAATCAGGCAAGCTAAATTTTATCAAACATACGACTCCGACGCAAAGAAATCGCTGGAACTATATTTTATATTCCACTGTCTTGACTATGGAATCTACAAAGTATTTTGTGATACTTTTAATACCGAACAAGACTTCCCCTGCCGACCAAATGGCGGTGCGTGGACTGCATTTGGAACTGTTTACTCTTCAGAATTTCACAAGGAAGAACACAGGGAACTAATCGCACATTCATATGCGGGGGAGCGGCACGAATACCTTACTCATTTTGCAGGCTGCAAGCTGGCACAGCTTCACACATACTGCGCGGAAGGTCTCTCCTTAAAATTTTATGACTGTCCGCCGGAATGTGATTTCTCCACATATGAAAATTTTGACGCTGTACTTGCAAAATTACTCTGCCTGTTCCACTCTAGGGCAAACCCGGAATCAACGGGCTTTAACACGGAGTATTTAAGGGCAATCCCCTGGTTTATCAAGTGTGGGATCTTGCGCGAAATAGACGGGAAACCAAAAATAAATATCCCCGTGCTAAATTCTTCACAAGCGGATATTCTCTTTGAACTTTGCAGATGTACAAGAACAAAGCTTTCCGAAGAAATACAAAAACTATTAACTAAATTTTTCCAGGGAAAAAGGCAGAAAATCCCAGCACATTTAGACAGCGTACCATTGCAAAAGCAATACCTTTACGCGCAGAACGCACTGCTTATTGCAACCGTACAGGAGGCGATAAGGCGGGGCGAATGTGACGGTTATGATAAAGAGAAATCATTGCTTTATCCGATGGTTTTTGTCTGTGAAATTGAATAAAAAAAAGAAATCTTCCGGCGGCAAAGTAATGTGGCAGCCGGAAGATTCCTCACAATTCAGCTAAAAGGGCAGCTCCCCAAATTATAACTTTAAATTTCCTTCCATCCCCTCGTAATCCACAATGCGTTCCTCCCCGTTCTTTAGCAGAATCCGCACTGGACCGTAAACTCCACAGCCCGCTTTATCCGCGTAGGAAATGGATTGGATTGGAAAGATCTCCTCCCCGGTAAACGGCACTTCCCCCTCCTTTGTAATCACCTGCGAAATCATCACATAAGGCTCGCCGCCGCCATACTGTTTTTTCTTCTCCGCCTTTGCATAAACCACAATGGAATCCTTTGAATCCGGGTTTGTATCCGAACTGTAAATAATTTCCAAATCATCCCACCCATCATAGATGGTCATTGCAAGCTGGCGCGGTTTTCCCATCGCGTCCTTCCCGCGAAGCACAACAGCCCTTGCTGCGCCCTCGTGATACTCCTCCACTATCGTGCCATTGTCCGGAAAGCCGTAAGCACCGAGCGTAAAACGAACCGGACGGCGAAACAGCTTCATTTTGTCCACGCGCACAATCCCGTAAGACACCGGAAAATCTGCCAGGAAAAGTCCCTGAATCCAATGCGTCTCCGTATTTAGACGATAATCAAAATACTGTCTGCGGTATAACACGCCATTTCTTACGCCGCCCCAGAAAGTCGCATTCGCAATGGATACCGTATTGTAAGTCAGATCCTTTAACACATACTGCTGGGACTCAATCTCACCAGCGGTAACTTCACTCTTTGCCTTATTGTCCGCATCCGCTCTTTTTACAAATTCTCTTCCTATCTGCTTGACCGCCTCTTCTAGCGGGACAATTTCCCCCTGCGGTGTCGCCTCCCACGGGTACTTTGTATTGAAGCAAAGCTTTGCATAATTCCATAATCCATGTTTATCCCCGACATTCTTTACAATCTTTCCCGTTCGCAAAATAGTTTCTCCATTTGCCTTATGATTTGTAAAACAGAGTGCCGGACCGTTTAATGCCGTCTCCTTAATTTCATTTTCTCCCAATTTTTCCCAAGTCCCACTTTTTTCCGTCTCCGTCCAAAATGGATGATTCTCTGGCAGATGCAGACATAAAAATACTTTTCCCATCCAAAACGGCGACTCCGCGCAGGAATATCCCTGCACAAGCGGCGAGAATTGCCCGTAAAATCCCATCGTCGGAATTCCCTCCCATGAAAAATCATCGCGCGATAAAAACTGCATCAGCGATCCGGAGGCAATGCGCCTTGCAAGTCCTGCATCCACAGAAGAATTTTGCAGCATCAGATTACCGTCAAACGGGCTTGTACTCGCAAATCGGTAAATACAACTTCTTCCCCACATATTGGTAAATCCATCCGCGTCAAAAAAATCCGGATAAGTCTTCATCAAACAATTAGAGTACTCCTCAAATTTTTTTGCGAGAAACGGCTCATTTTCATAGCCATACCACAAATTCCAGAGCGGCGCGTAAAAATTGAACGCCCAGCAGGAATAATAATCAAAACTCTGCCCGTCGCGATACCACCCATCCCCGACATAATAGTCAAGAATGGCCTGCGCATGGTCAAGCATAATTTCCTGGTCGATCGGATAGCCTTCCATATGCAAAAATGCCAGATCAAGCATATTAAACATTCTCCAGTTCTGTGGCACAGTATTTGCGTGCGCAAAACTAGAAAGAAATGCCGCAACCACATCCTTTTCTTCTTTTGTAAAATTTTTCCATATCACATCCCTGCTCGCCCAAAGCCCGATCACAAGCGCGCAGGTTTCCACTGTCTGCTGGAATGCCCGAAATGGGTCAGAATGCCCGGTGATCTCCTGCAATTCTTCATAATTGCCGACGCAGTGCGTATCACCCGGCGTGCATGAGCGAAGAATCTGGTTCTTGTAATAGTCCTTTAATTTATAACCGCAGATGGTAAGCTCCGGCTTGATGGAAATTAACGGCGCGGCAATAAAAAACGATCTTGTCAGTCCCTCAAACATCTCCGCTTTGCGCTCAGCAAGCGGTGACTCCCCCGCAGCATTAAGATGCGGGTAGGTAATCTTTGTTTCCTGGCGCGGCATCACCACCGGATCGTCAAAACTTTTTATATGCCGGAAAATCCCGCCGAGCATATACTCTCCCGCCTCAATCCAGCTCTCCCTTGTAAGTCCCGTATACGGGCTAAGCGTAAAATCCATATGTTTCGGTTTAAAACCCATCGTAATCCCCTCCATATTATTTTTCCCCCGTGCGGAGCCAGTCATTGCATCCAACACCTTCCAGGTTCATTCCTGCTTTCTTATGTAAAAAGGATCACTCTCTAAATTCTTTTCGTTTATCTAATGCCCTTTTCACATTTACCATAAAAACAATTCCTGCCCGGTCAGTTTCCAGATTGCCTCAATAAAGAAATAATCCCCGTAAATAATAGTGAATTCATGTTCTTTATCATGGTAAGCCGCCGTGCATTTTTGCACAATTGCATCCGTTTGAGGCGACCAGTCACAGCGATTTTCATAGAGAGCGCGCAGTAGTCTAAGTGCCGCCTGATAATATGGGTTCTCCTCGCCCCCGCCAATGGATTTTGCAATCTCAAGCATCCCGCAGGCAGCGATCGCAGCAGCAGTAGAATCCTCAAAAGTACAGCTTTCCGGCTGACAAAAATCCACCGGAATCAATCCGTTCTGCGGGATATTCAAGATAAAATAATCCGCAATCCTTTGCGCGCAGTCCAAATATTTTTCCTTCTTTGTGTGCCGGTAGCTAAGTGCAAAGCCATAGATCGCCCATGCCTGCCCACGCGTCCACGATGAGCCGTGCGCATATCCCTGTCCGCCGATGGAGCGCAGGAATTCTCCCGTATAAGGATCAAACTCCCCGATATGAATCACAGAGCCATCCTCCCTTATAAAATGCTTCATTACCGTATCCGCATGCCTTACCGCAATATGATAGAATCTTGGATCTTCTGTCTGCTCCGATGCCCAATATAAAAGCGGCAGATTCATCATGCAGTCAATAATCGCAATCCCCGCATTCTCCCCCCGTTTTTCCTTGTTGTGCCAATCATTCCAGGCACGGATAAAATTGCCCGCTGGGTTAAAACGCCCCGCCATATTGCAGGCGGCAAGCAAAGTGCGCTGGTAGGATTTCTCCTTGCCCATCTCGCGGAAATTCGCCCCGGAAGTCAAAAGCCACCGAAATCCACTATCATGATCCATATCCTCCGGACTCATCAGCGTGGCATCCAGTTTCTCTTCCAATTCCTCCGCACTCTCCCGGTACAATTCGTTCTTTGTCACATGGTAAAGCTGCCAGAGTATTCCACCCCAAAAACCGTTCGTCCACCATGCAATATTGTTTGTCCAGTCATCAAATACCCCGTTTTTTGAGCTGTACGGCACCTTATGTACACTGCGTTCTGCCACAAAGGAAAGCTTCTCCTTAATCTTTGCCTCCGCCTCCAAAATCCAATTCTCCGCCATAAGTTTTTCCCTCCATAAAATAAGTTTTTGCATCCCCTGCATAATTTAAGTTTAGCGCATTGACTTTCAAACCGTAATATCGTATACTATCCAAAAACTAACCAATCCTGTTTTTTAGGATTTATCCTGTTTTTTAGGATTTATCCTGGATTATATTTACAAGGAGGACTCTATGTTCCATATAATGCGCGGTGGGTGTACTGCACGCCATCCCTACCCCTTCCATCTCTCAAGGATGCACGGCATAAAGAATTATGTCCTGCTGTTTATCCATACCGCCGTCCAGTTTCAGATTGACGGTGTGGAGACAAGTGCCGCACCCGGTCACGCTGTCCTAATTGCACCGCAGACTCCATACTGCTATTATAATCTGTCGGGCGAATATATGGATGACTGGCTGCATTTTGAATATATTCCTGACTTGCCAGAACAGATAACATTTTCTATATTCCCCCCTACAAACAAACTCTTTCCGGTGCGCAATATGGAATTTTATTCCTCCCTGATTCGCCAGCTTTTATGGGAGAAATCTTCTGCGCCGCCCGAATACCAAAAGCAAAATATGGACGCGCTGTTTTTTGTTTTGTTCAGCCATCTCTGTTACGACAGCACACATCCCCAGCCGCCTTCTCCTCCACTCCCGTTTGAGAAAAAACTCCGCGAAGTCCGTCTGCGGATGGAAGATTCCCCGCAGAGAGAACACAGCATTGCCCTCTATGCCCAGGAATTAAAAATCAGTGAATCCTACTTTCAGCATCTTTATCGGAAACTTTTTGGAATTTCCTTCCAAAAGGATCTGATCAAACTGCGCGTAGATCATTCTATGGAATTATTAGATCATACTGATCTTACCATCGAACAACTCACCGAACTTTGCGGCTATCGGAGCGAAGTACATTTTTATCGTCAATTTAAAGCAGTCACCGGCTGTACCCCCGCACAGTATCGCCGCCAGGCAGAGCGGGACTTAGATTCAGAGCCGTGATAAAAGCTGTATCCCCATGCCAAGCCGCTCTCATTCATTTATGGTAGAGTTATTTAGGTACGGGGATGGAAAGGAATTTCTGTGGAAAAAAAACGTATTTTAATTATCGATGATGATACTGATCTATCTGCGATTCTCTCGGATATGCTGGAAAATTATGGATATGAAACTGTATGCGCAGAAACTGCTCAAAAAGCATTTTCCCTGCTCGCAGAAACCTGGCATTTGCTGCTTTTGGATATCAACCTCCCCGATAGTACCGGCTTTTCCCTGTGCAGAGAACTGCGGCGCGTATCCAATGTTCCAATCCTCTTTGCCAGTGCCAGGACAAGTGAAACCGACCGCATCACCGGCTTTGAGATTGGCGGCGATGACTACCTGCCAAAGCCCTACTCCCTAAAAGAGCTTTTAGTGCGGGTCAACGCGCTGATTCGCCGCACTTACGGCTCCTCTGCCCAAGAAAAAATTATCTCCTTTGGACAAATCAGGGTAAATTTAACTGCCAGAAGTGTAACTAAGAATGATCTGCCCATTTCCCTTTCCCTGCGCGAATTTGATCTTTTGGCCTATCTATGCGAACATAAA
>CAJUCG010000159.1 GCA_910585065.1 uncultured Lachnospiraceae bacterium
GGCATGGTGCTATTCCATCGTTGTTACCTTGCTTGTCGTAATTATAGCAGCACTTTTAATGGGAAGAAAAGATATCTATGCAAGGCGCGCAAAGAAGTTCCGCAAAGAGCAGAAGAAGCAGGAGAAACTGGCAAAGAAGTTCAGAAGGAGGGGCGAGAAAAATGCAAAACGGATCGCAAACAAAGCAAACAAAGCAGCCTAAGCCAACAAAAGTGGCAAGGCAGTGCCTTTCCTATGAAGGTGCCTGGAAGGATCGCTTAAGAAAATTTGTCTTCGGGAGCAAGGAGAAGGAGGGAGCGGGCAAACAGCTTGTTGTCTATGTGCTGTTAATCAGTATCGGCTTCGTCTACCTCTATCCGCTTCTGTATATGATAAGCCGCAGTTTTATGACGGTCAGTGATCTTTTGGACTCGTCGATTCAGTGGCTACCAACCTCGGTGTACTTTGACAATTATAAGAATGCCGCGCGCGCGATGGATTTCTGGAAGACTTTTAAGGATTCTGTGCTGGTGGCGGGAATTCCAACCCTGATCAATGTGGTAGTTTGTGCAACAGTTGGCTACGGCTTTGCCCGCTATGAATTTCCGGGAAAAAAGGTATTGATGGGATTTTTGATTTTCTCCTTCATCCTTCCGCCACAGATCACGATGATGCCAACTTATGCATTTTACACGGATATCGGCATTGTCAACTCTCTAAAGGCATTTATTATTCCATCCGTCCTGGGGCAGGGATTAAAAGCACAGATTTTCATTTTGATTTTCTGGCAATTCTTCCGTCAGGTACCTCAGGCACTGATTGAAGCTGCAAAGATCGATGGCGCGGGACATTTCAAATCCTTTGCAAGGATCTCCATTCCGTCCGCAGCACCGGCGATTCTGGTTGTATTCCTGTTCTCCATTGTATGGTACTGGAATGAGTCCTATCTGACACAGCTCTATGTAGTAGGTATGCTTCAGGATTCGGAGAGCGCGCTCTCCACCCTTGTTGTATCGCTAAAGACCTTTGATACAGCCTACTCCACGGCAGCCAGCCAGAGCGGGGGCACGATGGTTTCCATTAACGAGAATATCAAGATGGCGGGTACGATGCTTTCCATCCTGCCGCTTCTGATTATGTACTTTATATTGCAGCGTCAATTTGTTGAGAGCGTTGACCGTACAGGTATTACGGGCGAGTAATAAAAGGAATAAAGATTTTGATAGCAGGAAGTATTTTACAATATTTCCTGCTATCACAGAAACAATAAATTAAATATAGATGAGATCACCTAGGTGATTTTCATAGAGGAAATTATTAACTATTTCAAAGAAATTAAGGAGGAATTTCGTATGAAATCAAAGAAGCTTACAAGCTTGGCACTTGCGGCAGCGATGACTGCAACTTTATTTGCAGGCTGCGGCGGCGGAAATGATGATCCAGCCACACCAACCACCAATCCGGGAAATCCGGGGGATAATTCAGAAAACACCGATAATCCGGGGAATTCGGATGCAGAAAAACCGGGAGAAGAGAATAATACGTCCGCACTTCCGGCGATGACAACGGATGAGATCGAACTTACCTATATGCATTTCGACAATGATCTGGTGGTAAAATATGTAGCGGACGCATTTATGAAGAAGTATCCGAATATCAAGGTAAAGACACAGGCATTCTCCACGGATGGCTACAATGATACCCTGCTTAACATGATCAATGCAAAGAAGGTTCCGGACTGCTATATGGTACTTGGAGACTGTGACTTCGCTCTTTCCAATGGTTTTTACGGCGATTTTACCGAGTACTGGGAGAACGACCCGGAGAATCAGAATCTTTTAACTTCACTTAACGATTACAAGATCGGCTATTTTGGAACGGATAAAAAGCTTGCGACTCCAATCAAGTATTTCCCGGATATTATGTACGCAGATCTTGCGGTGTTTGAGAAACTCAATATTCCGATTCCTGATCCAACTACTTGGAAATGGGAAGACTGGATTAGTTCCGTAAAGGCAGGTACAAGCGCGGCGGATCAGATTTATGGGTTCAATGAGTATCATTCTCCGATCACTTACTATCCGATCGCGAACAATCCGGACTGCATCGGTGAGTTTGGCTGGGACGGACATCGCTTTAATATGGAAGTCTGGGCGGATGGTGTAAACCAGTGGGCGGAGCTGATTAATTCCGGCTATCGCGCACCGTATAACAATACTCCGGAGAACGAAGCTTGGACGGGTGCGGTGGATACCTGGGCAGCTTATACTGGAAAGCTTACCTGGCAGATCGATGCATTCTGGACCTACATCAACCTGTTTGATACCCCGGATTACAGGGATAAGGGTATGGAGTGGGTACCATACTGTGTGCCGACCAACTCTGCAGGAACTACCTTCGGCGTGCTTGATATGGGTTCCATCTCCATCGGCACCAAGTATCCGAGAGAGGCTTATGAGCTCTTAAAGTGGATGGGCTGGGGCGTAGAAGGCTGGAAGGCAAAGCTTGAAGCATACAAGACTCTTGTGGATGATTCCGGCAATCCGGTATACCGCAATGCAATGCCTGCTCCAATCACTCTGGATGCAGATATCTGGGAAGAGTTTACGCAGAGCTTCTATCCGACTGAGCAGGAAAGAAAATATCAGAGTGTGGACGATCCGACTTTTGGCGGAAAGCTTGTAACAGAGGAAGAAGATCAGAAGTACGGCAAGTATTTTGACGCTTACTTTAAGAATGTAAAGAGACCAGTTCCGTTCGGCGATGTTCAGATTCCGGGCTTCCGGGCATTTATTGATGGTGTATACCGCCATGCAGTGGATGATACCGACGTGGAAGTTTTAGTCCGTGATCAGGGCAAGAATGCGCATGACTACGCAGCAGAAATGGCAGCAAAGGCACTTGAATACAATCAGCAGGCATTAAAGACAGCGAAGGAAACTTACGCGCTGTTAGGCATTGAGTTAAATTACGAGGTAATTACTCAGTAGGCGAAATGATTTTGCAGGGAACTGCAGCGGCAGATTTGCTGCTGTGGTTCCCTTTTTTTGCGCAGGGGTGAAATTAGCGGCTCGCGCAGGCACCCCGCGCTGCGGGCAGAGAAGAAAAATTTTTCTCTGCTCGATTCTATCTGGTTGCACAAAGGTGCGGAAAGGAGCAGGATGGAGTCAAAAGAAGGTGGATTATTTTCGCATGATCCGGCGATATATTATGACGAGAAAAGCAAATACTATTATACCTACTCGACCGATCTCGGTCCCAAATTTCGGGATGGGATTGGAGGGCAGATCCGACGCTCAAAAGATTTGGTTCATTTTGAATTTGTCGGCAGAGCAGTGAGGGAAATTCCGGAGGAAGTAAGGGAACTTACTCATGTTCGAAATATCTGGGCACCCGACATTATTAAAGTGGGGGAGGACTATCGGCTGTATTATTCGGCTTCGACCTTCGGCTCACAGCATTCGGTAATCGGACTTGCGGTGGCGGATAATCCAGAGGGACCATTTGAACACCGCGGCATTGTGGTGCATACAACGCCGGATTCCCCGGTAAATGCAATTGATGCGAACCCGGTGCGCGAGGAAGAAACGGGGGAACATTATCTTGTTTATGGATCGTTTTGGGGCGGAATTCGCCTTCTGCATCTGGATGCGAAGACCGGTCTGCCTGATGAGGAGGGATATGGGAAGGTGCTGGCCTGTCGTGCCCGCAAAAGCTGTGATACTGCGATTGAAGGACCATATGTGCATTACAACAAAAAGACAGGCTACTACTATCTCTTTGTTTCCTATGATTCTCTTACCAATGTTTATAATGTAAGAGTTGGGCGCAGCCGTAAGCTTGAAGGACCATATGTGGATCATAATGGCAGACGTATGGATGATATGACCTACCCAGCAAACCATGTGGGCTTAAAAATTACAACAGGCTACAGTCTGAAGAAGGGCAGCGGATTTTTGGCATTGGGACACAATTCCGTGCTGGAAACAGAAAATGGCTGGTTTTTAGTCTGCCATGCGCGCTATGAGAGTGATCCACGTCTTCCTACATTGAATGTGCGCCGTATGGTTTTTGATGAGGAAGGTTGGCCATCAGTCAGTCCTTGTCTGTATGCGGGTGAAGGAGAAGAGATTGTGCCAAAGGCAGAACTTTGCGGGAGCTATCAGCGGATTGATTTCGTGCTGGATGTAAAGCGGCTGTGTGAACAGCCCATCCCAATGAAGTTAAATGCCGATGGCAGCTTAAAGGTTGCAGATCTTACCGGTACCTGGTCGTATAATGAGGGAACCGGTTGGATCGAGATAGTGATCGGCGGGGCGATCGAAAAACTTCGCGCTCTGCGCGCAACACACCGGGAAGAGGGTGGTGCGACAATAGCATTTACCGGGCGCAATGACGCAGGGATTGGTGTGTGGGCGGTAAAGCATACCAAACAGCCCAAGGAAAAAATTGCGGTAAGACGGTTTGTTTAAGGTATATAGTGACGTAATAAAGATTTCTTTACAAAAAGGATAGAGGGATAGAAGAAAATTGGGCAAAGAAGACCCTTTTGCTAAATAATTATGTATAGAAAGGAATAGATTATGATTAAGACGAAAAAATATCAATTTTGGTTTGCAACGGGCTCACAGGATCTGTATGGTGAGGAAACGCTTGTCCAGGTGGCAGAACACAGCCGTGTGATTGTGGAGGAATTAAATAGATCCGGTGTATTGCCGTTTGAAGTTGTTTTAAAGCCAACACTGATTGATTCCGCCTCCATCCGACGCTGTTTCAATGACGCGAACGCAGATGAACTCTGCGCGGGGGTTATCACATGGATGCATACATTTTCCCCGGCAAAAATGTGGATTTTGGGTCTACAGGAATATCGCAAACCGCTTTTGCATCTGCATACACAATTTAACCGTGATATTCCATATGATACGATCGATATGGATTTTATGAATTTAAATCAGTCGGCACATGGAGATCGCGAATTTGGTCATATTGTCAGCCGGATGGGGATCGAGCGCAAGGTAATTGTCGGGCACTGGAGTGACAAAAAGGTGCAGGAGCGCGTTGGCTCATGGATGCGCACGGCGGTCGGCGTAATGGAGAGCAGCCATATCCGTGTGCTGCGCGTCGGCGACAATATGCGCGATGTAGCGGTGACTGAGGGGGATAAGGTTGAGGCAGAAGTAAAATTTGGCTGGGAGATCGATGCCTACAATATTACAGATGTAGCGGAATACGTGCAGGGCGCGCCAAAGGGCGAAGTGGACGCGCTATTGCAGGAATATTATGATTCCTACGATCTGATCCTTGACGGGCGTAATCCGGAAGAATTTAGGGCGCATGTAAGAGAGCAGGCGGCGATTGAAGTCGGTTTCCGCAAATTTGTGGAAGAGCATGATTATCATGCGGTTGTGACAAGTTTTCAGATGCTTTCCGGCTTAAAACAGCTTCCGGGGCTTGCGATGCAGCGCATGATGGCGGACGGTTATGGCTTTGGTGCGGAAGGCGACTGGAAGACAGCGGCGATGGTGCGGCTGATGAAGATTATGTCCGCAGGGCAGAAAAACGGAACTTCGTTTATGGAAGACTATACCTATCATTTTGAGCCTGGAAAAGAGACAATTTTACAGTCCCATATGCTTGAGGTCTGCCCATCCATCGCGGAAGGGAAGCCAGCAATTCGAGTAATGCCGCTTAGTATGGGCAACCGTGAAGATCCGGCGCGCCTTGTCTTTACGACAAAACCTGGAAGGGGTGTAGCTTGCTCGCTGGTTGACCTTGGGACAAGATTCCGTCTGATTATCAATGATGTAGAGACAATAAAGCAGGACAAGGCAATGCCAAATCTTCCGGTGGCGAGTGCGCTGTGGAGACCGGAGCCAAACCTGATCACTGGTGCGGAGGCATGGATCCTGGCAGGCGGTGCGCATCACACCGCATTTTCGCTTGATTTGACAGCGGAGCAGATGGGTGACTGGGGCGCGATGATGGGGATCGAGTGCGTCTACATTGACAAAGATACAACAATTAAAAACTTTAAGAATGAGCTGCGCTGGAATGAGGTGGCATTCCGCTAATAATTGAGCAGAAGAAGAATTCGCGCTCTGGGCATAAATATTAGAAAAGGGGAGCCTGGCCTGGCTCCCCTTCTCTAAGAAAGGAAAAATCGAAAATTAGATATAGGCGTTTCAGTCTACTCGCGGCAGTAGGGGATGCCGCTTTTGCTCCGCCCGTTACCGCTGTTACAATTGTTTTCGCAATTCCTCCCCTACCTAAGAGGAAAGGGAATCCTTGGTGTCAATTGTTAAATTCTACGTATTTATCTTACACGAAGCCTTATCCTTTTGTCAAGGCGATGCGCAGAAAAGGGCAAGAATGCCACAAAATGGCAGGATGGATTTCCTTTAGCGTTTGTATGCCTGTTCGCAATAGATGCACCGATATAGCCCTTTTTCCTTGTTAGTAAGACGAAAACGATGTAAAAGCCCTTGCTCTGTAGAAGTGATACAGCGAGGATTTTTGCAGCGGATAATTCCTGTTACCTGCTCCGGTAAATTTGGGTTGCGTTTTTCAACAATTTTTCCATCCTTAATTATATCAAGAGTCAAATTGGGATCTAAGACACCCAAGATATCAAGATCGACGGTGATAGGTCCTTCAATTTTGATGATATCTTTTTTGGTCATCTTATTACTTCTTGCATTTTTGATAATCGCGACACTACAATCCTGCTTTTCCAAATTTAGATATTCATAGATTTTCATTGCGCCGCCCGCCTTGATATGATCGATAACAACTCCTTCGGTTAAACCACCAATATTTAACATACTAAACCTCCTATTTAGAGTTCCGCAAATTTCCTCCCAGCACCCCTTTAAGGGAAGGGGATTTTGTTCGCTTTGCTCTCCCAATCCCCTTCCGGGTGCTGTACGGATATTTGCTGATTTAGAGTTCCGCAGAAATATTTAAAAGAATCATGATCAGTGCCATACGGACATACACGCCAAGTTTTGCCTGTGTGAAATATACGGCTCTTGGGTCGTCATCCACCTCTGCGGCAATCTCGTTGACGCGCGGCAAAGGGTGCAGTACCAGCATATCTTCCCTTGCATATTTCATTTTTGCAGCGTCGAGGATAAAGCTGTCCTTTAGGCGAATATAATCTTCCTCGTTGAAAAAACGCTCCTTTTGTACGCGGGTCATATACAGAATATCAAGTTTCGGCATTACCTCCTCAAGTACTTTAACTTCGCAGTAAGGAATATTATTTGCACTGAGTACTTCCTCGCGCAGATAGGTTGGGATGCGCAGCTCATCCGGGGAGATCAGGATAAAGCGTGAACCAGGATAGCGCACCATCGCATTGATCAGAGAGTGGACAGTTCGCCCAAATTTTAGATCGCCACAAAATCCGATGGTCAGATGATCAAGATGTCCCTTTAAGATTTTGAGGGTAAAGAGATCGGTAAGCGTTTGGGTCGGATGGTTGTGACCTCCATCCCCCGCATTGATTACCGGGATGGAGGAGTGGAGGGAAGCAACGAACGGAGCCCCCTCTTTTGGATGGCGCATTGCACAGATATCCGCATAGCTTGAAACAACGCGGATGGTGTCAGAAACGCTCTCACCTTTGGCGGCGGAGGAGGAATCGGCAGAAGAAAAACCAAGTACACTCCCTCCTAAATTGAGCATTGCTGCTTCAAAGCTTAGGCGGGTTCTAGTACTTGGTTCATAAAAGAGGGTGGCAAGTTTCTTGCCATGGCAGCATTCTGAATATTTCTCAGGATTTTTAAAGATGCGTTCCGCAAGTGAGAGAACGCGGTCAAGCTCTTCCATGGACAGATCGAGCGGGCTGATTACATGTTTCATAAATACCTCCGTACTGGGTTTGATCTTTGTTCTAACTGCATATTGTGGCGCGCTCCCGCCATTTAAGAAGTGACCACTTTAAAAGTGGGAGCTTCCTGCTTAAGGATACCATTGTACCCCGTGTCAGCAGGCTGATCATTGTGATAATCATATCACATACAGGGA
>CAJUCG010000160.1 GCA_910585065.1 uncultured Lachnospiraceae bacterium
GTTATTTTATTCCTTCTATAGTACAATAAAAAAAATTACAGACAAGTAATCGACTATATTTTAGGAGGATTTCACTATGATTGAAATGTTGAAATTTGAAAATTTCAGAGGTTTTAAAAAAATAGAACTTTCAGAACTCAAACCAATCACTTTAATTTCAGGAAAAAATAATACAGGAAAAAGTTCAATTCTAGAGGGAATATTCCTTTTTCTTGATCACATTTCTCCAGATTGTTTTTCAAAAATCAACTATTTTCGTGGGACTACAATTCCAAACAATTCCCTGCTTTTATGGGAATCCATTTTCTACCATATGGATACAGGAAAGCAGCTCCAAATTTCCATAAAAAAAGAAAATATTTTTTCCTCGCTCACCTACCTTAGGGATGATACTTTTATCCCCCCAAATGATATCAATACATCGCCAGAAATGATGAACCAAATCATATTCTCAGCGAAATCGGCATATACGCTTAAATTTCAGTATCAAAGAGGAATTTATTCTGAGGATGGACATTTTATCGCCAGCCCAGCAGGAATGGTACGAAATATAACAACATCCCTTGTACACAATCAGATTGACCCAATGCCCTCTGCATATTTTATCAATTCCGCAATTATCAACAGTAATAACTCCCTTATCGCGGAATGGTTTGGACGTGTGGAATTGGAAGGGAAAAAACAACAAGTTGTAAATATCCTGCAACTGATCGAACCTGAAATCTGCGATCTTTCTACAATTGCCGCCAACAATCAAGTTCAGCTCTATGTTAAGATTGGGCAGCAATTATTGCCATTGCGGCTGGCAGGAGATGGATTAAACAGACTTTTATACCTTATTCTCTCCATTGTTGCAAACCCGGATAACATCATACTGATTGATGAAATAGAAACCGGATTTCACTATTCTATGTTTCCTAAACTCTGGGAAAGCATTTCAAAGGCTGCCTTGGAAAATAACTGTCAGATTATTGCCACCACGCACAGCTATGAGTGTATTGTCGGTGCAATCGACGGCATCGAAAAAGCAGATAGGAAATCGGACTTCTGTTATCTTCGGATCGATAAATTAGAAAGTGGAAATCTCGCAATTCTATATTCTGCAGATTTGCTTAAAGCTGCTGTTATGACAAACATGGAGGTGAGATAATGCCGCGCAATGAAAATGTAAAAATTCATCACAAACATTTGATTCTTTGTGAGGGAAAAGATGCAGAACAATTCCTTATCCGATACCTGAACAGTCCTGTCCTTTTATCTAACCCTATATTCTCTACAGACATTGATGTACTGGATTTTGGCGGAAATTCCGAACTTTCCTCATACCTAGAACTACTGCGTCTTGCCCCTGATTTCAATATCGTCAGATCCTTATGTATTATCCGTGATGCAGAATCCGACGCAGATACCGCTGTAAAAGAAATTAAAAGGGCACTTTTTTTAAACCTGTACCTTTTAAAGGGACTGTCACACAAAGAAGAAACAATACAATATATAGTAGTTTAATTTTAATATGTCCTATACGTTGTATATATTTTTCTTCGTGCGACAGTCCCTTCTATTCTTTCCTATTCCGTCCTGCCCTTACACCCCAAACACTGCTATCTTATTCTGATCTAAGGTTCTTGCCTGATCAATAATCTTATTGAAATCTCCGATCAGTTCTCTGGAAAGTTCCACTGCGCGCTGATAGTCCTTTTCCGCCTTTTCATAATTCTCCTGTTTAATATCTGACATAACACTTTTTCCAAGTGAATGAAACATTCGATGCTTTTCTCCAAGTCCCTTCCAAATCCCCTCGACAGCCGGATTTTGAGGATTCATCGCATAATAGAAATGTCCAAATGCACATTTTGTATCATCTGTCTGCAGCGGTGAACACTGCCGTGTGTGTACCATCTGTTCCAAGGTTTTTAGCCAATTCTGATGTGCCATAATTGCATTCTGAACAACAGTAATAAATATTTGATTATCCAGCATATAAAAAACATCATGCACCATGCTACCCATCTGCTTTGCGGTATCATCCAGTTCTTTCTCTACTACAGTCACCGGCTTTGTTCCGGTTTTCAAATCCTCGGAGATCCGGCTGACATCCTCAGCCTGTCGATTCAAATTATCGCACTGACCTGTCAGCTGGCTTACCTGCTCCTGCACAGTGGTAACAGAACTGAAAATTTCCTGTCCGGAGGCAGCAATGGTGGTCACTGAGTCCGCAATCTCCGCAATACTTCTCTCATTTTTTTGATTGTTATCCAAAACCCGAAAGAGATTCTCCCTTATCTTGCTGATCTCCTCCACGGTCTTTCCTAAGCTATTGTATGTTGTCTTTGACGCTTCCTCAATGCGGCTTACCAGACCGCCCATCCCCGCTGTCAACTGCTGTGTTTCATCCGCCAAACTGCGAATTTGCTCCGCAACCACGGCAAAGCCCCTCCCGGCATCGCCCGCTCTCGCCGCCTCAATCGAGGCATTTAGCGCGAGTAAATTAGTCTGAGAAGAGATCGAGTTGATCCCGTTAATCACCTCGGTCATATTCCCAAGCACGTTCATCAGCTGTTCCATATCCCGCTTCATCTCATTTGAATTCTGCATGGTCTCCTCAGATTTTATTACAATGGAATTCAATTCATTGCTGCTCTCCGTCACCTTCCCGCTCATCTCACCCGCAAGTTCCGCCACCTGCTGGATATTTTCATTAAAGCTTTCATGTACGGACACAACCTCCGACATACTCTCCTCAGTTGTCTTTGCCGTCTTCACCACTTCCCCGGAGACCTGACAGAGATTGCGGTTTACTTCCGACATTCGATCTGTACAATCATGCATCACCAAATCCAGCGCGCTAATCTTCATTACAGATGATAGTACGGATTTTACTAATTGATTAAATTTTTCCCTCCCCTTAGTCAAACGCGCCTGCAACTGTGCTGCCTCTGGGTTTTTATTCTGCTCTACAGGAATCATCTTTGCTATATTATAAATTGCTTTCTTATCTCTCATACATTGCCCCCTTATCATATCTTATCGGATTTTCAAAATTCCTTCTTATTATAGCAGATTCTGTTCTGTCTTTCTAGCCTTATTTTCTTTTTTTTTGTGCAAATGGAAGGCAAAAAACAAAGAATCTCATAAATTGAGATTCTCTGTCTATGATGGGTCGCTTTGATCATATTATTGTCTTCTGCCCATGCTCCCTTTATTTTACAATTTTAGATTCCTGCGACGCTAATTCCATCCATCGCCACCGCCTTTGGCCCTTCAAAATTTTTCTCTACCTGCAATTCTTTCGAAAATACAAAATTCTTTTGCGCCTCAAAAATATTGCCGTTTATTGATCCTCCCGTAACTGGCACCACCTTCTCACCGTCATACAAAAATGCTAATCGGATCTCCCCGCCAAAATGCCCGGTAAACGAATCCATCTGAAAATCCGAAAAATTTACCACCTCAAGATAAGGCTGCGATTTCATTTCAGCAAGAGAAACCTCTCCCGCCCCCACTCTGCAACCGTCAAAAAATCCGGTTGGCTCAATTCCAAGATATTGTGCAAATCGGTTTCCACCATGAATTACCTGTAATTTGCCATTTCTTACCATTTCCAATTCCTTCATCGGAATTCCCTCATTGCTAAACGGCACTGTGGTGGTGAGTGTCAAATTGACACGGTCTTTTAAGACTTCTCCGCCCTGTACATCGCACCCGACAGAAAACGACGAATATTTCGGGTAGATTGTAGAGGAGGAAGCGCGGCTAACATAGTAGGAGAAAAACTCGTTCACATAGCCCCCGGACAAAATCAGCCGATATTCGCCCGCCGCCGGGGCGGTCTTTGCCCTCGCGCGCGCCTTAGTTAGCTCCATTGTGCTTCGAACTTTCTCCCGCAGCGCGTCCGTGTTCCAGTCATTGTACATAAAATCCTGATATGTTTCCACATCTTGCCCATCTATGCACTGCACTACAAATTCACCCTTCACATAAGTTTTTCGATACTCCACATCCACACCCTGCGAACTTAAGATATGCGTAGTATACCGGTATGCAAAAATCTCTGCGGAATTTAAAAATACTTCCTCGTTCACATCCTCCGCAAACAATGCCTGCGCAAACCCTCCCGCTATCTCAGAGAGAGTTTTGTCACTCAGTGAACTTTCTGCCTCAGCCATCTCCCACTTCTTGCCTGCATACAAATCATAATATTTATTTTTTACAAAGCCTGCTGCATAGAACGCATCGGAAAAACACTTCTCCAACTCTTGCTGTGTCTGATTCTCCTGCACCTTTACCGAAGCCACCCCGCGAAAACGATTCTCTCCCTCCTCAAACACACGGAAAATCGAAACATCCGCTGTACGTACATTTTTAGAACGCTGCATATCAAGTTCCCTCCTGATAAAAAACAGCTCTGCGGACTCCTCTTTTGTTATCGTAATCTGGTAATCCTCAATCCCGCATTTTCTTAATGCAGACAAAATTCGCTCTGTCATTTGAAATAACCTTCCTTTCCTTCGGAACTTTTAGCACTTATCAATACCCTGCATTCAAGCTCTTACTAAATGCCCCTGCCAAAAAATCTATCCGAGCCTTATCTTTGCCTTAATACACGGACCGCCATCCGATACCTTCACCCACTCTTTGTACCCCTTGCCGCAAAAACCGCTGCCGCCAAGTTCAACCGTATCGGAGAGCATACTGATCGATTTTAACAAGTCCGGCACATAGCCTGTCAGCACAATCGGAGAGTAAATTTTCCCCGTTAACTTCCCGTCCTTAATCTCCCTCGCAATATCCACCATACACTGAATTCCCCAGTTTTTTGGATCTTCCATACCGCTTGAGGCATTTTGAAGCAAGAATCCATAGGAGATGGACGCGATCATGTCCTCCACTGTATCACTCCCCGCCTCAAAATAAGTATTCGTCATGCGGGTGTAAGCCTTCCTCTCATAATTCTCACGCCGTCCATTTCCGGTTGGCACAGTGCCAAGATGCATGGCGGACTGCGCATCGCTGATGCCCGCTTTTAAAATCCCGTGATCAATTACCAGGGTATCTCTCGCCAACATCCCTTCATCATCAAAAAAATAGGAAGCAACTTCCTTTGCCGCTGCCGCACCGTCATGCATATTTACCAATTCGGACGCAACCTGTCTGCCGACATATTGTTTTGCAAGTGCGCGATTTTTTACAAACATATCCATCTCCACGCCGTGACCAAATGCCTCATGTGCAATCATACCAGTTACGTCCGGCTCACAGATACATTCATATTCTCCCGGCACAATTGGTTCACTCTCCAACAAATCAAGTGCTGTCTGTGCAACCTTTTCTACTTTTTCTCCAATTTTTTCCAATATCTCCGCGCCGCCAAGTACGGAAAATCCCTTGTAACTTTCCTTTACTTCCTCGCCCCGCGTTGCCATCACAACAACTCCGCCGCACATCCACAGTACATTCTGCTCCATATCGCGGTTTTTAGAGAGGAAAAGCTTGCTGCATTTCTGATAACTTACAAATGCGTGGCAGTCAAGCACCTTATTGCTGTAGGCACGCCCTGTCTCACTGAATTTTGTAAGCTGCGCAATGATCTTCTCATCGCCGTATTCTTCGGGATCTATCTCATACTCTGTGCTGTCCGAAAATACCAGCGGATCATCTGCGAGCATCGCATAGGCACTTTTTCTCACGCCCTCCGGCAAATGATCGGACATCGGCATTAATTTTGTCCTGATCTCTGTTACGATCTCATCAATCTTCTCCTCCGATAACTCGTTAAACGAATATTCCGCATAGCTTGTCCCATCGTATACCTTAGCTACAAATCCCCGACCGGAAAGCATCCCGTTCATCTGAATTCCCGTGCTTGTTTTCGACACACTATAATTTTTTGCCATGGAATCCTGCGCCAGCAAAGAGGCATATGGAAATTCCTCAAGCAGCCTGTCACGCAAGTTTACAAGCACTGGTTTTATCCCCCTTAAATATTCACTTTGTTCTACCTTCATTCTCTTCCCTCCTGCTCACCCCGGTGAGCATTTCTACCCTCGGCGGGCATTTACTCGGTTCTGTTTTTATTATACATATCTTTATAATTATTTAAAACATATTACTTACATTCTTGCAGCAATTCCCGTGCCTCGTCCCAATTCTTAATAATAAGCGCATCCTCCTGCCCTGTCTGCGGCAGATCAATCGCGCCGACATACCATAATGGTACTAGCCCCGCATTCCTCGCACCGACAATATCACATTCATACTGATCTCCGATATACCAGACATCCTCCGCGCGAAGTCCCGCCTTCTCAAGTGCCAGCTCAAAAATCCGCCGATTTGGCTTTCGATAAAGATACTCGCTTGTCGCAATAATAAATTCAAATTCATTGTCCGAAAGCAGGGTATTTATCCTTTTTTTTACCGCCTCACCGCAATAAGAAATATTGCTGATCACCCCGGTGCGAATGCCATTCTCCTTTAAAAACTTAAGGAAATTTTCAATGCCTAAAGTCGGCTTTCCCGGCGCGGCAGCATCCCAGAATATCTGGTCGCGTTTCGCGCCGGAAATTGAGAGTTTTATGCCCTGTGACTCATACAGATAATTGCAAAACATACCGGTGGGAATTTCTACCTGAAACAGATGACGCTTTGCAGGATCAAAACGCCCAAATTCCTTGTTTAACGCATCCGCCACAGCCTGAATTTCCTCCGCTGTGCGATTGTATTTGTTCAGGGTGGCATATTCTAAGACTGCCCTCGTCCCCCGCACACCGTCAAATTTCTCCTCGCATATCAGGGTTTGCCCGTAGTCAAACAAAATCATTTTCGGTCTGTTCATGTATTTCCCTTTCTGCGTCCGGGTAATTTATTTTGCCCCCATCCTGCGCTGCTGTATCATTTTTTTTGGTGCCGCCTGCGCCGAATATTTATTGTTCATCTTCGCAAACGGAGTATTGTTTTTCTTTGATATCATCTGCTCAAATGCAGCGTGTTCCTTTTTCTTCTTGCCCATAATATATGCCTCCTATTTTTAGTTCCGCAAATCTCCTTCCTGCACCCCTCCTAGGGAAGGGGATTTTGGTCACCTCGTTCCCAGAATCCCCTTCTGGGTGCTGTACGGACATTTGCTGTTTTTTTAGTTCCGCAAATCTCCTCCCTGCACCCCCTCCGAGTGCTGTACGGACATCTGCGGTTTTTTAGTTTTGCAGAAATTCCCCTATTCTTCCCGAATTTTCTTGATCCACGCCCCATACTCCACATCTGTAAGCTCCCGCTCAATCTCAACATAAGGGCGCAGCGCGTTGTGGGGAACTGCCAGAAACTGCGCATCAAAACTTCGGTTGATCCCGCTCTTCCAAAGCACAATCACTGCTCTGCCATCAATTTCTGGTATATACATTGGCGACATTTCTCCCCAGATCAACGACATCATATCATCCTGCTCTAATTGGTTATGCCGCGCTGTACTATAGTCACATTCTACAAAATATGTACTATAGGAGTTCCCCCAACAATTCTTTGGATATTCCCCATGTGCCAGACGAATCAGAGAATCCATCGCACCAAATTCTTCCATTTCATATTTAGCTCCAAGCTTCTGATAAATCTGTTCCTCCAATAAAAAGAGAAGATGGAAACAATTGTTTAAATCGTTAGCCGTCGCAAAAAATCCCTTCTTTCCTTCTGGAAACAGCACAAGAAGCTTTGTATCACTGCAAGTATTGCGCATAAGATTGACATAACCTATCGATGCAAAATATGGAGTTTGTGGTGTTTCCTCACAAAGGTATTCAACCTGCTCCCATATATCAGTCTTCTGTAGCTGCGCCCTCAAATTGGCATCCCTTGTCAAAAACGCCATGGTTGAAATACAGAGAATATTAAACCCATAATATGCTCTCGCGCCATCTTCATTTTTATTGTACAGACCCTCTACATCATCGATCAGTTCATTCTCTTC
>CAJUCG010000161.1 GCA_910585065.1 uncultured Lachnospiraceae bacterium
ATTGATGAACGCAAAGCGGAAATAAATCCTCTCTGGGTAATGCGCGAGAAGGACGGATGCGGAACTATAAAAAACAGCAGGAGTCCAAAGCGCGAGAGGATTGATGAACGCAAAGCGGAAATAAATCCTCTCTGGGTAATGCGCGAGAAGGACGAATGCGGAACTATAAATAGGAGGTAAAGTGGAAGCAAAGTCTATCTGGGAAAAAACAAAGAATCTTCCGCATTTTGCGGAACTTCGGGGAAACGTAAAGACTGATGTGCTGATTGTGGGCGGGGGGATGGCTGGACTTTTATGTGCATATTTTTTAAAGGAGCGCGGTGTGGATTATTTGCTTGTGGAAAAGGATACCATTGCATCGGGTATTACGGGAAATACTACGGCAAAGATTACAGCACAGCATGGGTTAATCTATCAGAAGCTTTTAAAAACTGTGGGTGCGGAGTGCGCGAGACAGTATTTAGAGGCAAATCAAGCAGCAGTCAAAAAATACTTTGAACTTTGTGGGGGAATTGATTGTGATTTTAAGGAGAAAAATAATTTTGTCTATTCGGTTGGAAATCGGGAAAAAATTGAACGGGAAGTAAGGGTGTTAGAACAGCTCGGTGCAAAGCCATTGTTTTCTGAGGCAAGGGAACTGCCAATCGCAGTTGCAGGGGCAGTGGGACTTTCGCATCAAGCAGAGTTTCATCCGCTCAAATTTATTCAAGCGATCGCGGATGGCTTAAATATTTATGAACATACCTTTGTCAAAGGTTTTCTCAAAAATGCGGCAGTTACGCGCAACGGAAGGATTGGATTTCAAAAATTGGTGATTGCCACGCATTTTCCAATGGACAATAAGCATGGGTTATATTTTATGAAACTATATCAGCATCGATCCTATGTCCTCGCGCTTGAGGGAGCAAAGATCCCGAAAGAAATGTATGTGGATGAGGCAAAAGGGGGATTTTCTTTTCGCGGGTATGAGAATTATCTTTTGCTTGGCGGCGGAGGGCATCGAACAGGAAAATCCGGGGGAGCATGGGAAGAGCTTCGTGTTTTTGCGCGTAAAAACTATCCTGGAGCGCGTGAGGCGGCACACTGGGCAGCACAGGATTGCATGACACTGAACGGAATTCCATATATTGGAAAATATGCGCGGGGGATGGAAAATTCCTATGTAGCGACTGGATTTAATAAATGGGGGATGACTTCCTCCATGGTGGGGGCAATGCTTTTGGCTGACAGGATAACCGAAAATAAAAGTTCTTTTTTGAAAGTTTTTGATCCTGCACGCAGTATGCTTCATCCTCAGCTTTTTATCAATTTAATTGAGACCGCGGGCAATTTTCTTATTCCGTCAAAAAGGCGTTGCCCGCATTTAGGCTGTGTGTTAAAATGGAACAGGGCGGAACATTCCTGGGACTGCCCATGTCATGGCTCGCGTTTTGCAAGGGATGGGAAACTCCTTGATAATCCTGCAAATGGGGGGATAAAACAGACTTTTTGAAATTTTTGGAACCTTTTTTAGTCCGTTCTCGTCTAATTATTAGAAAAGACATTTTTACTCTAGTAGGAGAATGATGTCGCAAAGGCAGGATTTTTTGTTCTAAATTTAGGCAGAAAGAGAGGAATGAAAATGAAGAAAAAGATAAAATTAAAAGGAGCTGTTAGTATATTTTTTGCATCCGCACTGATTTTGTGTCAGGGGGGACAAGAAAAGATGGTGGGAGCGGGGGAGAACAAAGAATCTATAGAAAAAAGTATTCCAACGCATATGGTTACTGAAATGATTGAAGCAGAAAATACAGCAAAAAAACCGATCGCGGCTCCGCTTAAAGGTGTGGAGTCGCAGGAGCTGGGAGAACAAAATGAAAATTTGTTTCGTTTGGCGAAAGATTACGACGAAATCTTGAAAGTGCTGGAGGAAAATCGCACGGGGATGGTTCACTGGGAAATGAACTATTACCCAATGGATTTTATGGAAAGTTCTGGCGCGGTGCAAAACGATGGCGCAGCTCTGCCCGAAGTGTCAGAAAAGGTAGAATCTTCAGTGAAAGATTATTCAACTACCAATGTTCAGGTTGAGGGGATCGCCGAGGCAGATATAGTAAAGACGGATGGGGAGTATCTCTACATATTATCAAAAAGTGGGCAGGATTCGAAAATTTTTATTGTCCGGGCAGAAGATGGAGTACTCTCACTTGAAAGTTCATTTTCGCCGGAAGATACGTTTAATGTGTGGCAGGAAGAAATGTATGTTTCTGAAAATCGTCTTGTTCTTGTGCGCTGTGGCGCAAAACGCGCGAGTTCAAAAAAAGAGGATGAACTTTATTATGACTGGGGATTTGGATATTATGGGAAGCGGCTGACGCAGATGCTAATTTATGATATCACAGACAGAAAGACACCTTTGCTTATCGCGGAACATACACAGGACGGAGATTATGTAAGCAGCCGTGAGAAAGACGGATATTTATATGTAATTTCGGAAAAAGGGATCTATTATAATGATATTCAGAATATAGACCAAATTTCCGGGACAAAAGAAACGGATGCGCAGGAGTTATCAGAGGAAGATCGGACAAGACTGCCGCAGGTGGATGAGCTTTGTCTTCCCGCGGATAATATTTATTTTCGCGGGAAAAGTATGGATTCGGCATATACAATTGTAACATCCATTCGCCTTGACAGACCGGAAAAATTGGTGGATAGCTTAAGTTTTTTGGCGGACAGTGATCACTGTTATATGAGTGGGAACGCGCTCTATCTGGCAGCTTGCGATTGGTGGGATTACGGTCAAAAGGAATGCGATTACACGGATATTGTAAAGATCTCCTATCAGGATGGAACCTTTTTACTTGCAGCGCAGGGCAAGGTAAAGGGAAGCCTGGATGATCAGTTTTCTATGGATGAGAAAGATGGTTATTTGCGCGTGGTGGCAACGGTGGATCACTATCAGCTTGTAGGGAAAAAAGAGAATATATGGCAGCGGTATACAGGAAGGTCAAATTCGTTATATGTGCTGGATGCGGATTTAAAACTTGTTGGCTCACTAGAAGATCTGGCGGAGGATGAGAGAGTCTATTCGGTGCGATTCCTTGGCGACACCGCATATTTTGTTACATTCCGAAATACTGATCCGCTGTTTTCTGTGGATTTGTCCGATCCAAAACACCCTGTACTGCTTGGAGCATTAAAGATTCCAGGGTTTTCGGATTATTTACATCCGTATGGCGAAAATATGCTGCTTGGCATTGGATATGATGCGGGGGAAGAGGGAGCGGTAAACTGCGTGAAGCTGACAATGTTTGATATTAGTGATCTGCGCAATGTTATAGAAAAACATACACTTCTTTTAAAGGATTATGATACCAGCGAAGCCTGTTCCAATCACCGGGCGGTGCTGGTGGATGAAAAGAAAAATATGATTGGTCTGCCACTCGAGGGGTTTTCCTATGGGGATGGATTTAAAAATTATATAGAAGAAAAGGCATATGCTGTTTATGGATACGAGGAAGAAAAAGGATTTTATCAAAAATTTGAAAAGAAATATGTAAGAGAATGGGATAAGAGATATTATTATGGGATAGATCTGATTCCGGAGTGGGAAATCAGTATACCGAATGACTCTTTGCAGGAAGACTTTGATATGGTGATAGATAAAGAAAATACAGAGGAAAATATATCGGCGGGCGATCTGACATATAATGAGAATAACTGGTATTATATGCATTTGCGCGGCGTGTATATCGGGGATTATTTTTACACTGTTAATTCGGTAAAAGAAGTGTGTTCCTGGCGAATGGAACAGGATGTTTTTTTGGAGGAAGAACAGCTAAAGCTAAGGTAGAGAGAAAAGTAGCAGGCAGGATTCCAAAAAAACTTGAAATAAATACTTGACAGGAAAGACCCTTCTGTGTTATAGTTAAGCAGCTATGGAAGGGTCTTTTTTTTATGCCCGAAAACAGCTTTTATGCTGAAAATGGGGCGGACCTCTCAGACAGAGACACGTTGTCACGGACAGGGTAATTTGGTGCGGTTTAGCAGGCGGCACTTAGATTGCTTTGCCCATCACAAAAAATTCACGGAGGTGGAGGTTGTGCGAGTAAAGATTACATTGGCATGTACGGAATGCAAACAACGTAATTACAACATGACGAAGGAAAAGAAAAATCATCCGGACAGAATGGAAACCAAGAAATATTGCAGATTCTGCAAGGCACACACATTACACAAGGAAACCAAGTAATATCATCATGCGGAGATTATAAGTGATCCGCAGGGAAGGAAAGGAATCATGGCAGAGGCAGAAGCGAATGGAAAGGCGGAAGCGCAGGAGACAAAGCCAAAGAACCCGAAGACTCCTAAGACAACAAAAAAGAGTTGGTTTAAGGGATTGAAAGCGGAGTTTGCCAAGATCATCTGGCCGGATAAAGAGACTTTATGGAAAGAGTCCGCAGTTGTCGTTGTCGTTTCCGTTGTGCTGGGCGTGCTGATTGCTCTGGCTGATCTGGTGATCAGGGCTGGTATAGGCGTTATCATTTGACGGGGATAAGGGGAATCATATGGCAGAAGCAGAATGGTATGTAGTCCATACTTATTCCGGCTATGAGAATAAGGTGAAGGCGAACATCGAGAAGACGATAGAAAATCGTCATCTGCAGGATCAGATCCTTGAAGTTTCCGTTCCGGTCGAGGAAGCGGTCGAACTGAAAAACGGAGTGAAGAAGAAGGTTCAGCGGAAGGTTTTTCCAGGCTATGTGCTGATTCATATGGAGATGAACGAGGATACCTGGTATGTCGTGCGCAATACGCGCGGCGTGACAGGGTTTGTAGGGCCTGGTTCAAAACCTGTGCCGCTCTCACAGACAGAGATGGTAAATCTTGGCTTCAAGAAAGAAGAGGAACTGTCCTACGATTTTGAGGTGGGCGATACGGTGATGGTAACATCCGGCGCGTGGGAGAATACCCAAGCGGTGATTCGCGCGATCAATCCTCATAAGCAGACAGTCAGTATTATTGTTGACTTGTTTGGACGCGAGACATCGGTGGAAATCAGCTTTTCCGATATCCGGGTCGAAAATTAGTTATTGTGCCCAGTACGGGCAGACTTGTTCCGGGATGGCTGCCTAGAAAAATGGGCGGCAGAGCCGGAAGTGGGAGGGACTATAAGTCTCCCGCTAATACCACAATTTTAGGAGGTTACAAATCATGGCAAAAAAGGTTACAGGTTATATTAAATTACAGATTCCTGCTGCGAAGGCAACTCCGGCACCGCCAGTTGGTCCGGCACTCGGTCAGCACGGCGTAAATATTCCGCAGTTTACAAAGGAATTCAACGCGCGCACCGCAAACCAGGAGGGAATGATTATTCCGGTGGTGATCACGGTGTATGCGGACAGAAGCTTCACTTTCGTTACGAAGACACCGCCGGCGGCAGTTCTTCTTAAGAAGGCCTGCAATTTAAAGACGGCAAGTGCGACTCCGAACAAGGTGAAGGTTGCGACGATCAAGCGTTCTGAGGTTCAAAAGATTGCTGAGTTAAAAATGCCGGATCTGAATGCCGCTTCCGTTGAGGCAGCTACCAGCATGATCGCGGGTACTGCAAGAAGCATGGGCATTACCGTAGTGGATGACTGATCGCACGGTATCTTTTTTGTGCGGCATTGGGGAGGGCTAAATTGCATTTGGCAGGCTCTGCCCCGGCTGTAATTGTGGGAGGGACACAGATTCTCCCGATAATACCACCAGGAGGTTAATGAAATGAAAAGAGGAAAGAAATATCAGGACGCAGCAAAACTGATCGATAGAAGTGTTCAGTATGATGTTGCAGAAGCAGTCAGCTTAGTGAAGAAATCGGCTACCGCAAAATTTGACGAGACCGTTGAGGTTCATATTCGTCTTGGTGTGGACGGTCGCCATGCGGATCAGCAGGTGCGCGGCGCGGTAGTACTGCCACACGGAACGGGCAAGAAGGTTCGCGTGCTTGTGTTTGCCAAGGGCGACAAGGTTGCGGAGGCGGAGGCAGCAGGCGCGGATTATGTGGGCGGCGATGAGCTGATCCCAAAAATTCAGAACGAGGGATGGTTTGAGTTCGACGTGGTTGTTGCAACTCCGGATATGATGGGTGTTGTAGGTCGTCTTGGACGTGTACTCGGTCCTAAGGGCTTAATGCCGAACCCGAAGGCAGGAACTGTAACAATGGATGTTACAAAGGCGGTTAACGATATTAAAGCTGGTAAGATTGAATATAGATTGGACAAAACAAATATCATTCATTGTCCGGTTGGCAAGGCTTCCTTTACCGAGGAACAGCTCGCAGACAACTTCCAGGCACTTATGGGTGCCATCATCAAGGCAAAACCAGCATCTGCAAAGGGTCAGTATTTAAAGAGCGTGACACTTACTTCCACAATGGGACCTGGCGTAAAGCTCAATACCGCCAAACTCGCATAGACGAGTTTTGCTCGCATAAGCGAGTTTTACTGGTATAGAGGGCTTCCGTGTCTGCTACACGGGAAAAGTTTTGAATTGTTGTTGACACACGAATAGATTTATGCTATTATTTAAAAGCTGTTGAAAAACAGCGGCTGCCGAAGACAGCAGGTGCCGTAGTCACGGCGTAAGGAAGTCCGCCTGCCGAGGATAATATTAGTGCAATTATGACTAATTTTCTGCCTCCTGTCTTTGCGGGAGGCAGTTTTTATCCTTATAAAAGAGCAGATAAAATCTATAAGGAGGTGTACGTAAAATGGCAAAGGTTGAGTTAAAGACTCCGATCATCGACGAGATCAAAGGCTATGCGGATAAGGCAAGTTCTGTGGTTATCGTTGACTACCGCGGGCTTACCGTGGAGGAAGATACCCGTCTGCGCAAATCTTTAAGAGAAGCCGGTGTTGTGTACAAAGTATACAAGAACACTTATCTGAAAAGAGCATTTGATGGTACGGATTTTGCGCAGCTTAATGCAAATCTTGATGGACCGACTGCTGTTGCATTTGGAATTGACGATGCGACTGCTCCGGCGAGAGTTCTTGCAGAGTTCGCAAAAACCTGTGACAGGCTTGAATTTAAGGCCGGTGTTGTAGAGGGCACATACTATGACGAGAAGGGCATCCAGGTGATTGCATCCATCCCGTCAAGAGATGTTCTTATTTCCAGACTTCTTGGAAGTATGCAGTCTCCGATCGCGAATTTTGCGCGCGTTATCAAGCAGATTGCGGAAAAGAACGGCGAGGCGGCATAAGTTTCTCTATCTGTGCGGCGTAAGGATGCGCAGAATATAGGAAAAGCCTGTGGTGGACAGGCAATATTTGCAGTTTGCAGCTGCCATCAAGCAAGAGGATGGCGATCAAGAGAATATTATTATGGAGGTAAATGAAATGACGACTCAGGAATTTATTGATGCTATCAAGGGCATGACCGTATTAGAGTTAAATGATTTGGTAAAGGCTTGTGAGGAGGAGTTTGGTGTAAGCGCGTCCGCGGGCGTTGTTATGGCAATGCCGGGCACAGGAGCAGCAGGACAGGAAGAAGAGAAGACAGAGTTTAATGTAGAGCTTACAGAGATTGGTTCCGAGAAGGTTAAGGTTATCAAAGTGGTTCGCGAGGTAACAGGTCTTGGTCTTAAAGAGGCAAAGGATACCGTTGATGGTGCTCCTAAGGTAATCAAGGAGGGTGCATCCAAGGAAGAGGCAGAAGAGATCAAGAAGAAACTTGAAGAAGTTGGCGCGAAGGTTACGCTTAAGTAATTTTGAGCAATTAAGTAGGGAAAATTTTTCCCTGTGCATAAAAAAGGGCATCGCAGAAAATTGCGGTGCCTTTTTTCCTGCTCAATAATTGTAAGAAAATTGTAACAATTTTGGCTTATATGTGACAAAAGTATGTGTTAAGATGGTTAAGAGACTGGAGATATAATATAATATTACTAAGAAAAGAGGTAGGGAT
>CAJUCG010000162.1 GCA_910585065.1 uncultured Lachnospiraceae bacterium
ACCGATGAGGACGGCAATGTTTCCAAGGAGGAAATTACTTCCACTCCTGCTCCTGCACCGGATACGACAACACCTTCCACACCTTCTACTCCATCCACACCACCGACACCAACTACTCCTGCTCCGGAACAGCCAGTACCTACTGTAAGTGCAGCTGTAAGCGGCACAGCGATTGGTGTTACAAAAGGAACAGAAACAAATACCTACAATGTTACTGCTGAAGAAGGTAAGGTAGTGACTCTTACTGTTAGTGCAACAGGATATGAGACTAAGACAGAAAATGTTACGGTAAACGCTGAAGCACAGACTATAACAGTAACGCTTACCGCAGAGGGCAAAGCGAATATTGTTGTTAAGATTACAGTAACTGCTGGTCAATCAACTACACCTACTCCTACTCCTACACCTACTCCAGGCGAGGGCGGTGACAAGCCAACTGTTACTCCTACTCCTACACCTACTCCAGGTGAAGGTGATGACAATCCAACTGCTACTCCAGAAATTACATTAACATTTACTGCTAAAGTAACAACTGCAACTGGTTCTGCGGTTTCTGGTTCTGCTATTAGTGAAACTAATGTTACTGTTTCCCCTACAACAGCGGGTATTACTGCTACCGTTTCAAATGGCACAGTAGCGGATACTTACAATGTTACTGTTAATGTTCCTGATGGAACTACCAAGGTCAAGGTTACTATTGGTAGTAGTAGTATTACAGGGTATACGGTTAACTGGAAACGAGGCAGTACTTCGGTAACCAGTCCTGAAGAGGTAACAGTAAGTGGCACCTCGATAACTTACACTGTTACTGTAACGAAAAATAAATAACAACACCTAATTCTTGTTCCGTTTGATATTTAACATTCTGCGGACAGAAAACTCCCTCCTATTGGATATTCCATCCGTAAGAGGGAGTTTTTATTTCTTACTAATCTTTGTCCAAATATAAAAAATTACCTCTTTGCAAAATAAATTTTATATTTCGCTTAGGAATGATTTTAGTGCAAAGGGAGTATTACTTGCCCCCTCTCTCCTTTTAATCTTAGAATCTGTTGAATGAGTCTTTTGGTTGCATTTTTTTACATATTATGTTATCCTGACAATAGGAAAATTATAAAAATTAGATATTAGATAAAAACTTTGCTTGTAGTTGTATAATTATCTAAGAAAGGGGCGAAAAATTGGGAAAAACTGATACATTAGCTAAAAAATATATATCAAATAATAAAGTATTTGCGGATGCGTTTAACTTCTATCTCTATAATGGCAAGCAGGTGATAGATCCAGAAGAACTGCGTCCGATGGATACCACAGCAATTGGTGTACCATTTAAAGGTAGCACAAAGGGATCTCCTGTGCAAAAATACCGTGATGTAATAAAATATGTGACTGCTATGGAAGATGGAAAGACCGCATACTTGGTACTCGGAATTGAAAACCAGACAAGTATTCACTATGCTATGCCTCCAAGAAATCAGCTTTATGATGCACTGGAATACACAAGACAGGTTGAGCAAACCGCTGTATATCATCGGGAGAATAAAGATAAAGGATTTACCTCAAGCGAATATTTATCTGAGTTTGGCAAAAATGACCGATTGATTCCGGTTATCACGCTGGTCATTTATTTTGGCACAGAAAAATGGAATGCACCGAGAAGTTTGCATGAAATGCTTGCTGTACAAAATAAGGAAATTTTATCCTATGTGAACGATTACAAACTAAACCTTATTGTTCCCGCAGAACTTTCCGCGGCAGATTTTGAAAAGTTCCATACGGATTTACGTGAGGTAATGCAGTACATCCAATATTCTATTGATAAGAAAAAGCTTTCTCAATTTGTAGAAAATAATGACCATTTTACAAAGATGGATCGCAATGCTGCTATGTTGTTAAATGAATGCACAAAGTCAGGGTTAAAATTTAAAGAGTCAGGAGGATGTATCAATATGTGTAAAGCGATAAAAGAAATCAGACAGGAAGAGTTCGAAACTGGACGTATTATGGGAAGGGAAGAAGGAAGAGAAGAGGGAAGGGAAGAAGGGCGAGAAGAAGGAAGGGAAGAGGGACTACGGGAAAGTGTGAAACGAATGATTAAGAAAGGAAAACTTTCCCTTGTAGATATAGCAGAAAATTTGAATATGCCACTTGCAGAAATACAGAAAATTAAAGAAACGATGAAAGATAGTATTTGAATTAACATTGCCCTTTTGAATTGACTTCTCAGCGTCAGCCACCTTAACCGGAACTTCTGCCGTTAATTTAGAATTAATCATTTTTAATAAATATATTTTATAGAATCTCCTATTTACGAAGTATACCAAAAAAATAACAATCCATTCCAAATGACTTTCGAAGAAAAACTTTTTTTGCTATAATAAAAAAGTCAAAAGAAGTGGGAATTTGTCGCATATAATTTATAATTCAGTAAAAGCCAGTAAACAACTAATATTTGTTTTATGCTCCTCTTGATACAAGGGTGTGTGTAAAAAATTATTTTTCAGTCTGCACACCCTTGTACAACGCAAAAAACCGTAATTCCTTGTAATGACAGGAACTTTTTTCTGTGGACAAAGTTTTCCACGGAGAAAGGTTCCTGTTTTAGTAATACATATTTTATTCCGGAAGAAAGACTTTTTTAATCAGAGTTAATTAAAGTGATCCGCCGCACTTTTTCTTGTAATATAGACTGTTATATGCTAAGATAATTAGAAAAAATAAAACAATAAAGCAGAATGGAGATATTATGGCAAAATTATATGTGTTGATGGGGAAGAGCGCGAGCGGCAAGGATACGATTTATCAACGCCTTTTAAATGATACATTGAATTTAAAGCCAGTTGTGTTGTATACGACACGTCCGCGCCGTCTGGGTGAAGAGGATGGAAGGGATTACTATTTTGTCGATGGAAGGCGGATGGGAGAATTTGAGGATGCAGGAAAGATAATTGAACACCGGGTATATCAGACTGTTCACGGTGCATGGCATTATTTTACGGCGGATGATGGACAAATTGATTTTGTCGGCACACAGAATTATCTGATGATTGATACGCTGGAGGGTTATCTTAAATTAAAGAGATATTTTGGCAGGGAGAATGTAGTTCCGCTGTACATTGAGGTGGAGGATGGACTGCGGCTGTCACGCGCGCTTGAGCGGGAGAGAGGACAAAAAAATCCATGTTACAAGGAAATGTGCCGGCGTTATCTCGCGGACGCTGAGGATTTTTCGGAGGAAAATCTTTGTGCCGCGGGAATTTTAAGGAAATTTGTAAATGAGGAATTGGACGAATGCATCCGGGAATTGGGACACACAATTAGGGGAGAGGACATCAATATTTATACTTGATCAAGCTCTTGTTTTTTTAAAAGAACTGTGCTAAAATAAAATGTACTGTAATAAGGAACGGATGGATTAGGGAGGGCAGAGGAGGAAATATTGGGCGGCTGCCCTAGGTCTGGAGGCGGGGATGGAAATAAGAGTAAATCAGTTGGGACAGGTAAATCAGGTGGATCAGAAAGTGCCGGTGCAGGAATCGGATGGTTCTTTTAAGTTTACCTTAATCAGCAACATCGAGGAGCAGGAGCTTGGTGCAAGGCTGCAATTGATGATGGAAGAGATCACCATGCAGGGCAAGAAACTCTCAAAGCATATGGATATTCGGGATATGAAACATTATCGGGAGTTGATTAAGAATTTTATGAATGAGATCGTGAACCGCTCCCATAAATTCTCGCGCGAAAATTTCCTTGATCGGCGCGGCAGACACAGAGTTTACGGTATGATTAAGCTTGTGGACAAGAATTTGGATGAGCTGGCGGCAGCACTGATTGCAGATGAGAAGGACGGGATTGATATTTTGAGCAGGATTGATGAGATCCAGGGGCTTTTGTTGGATATTCTTGCGTGAAAAAGATTGTGGTACTGGGATTTAGTGTAAAAATTATACAAATTTTGGCTGTGAAGAGAGAAAAGATAAAGTTTTAGACAAGCTTTGGCATAAAGAAGATAGGATTTTAAACAAATTTTATGGATTGTGACGGATAAAAAAGTATCGAAAGCGGCAAAGAAAGGCGGGAAAATATGAAACAGTTTCGGGATGTGATCGGGCGGGAGCGAATTACGGAGCATTTGCAAAATACCATCCGTTTAAACCGCGTTTCCCATGTCTATATTTTTGATGGGGAGGAGGGAATTGGAAAAAACTTTATAGCGGATATTTTTGTGGCGGCATTGCAGTGTGAAGTTTATTCCGGGGAACCTTGCGGGGAGTGTAAATCCTGCCTTCAGGCGGCGGGGGGAAATCATCCGGATATCATACGTATTCGGCGGGAGAAGGCGACGATAGGAGTGGATGATATTCGGGATCAGCTAAACAATACGATTGCGATTAAGCCCTATAACAGCCGCTACAAAATCTATATTATCGACGAGGCGGAAAAGATGACGGAGGCGGCGCAAAACGCACTGTTAAAGACGATTGAGGAACCGCCGGAATATGCGGTTATTCTTCTGCTTACGGACAATATGAATATGCTTATGCCGACAATTCTTTCCCGCTGTGTAACACTTCATCTGAGACCTGTGGACAGGGGACTGCTTAAAATGCATCTGATGAAGGATTGTAATGTCCCGGACTACCAAGCAGAGTTGGCAGCGACATTTGCGGCGGGCAATGTGGGGCGTGCGGAACGCTATGCGGCATCGGCAGAATTTGAGGGGCGCAAGGATGAAGTGATGCATTTGGTGCTGCATATTGACGAGATGAAGCCCAGTGAGATTATAGACTTTTTAAAGCGTTTCTCTGAGGAGAAGGCGGTGATCAATGATTATATTGATCTGATCTTTTTGTGGTATCGGGATGTGCTGATGTTTAAGGCAGCGCGCCAAACCGCGCAGTTAATCTATAAAGAAGAAGTTTTAACATTGCAAAGACAGGCAGCGGGAAAAAGTTTTGAAGCGTTGCAGCATATTATTGAGGCGTTTGATACGCTGCGCGCCAGATTGAAAGCGAATGTGAACTTTGACGCGGCAATGGAACTTTTATTGTTGGCTTTGCAGGAAAAATAGAAAGGAACAAACAGAATATGATAACAGTTATCGGAGTGAGATTTCGTCAGGCGGGCAAGGTATATTATTTTGATCCGGCAGGACTTGAGATAAAACAGGGAGATCATGTGATTGTGGAAACGGCGCGCGGCGTGGAATATGGCTATGTGGTACTTGGCTGTAGAGAGGTGGAGGAAGAAAAAGTGATCCAGCCACTAAAGGAAGTAATGCGCTTGGCTACGCCGCAGGATGATGAAGTTCAGCAGCACAACAAGGCAAAGGAGAAGGATGCATTTAAAATTTGTATGGAAAAAATTTCCAAACATGGCTTGGCAATGAAGCTGATTGACTGCGAATATACATTTGATAATAATAAAGTATTGTTTTATTTTACAGCGGATGGTCGAATTGATTTCCGTGAGTTGGTAAAGGATCTGGCTTCTGTATTCAAGACAAGGATCGAGCTGCGCCAGATTGGTGTGCGCGATGAGACAAAGATTGTCGGGGGTATTGGAATCTGCGGCAGACCGATGTGCTGTCATACTTTTTTATCGGATTTTGCACCGGTGTCCATCAAGATGGCGAAGGAGCAAAATCTCTCGCTCAATCCGACGAAGATTTCTGGTGTGTGCGGCAGGCTGATGTGCTGCCTGAAAAATGAGGAGGAAGCCTACGAGTATTTAAACAGTAAATTGCCTAATATCGGCGATTTTGTGACAACGAACGACGGATTAAAAGGAGAAGTATCAAGTGTAAATGTTTTAAAACAGCTAGTGAAAGTGATTGTAACTGTGGAGAATGACGCGAAGGAGATCCGCGAGTACAAGGTCGAAGATCTGCGGTTCCGCCCGAAACGGCGCAGGGAGAAAGTGGCGATGGATGACGAGTTAAAAGCACTTGAGGCACTTGAAAAACGGGAGGGCAACCACCTGGAATAGTGTGAAAGGGGCATTGAATGCAAAATTTGGAGGAAGAAGTGTTAAGGGAAGGGGAGCGGTTTGACGATCTGGAGCGCAATAATTACAAGATTATCCAGAATCCAGAAAAATTTTGCTTTGGCATGGACGCGGTACTTCTATCCGGTTTTGCGGCAGTAAAGCAGGGAGAGCGTGTGATTGATCTTGGGACAGGGACGGGAATTATCCCGATTTTGCTGCGGGCAAAAACTGCGGGGCGGGATTTTACAGGGCTTGAGATTCAGGAGGAGAGCGCGGATATGGCACGGCGCAGTGTAGCAGTCAATGGGCTGTCGCAGGAAATACAGATTATTACCGGCGATATCAAGGAAGCCTCCATAATTTTTGGAGCGTCCGTTTTTGATGTGGTAACAACAAATCCGCCCTATATGAATGATCGGCACGGACTGAAAAATCCATCGCTGCCCAAGGCTATTGCAAGGCATGAGATTTTGTGTACCTTAGAGGATGTGCTGCGAGAGAGCGCGAAGCTTTTGCGTCCGGGAGGGAGGTTTTATATGGTACACCGCCCGCAGCGTTTGGCAGAGATTATGCGAATGCTTTCGAAATACTCCTTAGAGCCAAAACGAATGAAATTTGTGCATCCTTTTGTCGATCGGGAACCGAATATGGTACTGTTTGAGTGTACGCGCGGAGGGCGGCCACAGGTGCGCGTAGAAGCACCGCTGATTGTGTTTGAACGGCAAGGAGTCTACGCGCGGGAAATTACAGAGATCTATGGGTACTAAGGCATAGAACAAAGAATTTTGTTTTGGTGATATTATTCCCCTCCGCCGCAGTATATTTTGTCCGGTGAAATAAAAAAGAGTTGGGGAAAGGAGGGAAAGATTATGGCAGGCATTTTATATCTGTGTGCAACCCCGATCGGAAATTTGGAGGATATGACTCTGCGTGCCCTGCGCATTCTGAAAGAAGTGGATTTGATTGCAGCCGAAGATACGCGCAACAGTATTAAACTTTTAAATCATTTTGAGATCCATACACCGATGACAAGTTATCACGAATTTAATAAATTTGAAAAAGGGCGCGAATTGGTTGAACAATTATTGGAGGGAAAATCGATCGCATTAATTACGGATGCCGGAATGCCGGGAATTTCTGATCCAGGCGAGGAATTGGTGCGTATGGCGGGGGAGGCTGGCATTACAGTAACCGTCCTGCCAGGAGCCTGTGCCGCAGTCAGCGCGTTAGTTCTCTCTGGACTCTCCACAAGACGTTTTTGTTTTGAAGCATTTTTGCCGACAGATAAAAAAGAGCGGAGAAAAGTTTTGGAGGAGCTTAAAACAGAAACGCGTACAATTGTGCTTTATGAAGCACCACATCGTTTATTCCGCACATTGCAGGAAATTTTGGAAAATTTTGGGAATCGCACCTTATCCATCGTGCGAGAACTGACCAAAAAGCATGAAACTGTTTTTTGTACAACACTTGCCGGGGCAGTCGCCTATTATACAGAAAATGAACCTCGCGGAGAATATGTGTTAGTTATCTCAGGTGCGGATCGGGAGGATATGCGTCGAAAAGAGCAGCAGGACTGGCTTCTCTTGCCGCTGCAGGAACATATGGAACATTATCTTTCGCAGGGGATGGCGCAGAAAGAGGCGATGAAAGCAGTGGCGACAGATAGGGGAATGTCAAAGCGCGAAATTTATGCGCAGCTTTTAGCCCTTTCAGGGAAAAATTAAAATCTGTTTTTTCTTACCTGCTGTGCAGTGTGCATTGCATTCACAACTATTCATCTATGTATATTTACGTATATTTCATTTCGGTATACTAAAAGAGAGCTGGGAAGCTTTGCTTCCCAGCCCTGACAGAAAAAATAAGAGAAGCGGAAAGTTTTGTTTAAGAGATAATACCTGCGAGTTTTGCCAGCTCATAAATGGAGGCTTTCGAAACAGTTTTC
>CAJUCG010000163.1 GCA_910585065.1 uncultured Lachnospiraceae bacterium
GATTTCGCAGATGGTGTATCGGGCAATTTCCAATGATTTTAATATTTAAGGGGTATTCTTGAGAAGATAGTAATTTTTATACTAAATCATAATTTGGAGAAAACAGTATGTACCAGATAAAATATGTAGTAATGGATTCCTGCTTTGAACCGGAATATAAGGTAGAGATGGCGGCGGGCATTCCTGTCTGGCTGTTTTTGGTATTTAAAACGCCAACAGCGGTTTTAATTGAAGGACGGTTGACAGAATGTGAGAAGAATACCTGCATTCTCTATCCGCCGATGACCCCCATTGTGTACGAGGCACGCGGAGAAAATTATCACCACGAGGAATGGATTCATTTTCTCTCGGATGATGAAAAATTAAAGGAGCTGTATGTCCCGCTTTTACGTCCGATTAAGTTGATCAACCCGGATAGTGTGCGAGAAATTATGCGGCTGTTGGCATATGAAAATATTGCAAATTATTCAGAGCGGAAAAATTCGATGGAGGCACTGATGAATTTGCTGATCTATAAATTGCATGATTCAAGCGTGAATATGGGGACAACGCATATGGATTCTAGACTGATCCGTCTGCGATCTGAAATTTACCTGCATCCGGAAAAGGACTGGACAGTGCAAAGAATGGCGAAGATGGTATATTTAAGTGAGAGCCGTCTGCACACAATGTATAAGGAAACTTTTCACATTACCTGCATGAATGATGTGATTATGAGCCGCGTTCAGTATGCAAAAAATATGTTGGAATGTACGGATAAACCTGTTTCGGATATTGCATTGATGTGCGGATATCATGGAAACGAGCATTTTTGCAGGCAGTTTAAGGAGAAGACTGGACTTACGCCCGGACATTATCGGGAGAAATATTCTATTCTAAAAGCATAGGGAGAAACTGCCAAAAAATATGGCAGTTTCCCCCTTTTCCGGAGAGTATTTTAGTAATTTTTACACAGTTCCGCTGATAGTTAAAATGCTTACGCCCGGATTGATCACAATACTTCCGGTGGCAGCGTCGCGCGTATAGGTGGCAGCAGGGACAGTAATTTGCCCGGCGACACTTGCAAATTCGCCAGTGGTGGTATTGTAAGTGTAGTTTGTCGGCGATGTCCAGGTCGTGTCATCAAATGTCACAGTGATTGGATCTAAGATCGGGTTGAACGTATCAGTGACAATCACATTGTCCGCCGCCGTGGCAGGGGTATTGCCATTATTTTGAATAACAAAGGTGTAGGTGAGCTGTCCATTTTCCGAGACTGTAGTCGGGGAAACGGACTTGCTAATGGTTAACATTGCTGTGTCAGCAGCCGCGATTTGCTCTGTTGCCACAAGATCGTTGGTCAGCCCTACACCGGATACTCTCGCTGTATTGGTGATGGTGCTGCCAGAGGCGAGCGGTGCGAACTGATTGATTCCTGTCTGGTAGACAAGAGCAGCATTGCCGTTGGCGGGCACTGAGATCCCAGTTATAGTAAGACCGTCTTCCGCAGTGACTGTAGGAGCTGGCTGTAGTGTGCCGTTAACATAATATTTGATCGAACCGTCCATATAGGTCAGAGGGGAAAGCGTACGCCCCGCATTGGTGTACGCGCCAAGATCGTCTGTGACTGTTAGATCAGTAAATGGTATATTGCCCGAATTGACGATGGTGACAATATAGGTGGCAGTATCACCTGCAACATAGTCCGGCAGGACGGCGTGTTTTTTTGCGGAGAGTACTTCCACAAGCTCGCCGGTAGTAATATTGGAAGTGGTGGTATTGCCATTGTAGGAAAGGGTGGCTTGATTATAAAACGTTGCCATATATGCCTCCTTTATATACTGAGCGTTATTGTAAAAAAGTGTAAATTAAGACTGCACCGGCACTAGGCTCAGCGCGGACAGCGATTGTCGCTGTCGGTATATTATATGAAAGATTTTGTTGAATGGTGCCAGTCATCACGCACCTGTAATCTTACTGAAGGCTTATCTTTATCAGAGATTGTATTCCCGCTGAAAAATAAAATGGAAATATGCCAATATCTGGGGAATATAAACTATAGCGGATTTTATCTTAGGATTCTCTTGCAAATTCTGTCACAATGGGATACAATAAAGTGAGATATATAAGAAAGGGGGATTTTAGGATGTGGTCCATTATATGGCTGGTTGTGTTTATTGTGCTGGTGGTCTTTGAGGCGGCGACGATGGGACTGTTTACCATCTGGTTTGCAGGCGGCGCGCTTGTGGCATTCCTCGTATCACTTTTTGTGGATATGTGGGCGGTGCAGATGATTGCTTTTTTAATTGTCTCATTTTTGCTGCTGTATTTTACAAGACCGGTTGCAATGCGAAAATTCAATTCTAAGCGTCTAAAAACGAATGTCGAGGATATTGCCGGCAGGGAGGCAAAAGTGACAGAGATCATTGACAATTACAATGGAACTGGCACGGCGATGTTAAACGGCTTAGAATGGTCAGCGCGCTCTGCAGAGGATGCGGTAGTAATTCCGGTGGGGGAACGTGTGATGGTAAAGGAGGTGCGCGGCGTAAAATTAATTGTATCGCCAATGGAAAAGGCATCGGAAGATTTTCCTGAAAAGCTAATAATAACGCCTGGGGAGAATCAGAAACTGTAAGGGATATCCCCATAAAAATCAGATAGGACAGGGCAAAATTTTTGATATTGCAGATTTTAATGGGATGTGTTATGATATTAATGAAAAATTGAAAGAGCCAGTGAAAAGGCGAGAAGGAGGGTTTTATGCCAGTAGGAGGATATGTGGCGATCGCATTTGTCGTCGTCATTTTATTGATTTTGTCGTCGTGTATCAAGATTGTGCCGCAGGCGCAGGCGTATGTAGTGGAGCGGCTGGGCGCGTACCAGGGGACGTGGAGCGTCGGAATTCATTTTAAGGTGCCGTTTATTGACAAGGTTGCCAAGAAAGTGCTTTTAAAAGAGCAGGTAGTAGATTTCGCGCCGCAGCCGGTGATCACAAAAGATAATGTAACCATGCGGATCGATACGGTTGTCTTTTTTCAGATTACGGATTCAAAACTTTACGCATACGGTGTGGAGCATCCGATTATGGCGATCGAGAATCTGACGGCGACGACACTGCGTAATATTATCGGTGATCTCGAACTTGACCAGACACTTACCTCAAGGGAGATTATCAACACGAAGATGAGGGTTTCTCTCGACCAGGCGACAGATCCATGGGGAATTAAAGTCAACCGTGTTGAATTGAAAAATATTATTCCTCCAGCCGCGATTCAGGATGCGATGGAGAAACAGATGAAGGCGGAGAGAGAACGCCGTGAGGCCATCTTAAAGGCGGAGGGCGAAAAGAAATCCACCATTCTTGTGGCGGAGGGAAAGAAAGAGTCTGCGATCCTTGAGGCGGAGGCAGAAAAAGAGGCGGCGATCCTTCGCGCGGAGGCGAAGAAGGAAGCGACAATCCGCGAGGCAGAAGGTCAGGCGGAAGCGATCTTAGCTGTACAGAAGGCAAATGCGGAGGGAATTCGCATGGTCAATGAGGCGAGTCCAAGCAAAGCAGTGATCCAGTTAAAGAGTCTGGAGGCATTTGCAAAAGCGGCGGATGGCAAGGCAACTAAGATTATTATTCCATCCGAAATTCAGGGACTTGCAGGGCTGACAAAAAGTCTTGCCGAAGTTGGTGCAAAGGAATTATAATTTGATTTTTCTGCCACGGCTTTTGCCGTGGCAATTTTATAAATTTTTCTAGCTATTATTCAAATGTGAATCTTTCTAGTTATTGTTTAAATACTTCTTTTCCACTGATCGATAACTCCACTTTTTTGTATATAACATCTTGTTGACTATAAAGGATAACAAGATGTTATTTTTTTGCGCAGCGAGTAAGTGAGAAAAACGGTCTCCTACGCGGGTTAAATGCTCATAATAGATCTTTTTCGTGGTTTTATCATAGTTAATATTCCTTTACATTTGGTTTATAGGAATAGGGGAGTTAAGGTGTTGGTTTATTATATTGAATATTCTTATCCCATAGAATAAATTATTGGAGGCAGATATGGATATAAACTATATAACACTGGGAAAGCGGATTAGACGGGTACGCAAGCAAAAGGGAATATCATTGGAAAAGCTGGCAAGGTGTATTGGTGTTTCTATAGCGCATATGAGCAATATTGAAAATGGTAAAACAAAGTTTAGTCTTCAAGTGCTGACAAATGTAGCAGAGACATTAAGCGTAACTCCCAATGTTTTATTGGTAGAGCAGATGTATGTGAAGGGAAAGACCCGCGGTTTGATAGTACAAGAAATTGATCAGCAGCTTTCAAGTTGTGATGAAGCACAAATGTTTGTGATTGAAGAAATGGTACATAATGCTAAAAAACTTTTGGCAGAGTATGAGAAAAAGGTAAAAGAATTAAAGTAAAGAGGGAATATCGCAGTATTATATGAAGAGAAATCATAAGGCTATTGTGGCCCCTGCCATTTTTGATAATGTGCGGGGGCTAATGTTGTGTAAGGGGAGTTGCGATAATTGATGAAGTGTGTTATAATCGGGATGGCTAACTACTCGCCAGGAACTTCAGCAGAGGTTCCTGGCAAGTTTGTATGTTTCTTCCCGATTGAAAGGAAGATCTTTACCCAATTTTTGTTATCGGACGAGATACAAGTATGGGAATTGGAAGGGGGGACTTTTATGTTGGAATGCAGGGAGCTTGAGAAGAAATATCTCGGAAAAATTGCGGTGCGCGATTTTAACCTCACCATTGCGCAGGGGCGTGTCTGTGCATTGCTTGGACCAAATGGCAGCGGAAAGACGACATGGATGAAAATGGTGGCGGGGCTGATTGCCCCGAATGCTGGAACCATTACATTTTTTGGCAAACCTATCGGAAAGGAGTCGAAAAAGCATATCGCGTATATGTCCACAGAACCATTTTTTTACAATTATATGACCACAAAGGATGTGGGAAAATATTATCAGGATTTTTTTGAAGATTTTGATTTGGAAAAATATGGAGAATTGGTGGAGCGAATGGGTCTTCGAATGAAGGATAGGGCAAAAACGCTTTCTTCCGGACTTGCCGCCAAGCTGAAACTTGCGGCGACTCTAGCGCGCCATGCTTCTTTATATTTGCTTGACGAACCGCTTAACGGGATTGATATTATTGCGAGGGAGCAGATTATCAATGCGGTGATGGAAGTTGCGAGTGCGAATGCGACGATTGTGATGTCGAGCCATCTGGTGGATGAATTGGAAAAATTCATCGATGATGCAATTTTTGTAAAGGAGGGCAGTATTGTGCTTTCCGGGGAGGCAAAAGCACTGCACAAGGAGCATGGGAAAACGATTGTGGAACTTTATAAAGAGATTTACGCATAAATAGGGGGGATACGATGTTAAAATTGATGAAATATGAATTCCGCAAGCAGCTGACAACAAAATTTTTACTTCTTGCGGTGCTTGGACTGCTGGAAATATATTTTCTGTACGGTGTATTTTCTGATAATATGGACAAGACAATGCGGGCAGTGATACTTCTTGCCACGCTGGCGTTCGCCGGGATTTTTTTTGTTTCGTTCGAATGCATTATGACCTATTACAATGATCTGAAAACCAAACAGAGTTATATGCTTTTTATGGTGCCGCAGAGTACGTTTTCCGTGATGGGTGCAAAGATTCTCTCGGCGATGATTCAGATTATTATGACGGCAGCCGTCTTTGGGGCTGTGGCATTTTTGGATGCCTTTGCGGTCGCGGCGCGTTTTGATCAGATCGATCAGTTCTTTGAGACGATACAGATGGTGCTGCGCCAGTTTTTTTCACTGAATATCGATGCGGGCGTAATCGCGATCAATATTGCGGAGTTAGTGATTACCTGGATTAGCGTGGTGATTCTTGCGATGTTGGCCATCACACTTAGTGCTACATTTATGGCAAATTCAAAATTGCATGGGATTGTCAGCTTTATCTTTTTTATAGTGATTCAGGTAGCGACAACAAAGATTCGCTCCGCGATCGTGGTGCCATTTTCGGGCAATACAGCGCATATTGTAGCGATCCTTGTCTCGTTAGTAATCGCGTTAATTGCTTATCCCGCCATTGCATGGATGTTAAAAAAGAAAGTGAGTCTGTAAATTATCAAACCGGGGAATATGTAGATTTTTCCAGTACATACAGAGATTTGGATTGAAGTTTTTTGCGTATTCTGTTAAAAGGGATGGGAAAGAAAAACGAAGAAAGAGAGGATAGAATTATGAGTAACGAGGCAATTGAAAATTGTGGTCATCACTGTGATTCCTGTGGGGAGAGCTGCGCGGCGAGGGATGCAGAAAAGGTGGACTTCTCTGTGCCGATGAATGCGCACAGCAAGGTAAAGCATGTAATTGCCGTGATGAGCGGCAAAGGCGGGGTTGGAAAATCGTTTGTGACCAGCGCGCTTGCAGTGCAGATGAGAAAAAAGGGATATTCTGTCGCGATTCTTGATGCGGATGCGACAGGACCTTCGATCCCGAAAGGATTCGGGCTGCATGAGCAGGTAGTAGCCGACGAGCGCGGTATTCTCCCGGCTGTTACAAAAGAGGGAATCAAGGTGATCAGCGTAAATCTTTTGCTTGATAATGAGGAGACCCCTGTAGTTTGGAGAGGTCCGGTAATTGCGGGAACCATCAAGCAGTTTTGGAGTGAGGTTGTCTGGGGGGATGTGGACTATATGTTTGTGGATATGCCGCCGGGAACTGGCGATGTGCCGCTTACCGTCTTCCAGTCGCTCCCTGTTATAGGCACGATTATTGTGACAAGTCCGCAGCAACTTGTAAGTATGATTGTTGCAAAAGCAGTAAATATGGCGGAGGCAATGGAGATTCCGGTGCTTGGATTTGTTGAGAATTACAGCTATATCACCTGTCCAAAATGCGGGGAACATATGTCAGTCTTTGGCGAGAGTCATATTGATGAGATCGCTGCAAAATATATGCTGCCAGTGTTAGCAAAGCTTCCGGTTGATCCGGCTGTGGCAAGGGCGGCGGACGAAGGAAAATTAGAGGAAATTGAAAATTCATGGTTTGAGAAGACAGTCGAGTTTTTGGAAAATATTGTAAAAACTATAGCACAGGATTAAGTAAGCTTTGCAAAGATGGTTTAGTGGTTTTTTGGCATAAACGTCAAATTTTTGGCAAGATTGTAGAAAAAAAAACAGAGAAAAAGGCTGCTGCACAAAGAGGAAACAACACAGTATGCTATACATATATGCTGTATATCTCTCTTTGTGCGACAGCCCTTTTATTTATTCCTTGTCCTCCTGCTCGTGTTCTTTTCCCTCTTCTTCTTTTGGCAGCAGCCGGATATGTACCTGATCAATCCGGTTTTTGCTGATGGATTTTACAGTGAACACTACATTTTCTTCCTGAATGGACTCGCCCATCCCTGGCAGGTGTTCCAGGCGGTTAATGATATGTCCAGCAATGGAGTCATAGTCGTCAGATTCCAGTTTAAGACCGAATGCGTCGTTGATATCGTCGAGCTTTGCTGCGCCCTCGGCAATATATTCGTCCGCGTTGATGGCACGGATAGAATCGACTTCATCGGCATCGTACTCATCCCGGATCTCGCCGACAATCTCCTCAAGCAGATCTTCCAGGGTAATCAGTCCTGCCGTCGCGCCGTACTCGTCGAGGACGATCGCCATCGCTGTATTATTTTTGCGCATCTCGCTCATCAGCTCGGAAGTTTTCTTAAATTCATAGGTAAAAAACGGTTCGCGCAGAAAATTCTGTATCCGAAAATCTTCCGGTTCCCCCTCGTAAAAAAATATATCCTTTAAATTGATCACACCAATGATATTGTCCCTTGTCTCGGAATAAACCGGCATACGGGAATACAGATCCTGGCGGAATGCCGCCATA
>CAJUCG010000164.1 GCA_910585065.1 uncultured Lachnospiraceae bacterium
CTTTGTCGATCACCCGCCGTTTTACTACGACCTTATTTTAATGGATATCAAAATGCCCGTTATGGACGGGCTCGAAGCAACAAGGCGCATCCGCACCCTCCCTCGCGCTGATGCCGCCACGGTGCAGATCATTGCCATGACCGCCAATGCCTTTGCTGAAGATCGTCAGATCTCGATCGAGGCGGGCATGAACGCGCATATTACAAAGCCATTAGATGCCGCGCAAGTTCTAAGCTGCCTTGACCGCCTAAACAGCGAAAAATCAAAATAGAGAATGGGAGAACAATATGAACCAATATGAGACCACCTATCTTGATAATACTGCGAAAATTATCGAACTTGTCGCCGTGCAGTCCTCCGACTTTTGTGACGGAAAAGCTTTCTACACTGACTGCAGGGAGCGCACGCTTGCCCTGCGCCCGCTGATCGCACAAAATATGAGTGTGCTGCGCGACTTTCTAATCCCATTTTTTGACGATATCCTAGATGCCTCGCCCCAGGAGATCGCAGATCTTACCGAGTTTGATGACGCGCTTTTCCGCCTTACCAAACAGGCGGACAATGGTGTGCATTATCAGATCAACTCCGCACTGATTGTCTACGCGCGCCAGAAAAAAGATCGTGATCTGCTTGTGCGCTCGCTCTATCACAGTGCCATGGCACTGTACAATTACAGTACTATTCTGCGCATGACTGACCCCTCCCGCTTCTTCTGGAAAATGCGCCTGCTTTTTGGGGAGGCAGCGGGCTATATCCGGTATTATGACGAGATAAAAAATCCGGAAACACGCGGCTACATCCACCGATCAATGAGCAATCTCGCGCTCTGCTACAATTCTATCACAGAGCCAGAACAAAAATTTACGGTGCTGCGCCGCGCGCTTAATATTTTACAAGATCCCGTCTACCAGCAAAAAACTCCCTCGCTGCCATGGGCACTTTATATTACAAAGACCCACCAGGAGCGCACGACTCTGCTCGGCTATCTGCGCCATGAAAATGCGTCCTATAAACAGCTCCATGAGGTGATGGAGTCCGCCGAATATGTACATCACGAACAGCTTTTAACTGCACAAAAAAAAGGAATTCCCATGCAGCCACAGTGGCTTTATGCATACTACGCTGCCTGCTATCACTGTGGGCTTCACACCCTTTCGCAACTTTTCGAAAACCTTGAAGACCTCTATATCTCCGCCTCGAAGGAGGACTACTCACAGCAGGGAATGTATACCAATCTCTTTCTTCCCGCCCTGTATACAGAATATGTGCGCAGGGATGCGCACTATATGGCAAATAAGGCACCAATTATGCAGCTTATCTATCGCCGCGCACTCCAGTATGTGCGCTGTGCCCCTGCCGGGACACAGATGGAATTTCTCTACCAGTATCTGCGCGCACTGCTCGTCAATTTTATTGAGTACCCCGGCGGGATCTCCCTCAAAGAATTCACCTATGAATTTATTATGGGGCGGCATTTGGGCACTTGTGTCCATTCAATTGTGGTTGCACGTCTGACCATCTTTTTGTTTGAGCATATGGCAAAAAATCTTCCGGAATCACTTTTGGGGATTTACGGCGTGCAGACAAATGCCGAACTCTCCCTGCGCAAAGAAGAAATTTCTGCTTATCTCTGCGACTGCGGTATGCTCCACGATATCGGAAAATTATTTTTCCTTCAGCTCTTTACTCTGCCAAACCGCCAATGGCTTTCCATTGAGGAAGAAATCTGCGAGGAACACGCCGCTCAGGGATTTCGTCTGCTCGAACAGGCCGCTTCCACAAAAAGCTATGCGGACATCGCCTTTGGACATCATCGCCACTACGATGAAATGGGCGGCTACCCGCGGGAATTTTCACGCGAAAAATGTTCGGACACCGTAGCACTCGATCTGATCGCTGTCGCAGATTTTATTGAGTATCGGGGGAATGCGGATGGCAATGCGTTCCGCGAGGCAAATTCTATCGAACAAATTTTGGAAAGGTTAAATCAGGGGCGCGGCACACGCTTTAATCCTGCGGTTGTGGACGCAGCACTCTCAGCAAAGGAAGAGATCGCCCTATTTCTTTCCACCGCGCGGCAGGAAGCCTACCAGCAGGCCTTTGAATACAGCATGAAAAGTTTATCCATTGATTAGGGAGGTTTGTGATGAAAATTGTGCTAGAACATCTTACCAAAAAATTTCCGTCCCGGAACAAAAAATCGCGCGGGGAAGTGATCGCGGTCAATGATTTTACCTTTGAAATTCCAGACGGCAAACTTGTCGGCTTACTAGGACCTTCAGGCTGCGGCAAGAGTACGACACTGAACTTAATTTCCGGGCTGCTTGCCCCGACGGAGGGAAAAATTTTTTTTGGCGGGGATGATGTTACCAAAATGCCGCCGGAGAATCGCGGAGTCGGGTTAGTTTTTCAAAATTACGCGCTCTACCCGCATTTAACCGTTCTGAAAAATATTATGTTTCCCCTCGAAAATCTAAAGGGTGCGGCAAAGCTTTCCAAGGAGGAAATGACAAAGCGCGCCTTTGAAGCAGCAAAACTTGTGCAGATCGAAGAACTGATGGACCGCAAACCCAAAGAACTTTCCGGCGGGCAGCAGCAGCGCGTCGCCATCGCCCGCGCACTGGTAAAAATGCCGCGTGTCCTGCTTTTGGACGAGCCGCTCTCCAATCTTGACGCGCGTCTGCGCCTGCAGACCAGGGAAGAGATCCGGCGCATTCAGCACCAGACACAGATCACAACGGTCTTTGTCACGCATGACCAGGATGAGGCGATGAGTATTTCGGATCTGATTGTGGTGATGAAGGACGGTCTGATCCAGCAGATCGGCGCACCGCAGGAAGTGTACGACAACCCGGTCAATCTCTTTGTTGCAAAATTCCTTGGCACACCACCCATCAATGTTTTCTCTGGCCGGATAGAAAAAGAAACACTCTTTATCGGTCAGGACGCAGTATTAAACACACCTGGCGTGCCGGAGGGCAAAGTGACTGTCGGCATCCGTCCGGAAGGCTTTATTCCGCATGAGGACGGTCCGCTTACCTGCTCTTTTTCGCGCCTTGAAGTGATGGGGCGCGACATGAGTATTATCTCCGCAAATAAATATTGTGAAAACAGCGTCCGCGCGATTATCAATGCGGAAAAAATGGATTTTCACACGGGAACTATTCACTTCGCGCTAAAGCCGCAGAAAGTTTTTTTGTTCCGGGATGAGGACGGTAAGCGGATCTTATTCCCCTAAGTGATTTTCGTTTAAAAGGAAAATTTTTACAGAAACAATAAATTTTCCTCTAGATAAAAATTTCTTATATTTGCAAAATTTTACAGAGAAACGAGGTTTCCTTCCCCTATGGAAAAGCAAAATAAAAAAGCCTGGCTCTATCTGCTGCCATCCTTCCTTTTTTTGGCAATTTTTATGATTTATCCTCTGATTGATGTACTTGTCTACTCGTTTGAGGAGGGCTATAATTCTGCCTCCCAAACCTTTTTTGGTGTTGGGGGCTACAATTATTCCTATGTGCTGCACGACCCATACTTTTTGCAGGCATTAAAGAATACCTTCCTGCTTGTGATTATTACTGTTCCGGTCTCCACCGCGCTCGCACTGCTTATCTCAGTGGGGCTAAGCTCTATCAAAGCACTGCGCGATCTGTTTCAGACCATTTATTTTTTGCCCTATGTCACAAACACGCTGGCTGTCGGGCTGGTTTTTATGATCCTATTTAAAAAAACTGCCTACTCGGATGGGTTAATCAACCTTCTTTTACACTGGTTTGGCAGTCCTTCCATCGATTTTATCGAGGGACCTTACTGGGCAAAAATGTTTGTACTTTGTTTTTATACTATCTGGGTTGTGCTTCCGTTTAAAATTCTGATCCTGACTAGCGCGCTCGCCTCGGTCAACCAGGACTACTACAATGCGGCGCGCGTAGATGGCACAAGGCACGGGCGAATCTTTTGGCGCATCACCCTCCCAATGATCTCCCCGATGATCTTCTATCTTGTGATCACCGGATTTATTGGCGCATTCAAAGCCTATAGCGACGCGGTAGCACTTTTTGGGACAAACCTAAACGCCGCAGGGATGAACACCATCGTCGGCTATGTCTATGATATGCTCTACGGCGATTCCGGCGGTTATCCGTCCTACGCCTCCGCTGCTGCCATCCTGCTCTTTGTCATTGTGCTTACGATCACCTGCATCAATCTGTTAGTCAGCAAAAAGCACGTACATTATTAGAAACGAGGCTCTCTATGGAAAAGGATTATTTAAAAATTGAAAAATCAGCGAGGCGCAGCCAAACCACCCGCAATATCTTTATCTATACCATGCTTATTTTTTGGGCATTTCTTGTACTATTTCCATTTTACTGGATGGTACTGACCTCCTTAAAAAGCTACGGTACCTACAATGCAGAATATATCCCTAAATTTTTTACCCTGTCGCCGACACTGCAAAATTATGCGGACGCTTTTACTACAGTCTCACTCGGCAGGTATCTGTTCAACACCTTAATTTTCACGGTAATTACTACCGCGTTAATGCTCTTTGTCACCACGCTCGCCGCCTTCGCGTTCGCAAGACTTGAATTTCGCGGCAAAAACCTGATATTTACACTTTTTCTCGCACTGATGATGATCCCGAATGAGCTTGTAATTATCACCAATTTTGTGACCATCACGGATGCGGGACTGCGCAATACCTTTGCCGGGCTGATTTTGCCCTCGGTTACTTCCGTTTTCTACATCTATCTTCTGCGGGAAAATTTTGCGCAGATCCCGGACGAACTTTACTATGCTGCAAAAGTGGACGGCACCACGGACCTTCGCTATCTGCGCCGCGTAATGCTGCCGATCTGCCGTCCTACCCTGATCACCATCGCGATCTTAAAGGTGATTGAGTGCTGGAATTCCTATGTGTGGCCAAGACTGATCACGGACGATGCGGATTACTACCTGGTTTCCAACGGAATTCAAGAGATTCGCGAAAACGGTTTCGGTCGCGAGAATATTCCCGCGATGATGGCGGCGGTCGTCGTGATTTCCCTGCCGCTAATCGCACTGTTTTTAGTCTTCCGCAAAAAGATTATGGCGGGGGTATCCAGGGGCGGAATGAAAGGATGAAAGAGAGGAAAATTGTATGAAATTAAGCAGACTAGGGGGGATCTTTTTGGCGTTCGCCGGATTTTTGGTGCTTGCGGGCTGCCATGGTTCGCGCGGACTTCCAAATTTTTCCATTCCGGAAGAATTTGACACTTCAAAGGAATACGAGATTACCTTTTGGGCAAAAAATGATACCAACAAAACACAGGCGCAAATCTACCGGGACGCAATTGAAAAATTTACGGCACTCTATCCGAATATCACAGTGAATCTGCGGCTGTACACGGACTACGGCAGGATCTACAACGATGTTATCACAAATATTGCAACGGGGACAACGCCAAATATCTGCATTACCTACCCCGACCATATCGCAACTTACTTAACTGGCAATAATATTGTCGTGCCGCTCGATGAACTTTTTTCTGATGAGTCCTACGGTCTTGGCGGGGACGCACTGCTTTTTGACGCGCCGGAAATTTCAGAGATCATCCCGCAGTTTCTCTCAGAATGTTCCTTTAAAGAACACTACTATGCCCTCCCGTTTATGCGTTCCACGGAAGCCTGCTATATCAACAAAGATTTCGTGGAGGCACTCGGCTACACTATCCCGGAAAAACTGAGCTGGGATTTTATCTGGGAGGTATCCGATGCTGCGACAGCAAAGGATGCGGATGGCACCTACCTTATCAACGGTCAGAAAGTGATGATTCCATTTATTTACAAATCAACGGACAATATGATGATCCAGATGCTTCGGCAAAAAAATGCGGGGTACTCCACATTGGATGGCACAATCGAGATTTTTAATGATACCACCACAGAACTTCTCTATGAGATCGCAAAGCATGTAAAAAATGGTGCATTTTCCACTTTTAAAATCTCAAGCTATCCGGGCAATTTCTTTAATGCCGGGCAATGCATTTTTGCGATCGACTCAACAGCAGGTGCGTCCTGGATCGGCACAAATGCTCCCCTCTCCGATATCAGCAAGGATTCGCTTGTCGATTTTGAAACGGTTGTTCTCCCGATCCCGCAATTTGATCCTACACACCCGCAGATGATCTCCCAGGGACCTTCCGTCTGCCTTTTCAACAAGGCAGATCCGCAGGAAGTCCTTGCCTCCTGGCTCTTTATCCAGTATCTTTTAACTGATGATATCCAGATCGCCTACGCGCGGACAGAAGGGTATGTTCCAGTCACGAAAAAAGCGCAGGACTCCCCGGTTTACCAGGAATACCTCTCAAAGATAGGAACGGACAACGACGCATATTATGAAGTAAAGATTAAGGCCTCCGAGTTACTCCTAGAACATATGGAGAATACCTTTGTTACGCCTGTCTTTAATGGTTCCGCCTCCCTGCGGGACGCGGCGGGACAAATGATTGAAAATGTTGCCAAGTCAGTAAGGCGCGGGGAGAGCATCGATACCGCCTATATGGAAAAACTGGTTCGCGATGTAACTTCCCTCTACCATCTTGACCAGAATAATTCCTTTATTGCCGGGCGTGTAAACTTAGGCAAACTCCCACAGACAGCGGTGATTTTACTGGTGGTACTCGGCATAACCTGGCTTGGAATAATCACTTATATACTGCGCGAGGCGAAAAAAAGAAAAAAGAAATTGTAAAAAACCATTGATTTATAAAAAAATTCATGTATAATAGCATTTGGTTCAAATAAACAAAAAATTTCACGGAACTAAAACAGCATATCTCTGGACAACACCTGAAAGAATTTTGTGAGAGCGAAGCGAACAAAAAATTTTTTCTAGGTCATTGGTGCTGGAAAGAGATATGCGGAACTAAACATGGAGGTATGATTTATGAAAAAGTTTCTGGCAATGGCACTTTCTCTCGCGCTTGTGTTTACAGCAGCAGGCTGCGGAAGTAAAGACGATGCGGACAAAAAGTCCGAGGGCGTGATGACTTACGCAGAGTATGACGCGGCGGCCATCGAGTCCGAAGTAACGATCGAGGCATATGTTCAGGCAAAGCAGTCCTGGTGGGAAGACAAGGCAACCATCTATGCACAGGACAAGGAGGGAGCTTATTTTATCTACAATATGGCTTGCTCCGAGGCGGACTACAAAAAGCTTACCACTGGTACAAAGATCAAGGTAAAGGGCTACAAGGCAGAGTGGTCGGGCGAAGTTGAGATTATCGATGCAACATTTGAGATTATGGATGGCAACTATGTGGCAAAAGCGACGGATGTCACCTCCAAACTTGGCTCAGATGACCTGATCAAGTATCAGAATCAGTTTGTTTCCTTTACCGGCATGACCGTGGAGGAGAGCGAGGATAAGGATGGCAACAAAGCTCCATTTCTTTACAACGTGGACGGCTCCGGCACACAGGAAGGCAACAGTGATCTGTATTTCAATGTTTCTAAAGATGGGAAAACCTACACATTCACTGTGGAGTCCTATCTGTGCGACAATACCACCGACGTATACAAGACGGTTGAAGGGCTTAAAGTCGGCGATGTGATTGATATGGAAGGTTTCCTTTACTGGTACAATGGTGTAAATCCGCATATTACATCGGTAAAGACAAAATAATCAAATGGAACCATCGCAGACTGCGGTGGTTCCATTTTTTCTAAAAAAATTTAAAAAAGTATAGGATTTTTTTCAGAAATCTATTATAATAGGATACGACATTTACATGAATTTCATATTAAAGGAGAGTCTTATGCCAAAAAGAGAGGATATGATTTCCAGCTTTTCTTCCTCATAAATCCGGATACCGATATCTATCAC
>CAJUCG010000165.1 GCA_910585065.1 uncultured Lachnospiraceae bacterium
GCACAAGCGTTATTGTTAAATACGGATAAATACGCAGAGGAAATCAATGCGTGGATTGAAAGTGAAAAAATGCTTGCAGCGGGGGCGGCAAACAGTATTTCTGCCGGAAAAAGTACGGAGGCAGATTTTTTGCAGTCCGTGGTAGATGCCCATGCCAAGGGAAGAACAGAACTTCTCAATCTTTATTGTGGAACGGAGGATGGACGCTTTATCCAGTCCAATAAGGAGGCGGTAATCCCCGATGGGTATGACCCAAGGGTGCGCGGATGGTATATGCGGGCAAAACAGGAGGAACAGGTTATTGTAACTGATCCGTATTGGGATGTTTTAACCAACCAAATGTGTACTACAGTTGCGGCACCTGTGCAGATAGAAGAGAGGATTGTATGTGTGATTGGTCTGGATGTAACGCTTGACACCGTAACCAATTTAACCGAAAATATTCAATATACCAAGGGCGGGTACGGGTTTTTAGTGGATAGTCTTGGACAGTATATTGCACATAAAAATCCGGCGTATCAGCCAACTGAAAATGCGGGGATTGCAGTGATGGATGTTATGCCGGGACTTGGGAATCTGCTTGCAAATGCGGGGGAGTGGGTGGAGAAACAAAAGGATTATAATGGGGAACCCTGCTATTTTGCGATGGCAGATATTATTGGGAGTAATTGGAAGATTGGGATTGTGGAACCTACTGCCAATGTCACAAATCCCCTTGTTGCAATGATTGTGGTTGCCGTTGTGATTTCCTTTGTTATTAGTGTGTTTGCGGCACTGTTTATGGCGGGGTTAATCGGGCGGATGCTCGCACCGATCCAGATGTTAAAGCAATTTGCTTCCGGGGATTTTTCGGAAAATACAGCAAAAGAAAAGACTATCCCCGCCAAGTATAAAAATGAAACAGAACAGATTAAGATGGCAACTGTGGAAGTAAAACAGCAGATTCGCGAAATCATCTTGAATACAAAGCAGGAGGCGGGCAGTATCCGCGCGATCGCAGAATCCACGTCGCAGAAAATGACCGTGTTAAAGGATGATGTCTCAGGCATCTTAGGACTGGTTACTCAGATGACAAGGCAGACTGCACAGGCAAATAAACAGATGGAGAGTATTTTAGACAATGAAAAGGAATTGGGGGAAACGATCGAAAACGTAACAAAAAAAGCAGGGGAAGCGATGTGTCAATCCAGCCATATTATGGAGCGCGCAGGAGTGCAGCATAAGATTTCAGAGCAGTCAGCAAACGAGGCAGTCATGCTTTATCAGGGGGCAAAAAATGAGTTGGAGCAGGCAATCTCAGACAGCAAAAAAGTGGAGGAGATCGACGCTTTAACACAGGAGATCCTCTCGATCAGCTCACAGACCAATCTCCTGGCATTAAATGCCTCCATTGAGGCGGCAAGAGCGGGGGAGACAGGTTTGGGTTTTGCGGTTGTCGCAGAGGAGATCCGACACCTCGCGGACAATTCTAAAAGAGCGGTGGACAAAATCCGTCAGGTAACGGACGGGGTGATCCACAATGTTGCATTTTTATCGGAGCGTTCGAGAGAACTTTTAGAATTTATGAACGGCAAGGTAATGGAAGATTACAAAAATATGATGAAACTTGCTGAAGTCTATCAGCAGGATGCTTTGTTTTACACAAATATTTCTGATGATCTGGGCACTGCCGCAAAAGAAATGAATACAAGTATGGAAAAAATTAACGAATCCATCACTTCAATTGCAGAGCTGATTGGAAAAATAATCAGCTCCATGGAACATATGGAACGAGCCGCAGGGAACTCGGATGAAAATTCTGCGGCGGTGATGGAACAGATGCAGGAATTATTTCGCCTGAGTGGACAATTAAATCGAACGGTAGCGTCGTTTCGAATATAGGCAATAACAAAGAAAGGAGGAAGGTTATGTTAGGCGGTACGGTATGGATTGCATTGATTCGTTTTATGATCAGCCTGGGGGGAGTAATTCTTTTATTTTCGCGGATTAGCAAATCAAGATTTGAGCCCAAAAAGACTTTGCTCTGCTATACTGGTTTTAGTGTAATAATTATTATTGCGGCGTGCGTTTGGTATGTACTCGCATGGGATAGCTGCGTGCGCATGGTCGCCTTTGTAATGTATCTATGTTTTTCTTTGTTTGCCATATATATCAGCAACGATCGCATATTTTTGACCGTGTATAAACTTGCATTTACCTTCTACCTGATGGCGGTATTTCTGATTGTGGGAATCGAAATATCCATTCTCTTTTTTGATCGCAATGTATGGGCGGATATTGTCACACGCATTGTTTTAATTGTGATTATGACGCTTTTTATCGAGCGGAAAGTAAAAATTTCGCTCTTGAATTTTTCAGATTATGTGGAGAGTGAGTTGGATCGCTTTAGTGCTGCGGTAATGATTATCAGCCTTTTGTTTGGAATCGGTTTTATTTTAAATCCGAATGTCAGGGAGCAGACCCTGTACCGTCTTTTTCAGATTTCCATGAATTTTTTTCTGACGGCGGCACTGCAGCTTTTAGTCTATCGGCTCTATCTGCATATCGGCAAAGAGAAAGAGTATCAAAAGGAAAATCAGCTGATACAGATGAATCATCGACTTCTGGAGCGGAATATGGAACTTTTGGAGGAAGCCGCGGTAGATGGGAGAAGAATCCGGCATAATATGAGATATCACAATGCAGTGATCACGGAGTATGCCCTTAAAGGGCAGAATGAAGAATTGCTGCAATATTTGCAGCAGTACAAACAAGAACTGGATGAAAATGCGCCGCAAATTATATGTGATAACACAACGCTCAACCATCTGCTCCTGATCTATACCCGATGGGCAAGAAGAGAGAATATTGAAGTGGAGCTTGATGTGGAGATCGGAACAGATTTTCCTATTCCCGGAATAAATCTGGTAACGATTTTGGCGAATGCGTATGAGAATGCAATCTATGGCTGCATCGAAGTAAAAATGTGTGGAGATCTCAGAAAATGTTTTATCTCGCTGATGATGAAAAAAAAGGGAAATAAATTGGTTATCTGCTGTAAAAATACCTGTCATTTTGAAACAGAATTAAAATCCAAATCGGATTTTTCCGGTAATATTAGCGTATCAAGCATTGTCAAAGCGGTGGAGGAGTATGGTGGGGAGTATGATTTTAAAAATGACAATGGAATTTTTATTTTGCGCTTAATTATGAATCTTTCGCAGGATAATAATCAAAAAGATAATACTACGTTAAGAGATAAAGAAGAGAATACGGAAATTGAAACGAAAGGGGTATAGTTATGTACCTGGTAGCACTCTGTGACAACGAGGCAGCAGATTTAAACAAAACAGAACAATTGTTAAATCTCTATGAAAAAGAACGCCCTGGCACTTCTTTTTTAATCGAGCGTTTTGAAAGTGCAAACGAACTTATCTGTAAGGTCAGGGAAAAAAATTATACGCCGGATTTTGTGCTGATGGATATTTATATGCCGGAGAAAACGGGGATTGAAGCAGCGAGGGAACTGCGCGCAATGGGAAGCAACTGCAAGATTATCTTTCTTACTGTTTCAAAGGAACACGCGCTGGATGCATTTGGCGTGGATGCGGCACAATATCTGATAAAGCCGGTGAACAGGGAAGTCTTTTTTCAGATGCTTAACCGTTTTGTCGAGAAAGTGGATCAGGAGCGCAAAAAATATTTTCTTCTGCGGATTGACGGCAAGGTGAAGCGGGTGATGTTAAATGAGATCTTGTACTGTGAGGCGCAGGGAAAATTTCAGTATTTATATTTTATTAATGGAGAGCAGTCCATACTTCGCGTTACTATGACAGAACTCTATGAAATGCTCTCAAAATATTCACAGTTTGTACGGGTCGGAATTTCGTATATTGTAAATTTAGAGCATATTGACAGCATAAATGCAAGAGAAATTTTTATGGAGGGAGGAAAGAAAATTCATCTGCCAAGAGGAGCCTATAAAAGTTTAAAGGAACAATATTTTCAATACTACTGTGAATAATCAAAAAGGTGACTGCCATTTTTGTGACAAGTCACCTTTTAACTCTCCTCTACTTGGTTGTGGGATAAGTATAGAAATTTAGTTATTCAAAATAAAACCATTGAAAATCAAAATTGCTTCCTGGGAGGAAAACAAAAGTAATTTTATTGCAGCCCGTCACGCGCTCAAGCGCGAATTCCTGCACAGTGTAAGTATCGGAATACTGAAATTCTGCAATCTGTTTGATCTCCTTCCCATTTTCATTTAAGAAGCGCACATGAATGGTATTTTTTTCAAGCGGCGTTCGCCCGCAGAGAAAAAGCTTTGTTGGTTCCTTTTCGCCAAAATCCATCTGATCGTACTCCAGCGAAACATTGTTTCCTATTCCGGTAACTGCATCCCGCTCCACGGTAAACATATCGCCGTAGATGCGGTTGTTCTCCGCTGCCATAAGCTTTGTCCATGCCTTTTTTTGCGGGGCAAAGGAAAAGCCCTTGACATGGATTTTGTTGTGCGCAGTAAAGCAGATAGTGACCAGACCTTTAAGCCGACGGTTTAAGTGGAAAGTTTCTTCCTGGTACACATTCCAGATCGAAGGTTTTTGATAGACCACATCCGCAAGTAACTCACAACTCTCGCTGCCAGGAACACCCTCCCAGATCTGAATCGGGTACGGATCGCCGCTTAGCGCGAAGATTGGAATGGTCACTTCATCCGAGCCAAAATCGCCAAAATCTACATTGGTAAATCCGAAGGTAGTGTCTCCATTATTGGAAGTAGCAATACCGCGCTCATTGCCGTTTGTAATCGTGCCGAGAGCAATATCATAAAGTCCGGCAAAGACAAACTGGTACGGGTTGATAGCAGCATTTCCAAGCCCCTTGGCACTAAAGGCAAGCTGGGAGATAACGCGGATCTTGTCGGTATTGTTCTTTGTCATACAGCGCACCAAAAATTCTCCGTCGCCCTGCGCGGTTACAATCGCTTGATTTTCAGAAATTGAAAGGGCGGCGAGATTGGATTCAATACCAGTATCCGTAGTTACTTTCCAGATAAGTTCTGCACGGTCAGCATTTTCCGGCAGAGGTTTTGCCATAACGGTGATCTGGCGTTTTTCCGGGGAAAAACAAAATCCGTCATCCGTGGTAAGTTCCAATTTGCGGATCGGAATTTCATCTGTGACAGCATCCGCCCTATCTGTGGAAATTTCTCCGGCAGGCACAAACGAAGCTCCTTTAGAGTCTACTAAAAGCAGTCTGGCATCTTTTGGCATACGAATCCCCATCAGCTCTTCTTTTTTTATTTCCTCCTCCGTCAATGCCCTTGCCCAGAGTGAAATTTCTTTTGACGCAAGCCCTGCTGCCTTAACTTGTACTCGGATTTCCCCCTCGGTAAGTCCCGCGCCGATAAGTGCTAAAAGCTTGCCGGAAAACAGGCGGCGGCTTGTACATTTATATTGGTCAGAGTCCGTGCTGTCGCCATTGTCAAGACCTAAGAGCCGTCCCTTGCCAGAAACCGAAACCTCCACGCGCAAATTTGCATTCTCGACAAAATTTCCGTCCTTGTCCGCGGCGCGGACAGTAACAAAAATCAGATCCCTGCCATCTGCGCGCAGTACCTCGCGGTCGGCGGTAAGTACAAGGGAGGCGGCATCGCCAAAGGAAGAGTGTTCCTCGACAGCAATACAGCAATTATTTTCGTTGTAAGCACGCGCGCAGATCGTACCCTTTTCATACGGGATCTGCCAGTGTGCAATCAGATCATCGCGCCCGTTTTTGTGATCGAGTGCGCGCTTTCCAAGAGATTTTCCATTGAAAAATAATTCCACCATCGGGGCATTAGAGCAGACTAACACATCGATCGGCTGTCCGATATTAAAATCCCAGTAGGGAAAGAGATGTACCATTGGATTTTTTTTGTAGTCCGTCCACTCCGCCTGGAAAATATAGAAGGAGTCTTTTGGGAACCCGGCGGTGTCAATCTGCCCAAAATAGGAATTTTTCGTGTGATAAGGGGTCGGCTCACCGATATAGTCAAAGCCCGTCCAGATAAATTGCCCGGCACTGTAGGGCGTGTCGCGGTCATCGGCAATGCAGGCGATCGTATTTTTCGCGCCCCAGCTTGTGGAACTGTTGCCAAGTGAGGAACACTGCTCGTCATCGTCCACGAGAACAGATTTTTTATAAGGAAAATGATAAATCCCCCTGCTCTGAACAACGGAGGCGGTTTCACTGCCGTAAATTACCCAGTCCGGATGCTTTTTGTGATGCTCCTCATAATAGTGTTCCGAATAATTATAGCCGGCATATTTAACAATATCCGCACAGTTTTGCGCACCCTTCCACGGCATATAATTAGAGCCGATGGTGATTGGCGCGCAGCATTTCGGATCATTCTCCCGCACATAGTCGCAGAGGGTGCGCGTAATTTCCTCCCCGTGCATATCTGTATGCGTATCGTAGATCTCATTGCCGATGCTCCAGAGAATAACACTGACATGATTTCGGTCACGGCGGATCCAGGAGGCGACATCCCTGCGGCTCCACTCTTTAAAAAAGCGCGCGTAATCGTAAGTTGTTTTCGGACGCTCCCACATATCAAACGCCTCGGAATCAATTAGAATCCCCATCTCGTCCGCCAGTTCCATCAACTCTACCGCAGGCATATTATGCGAGGTGCGGACGGCATTGACCCCCATCTCTTTTAACATGGAGAGTTGACGGCGCAGCGCAGTTTTGTTAACCGCAGAACCTAGTGCCCCCAGATCATGGTGTTCGCAGGCTCCGTTTAGGCGCAGTTTGCGCCCGTTAAGCAAAAAGCCCTTATCGGGGGTAAATTCTTTGGTGCAAAAACCAATGCGGCAGGTGGAAGAATCTATGCATTTTCCATCCACAAACAACTCGCTGGTGAGTGTATAGAGCGTTGGAGAATCAATATCCCAGAGAGAAGGGTTTCCCACAGGTAACTGCTGAGAATTGATAAAGACGCGGATGGTTTTATTTTCGTATGGGCAGAAGACATCTGCCGGGGAAAGGGCAGAGTCCATCGCACCGGAGAGCAGTGTGCCATCCGTGCGCGCAATTTGATGGCGGACGCAGAGCGCGGATTTTGTATTTTCTGGAAGAATTATGGCGGAATCAATTTCGGCAATCCAATGGTCATCATTCTTTTTGGTGACAACATAAATTCCATCGGTATAGAAATGAACTGGCTTTTTTATGTTCAGCCAGACATTGCGGTAGAGCCCCGCGCCGGAGTACCAGCGCGAATTTGGACTCTGATGAACAACGCGCACAACAATCTCATTCTCCCCCTCTTTTAAGTAGGGTGCGGCATCAAAAGTAAAGCTGGAATAGCCGTATTTCCAACAAAATGCCTCTCTGCCATTGAGATAGATCGTCGAGTTCATATAAATACCCTCAAAATTGAGAAAGGCAGATTCTTCTTCATCTATGTAAAAAATTTCCATATCGTCGCGAAAAATTTCTTTCTGATTTTCAGAGGTGGATGTCCGCGAGCAGAAAAAACGCTTGCGATACCAGCCCTCCGCCGTTTCATAAAGATTTTGTGTATTAAAAATTAGCCAGTCGTGCGGCAGTTCGACCGGAGAAAAGTCATTGTCTTCTAATACGGCAAAAAGGGAAGTGCCAAGGGGTTTCTTGCAGAATTCCCAGCCGAAATTAAATAGTGTGCGAGCCATAAAGGATACCTCTTTTCTTTGATTTATTTTATTTAAGTATACCATAATAAGAAAAGAAAAGAAAGAAATTTTACGCAGATTTTACATA
>CAJUCG010000166.1 GCA_910585065.1 uncultured Lachnospiraceae bacterium
ACGATATGGTATAATATCGTTAGATATTATACCTGCGCTGATTCGTATTCGACCGTAGGGAGGACAATTACTTTAAGGATTTAATGGATATCAAAGTTAAAAAATATATTATTTCAAGGAGGTAGTTTCTATGAAACCAGTATTTAACCGAATTTTGTACGGGGGTGACTACAACCCGAACCAGTGGCCAAAAGAGGTGTGGCAGGAGGATATGCGGATATTTAAGGATGCCCGTATCAACAGTGCCACAATCAATGTATTTTCCTGGGCGAAAATCCAGCCATCGGAGGAAACTTACAATTTTTCCGAACTTGACGAGATCGTTGATATGCTCAGCCGCGAAAACTATGATATTGTGCTGGCAACTTCCACGGCAGCACTTCCTGCATGGATGGCAAAACGCTACCCGGAGGTTATGAGAACGGACTATGAGGGATTGCAGCATAAATTTGGCGGTCGCCACAATGCCTGTCCGCATTCGCCGGTATTTCAGGGATTTGCAAAAAAACTTGCCGGGGAACTGGCAAAGCGTTATGGGGACAACCCACATATTGCCTGCTGGCATATTAGCAATGAGTACGGCGGGGAGTGCTACTGCGAGAACTGCACCAAGGCTTTCCGTATTTGGCTGCGCAAAAAATACGGGACAATAGAGGCATTGAATAAGGCATGGAACATGGAATTTTGGGGACATACCGTCTATGACTGGGACGAGATTGTGCTTCCGAATGCCCTCTCGGATGGGATCGGCTATGATAAGACGGCGTTTGCCGGGTTATCCATCGATTACTGCCGCTTTAATTCCGACAGTCTTCTTGCCAATTTCACGATGGAGCGCGATGCCATTCGCGAGTATGACAAGGACACGCCAATTACAACAAATCTGATGGGAACTTACAAGGCACTTGACTATTTTAAATGGGCAAAAGAGATGGATATTGTCTCCTGGGATAATTACCCAAGTTATAATACGCCATGGAGTTCAACAGCAATGCGCCATGATCTGATGCGCGGATTAAAAAATGCACCGTTTATGCTGATGGAGCAGACACCGAGCCAGCAGAACTGGCAGCGTTACAATTCGCTAAAGCGTCCGGGACAGATGCGCGCGCAGAGCTACCAGACAATGGCGCACGGCGCGGATACCATACAATTTTTCCAACTGCGCCGAAGTGTGGGTGGCTGCGAAAAATTCCATGGTGCGGTGATCGCACATGCGGGGACGGAGAATACCAGAGTATTTCGCGAGGTAAAACAGCTTGGGGAAGAACTGGAAAAACTTGGATATGCAACGCTTGGGGCAGTAAATCGGGCGGATGTCGGTGTGATTTTTGACTGGGATAATTACTGGGCACTTGAGTATACGAGCGGACCGAATGTAGATATTACATATGTCAATACAATTCATCAGTATTATCAGTATTTCTACAAGAAGAATATCGCGGTGGATATGATTCCAGTGGATGCAGATTTTAGTAAATATAAGCTGATTGTCGCACCGGTGTTATATATGGTGAAGAAAGGAATGAAGGAGGCACTCACGCGCTTTGTTGAAAACGGCGGCATTTTGGTGACAACCTATATGAGCGGTATTGTGGACGAGTCGGACAATGTACATCTAGGCGGTTACCCAGGGCCAATCAGGGAGCTTGCCGGAGTTTGGGTCGAGGAGATTGACGCGCTCGCGCCGGAGCAGAAAAATAAAGCCGTATTCGTGGATGGGGGCGGGGCGGACTGTGGATTGGTCTGCGATCTGATGCATCTTGAAGGCGCGGAGAGCCTTGCAAACTACGGGGAAGATTTTTATGCTGGTATGCCTGCGGTGACAAGGAACAAATTTGGTAATGGTGCGGTTTACTATGTTGGCACAAGACTTGAGGAGGCGGGACTCTACCGGATACTTACAAAAGCCGCAGAACAGGCGGGGGTTAGCCCAGTGATTGCGGAGGAGACAGAGCTTGAAGTGGTATGCCGCGAAACAGAAAATGCGAAATTTTATTTTGTTATCAATTTCGGGGATGAGCAGTGCCAGATACCGCAGTGTTTTGTGGGAAAAGCGGATCTGCTGACGGATAAATTGATAGAGGACGGGGAGAAAATTCCAAAATATGGAGTACGGTTAATCCGTGTGGAAAAATTTTAGTAGTACGCACATATTTATGGAGGGATTATGAGGAAAAAAATTGCAAAAATTTTTAGCTATGTTACTGCTGCCATGCTTGTGCTTGGTATGGGGGCGTGCGGCGGAAAAGGGGAGGAGGAAGCCTTAAATCCAACGGCTACTGTCGCGGCAGATGCCAACCCGACGGGTGGGGGGCAGGGAAAAGAACCCTCTGCCACACCGGATGCCAACCCGGCAGGCGAGGAAAAAGAGAAAGAGCCTTCTGCCGCGCCGGATGCCAGCCCGGCGGGCGAGGAAAAAGAGAAAGAGCCCTCTGCCGCGCCGGATGCGGGGAATGAAATTACTTATACAAAGATTGCCATTACGGAGGATATGATTACTTCTTCCACGCCGTGGAACAATGGATCGGATGTTGCGGCAAATGCCTTTGACGGCGATGTTTCCACCTTTTTTGACGGCTTGGAGGAAGGCTATATCCGCGTGGATTTGGGAAAAGAGTACCTGATTGGAAAAGTGGGCTACGCGCCAAGAAGCGGCTATGAATCGCGCTTGTCAGGCACATTTTACGGGAGTCTTGACGGCAGAACATGGTATGAAATCTATCAGATAAAATCCGCTCCCTCCTCAATGAAAGAGGCGGATTATACCGAATTTTCCACAGTGGGGCGTTTTCGCTATGTCAAATATGAAAATATCAGTGACTGCGCGAATATTTCCGAGATAGTACTGTATGCGGCTGAGGAAATTCCTTTAGAGCTTGTAACCGAGATTGGGCGGGAGACATATGCGGATGGAACTTATGAAACTCTTGATGAAATTCCTCAGGATCGCGGTATGATTCAGGCGGGATTTGATGTGGACGGGATCGATGACATTGCAAAGGTAGCCTGCGACAATAATCCATCAACCGTTGCAAAGGCGGAAGGCGGCGGGGAGATTGTACTGACCTTAGATCGCGAGTATACTTTGTCCGCGATCGCCTATATGGGCGGTGCGGACGGGGAAATTTCCCCTGCCGATCTTGCGGGTGGACAATTTTATGGCAGTGCCGACAAAGAAGAATGGGATCTTCTCTATGAGATTGGCACGCCGCCGGATTCCGTATGTTCCACATTTGTTTATTATGGTGAATTGCTTACCACGGGATCTTATCGCTATATAAAATATCAAAATCCAAATGGCAGGACTGCCATTTCAGAAATCAGGGTGTATGCAATGGAAACAGAATTATCAGTATCTTTGGCGGCACTCCCGTTTGCGACAAACGCAAAAGGGGAGGTAAATAATGTCGCTCTATATTGGGGAAGTTCGCTGGAGGCGCAGACCTATGAAATTTATCGCGCGGGTGCGGACAAAAATTTCGCGCTGGTTTATACTGGGTGCGGCACATCCTGGCAGGATTATGATTTGCCGGCTGGAGAATATACTTACCGGATGGAATTAAAAAATGGCAATACAAAGCTTGTTAGCAATGAGACAAGTGTACATTGCGGCGCGATGCCGGAGGCGGAATTAAAAGTGCTTAACAATATGCAGGCGGGGAATGGACTGTCCATGCGCAGCGGGATCTGTTCGGAAGGAGTTTATTACAGCTACAATATCTCCGTTACGGCGGGAAAAGCAAAAATTACGGAGCAAAGCTCAAAGGATGGATATAATTTTGGAAATTCCCGGACAGTACTTACCAGCGAGGCACATGAACTTCTAAAAAGCTGTAAGATTGAGAGCGCGAAAACGGTCTATGTAAAAGAGCAAAATAAAGTGGTGATGGTTGCCCACTGGGAAAAACCAGAGGGCTATGCGGACGGAAAACTTTTGTTAGTTACAGGAACACCGGGCGGGGAATTTACACTGCATGGAATTTGGAACCCGGAAGGCATAGAAGTGCGCGATATGTCAATTTTTGTGGATGATGATGGGACGGGATATCTGTTAGCCGCGGCGAACAAACCGGGCGAGGGCGCGAACGCAAGCATCTATATTTTCCGTTTCGCTAAGGATTTCTCAGATATTGACGGTATTGTTACAACGCTGTTTGAAAACCAGTACCGCGAGATGCCAAATGTGGTAAAGGCGGATGGATGGTACTATCTTTTTCTCTCACAGGCGGCGGGCTGGTATCCAAGTTCCGGTGCATATGCCTCCTCCCGCAGCATGGAAAAGGGATGGAGTGAACTGCGCCCGATTGGAAATACCTCTACATTTTCTTCCCAGTCAAGCTGGATTGCCGTGCTTGGAGAGGGGGAGGAGAAAAATTATCTGATGCACGCCTACCGCTGGATTGCCGGGGAGGGAACAAGTTCCACAATGATTGCTCCGGTTTTATTTGCAGACGGTATTGCCTATTATGATTATTTTCCGAAAATCCTCTACAACGACCGGACGGGTGATATGGTTCCGCTGGCACCTGGGCGGCTTCTTTCCCAGGACTGTCCGGTTACCGCAACACTTGGCGCGGCGGAGGGCGGTGAAGTCTTCCATGTGACGGACGGGAATTATTTCAGTTCCTACACTGCGGATTCTGCTACCTGGCCAATCAGTTTGACCATCGATCTGGGTAGGGAATGTGAGCTGACGAATTTGCAGATTTCTTGGTATATCTGTAAGGGATCAGAAGGGTACTATATCTATGATGTATATGGAAGTGTAGATGGAAATAATTGGGAAATTCTGCATGAAAATTCCAATGAGAAAGATACGCGCGTTTCCAAAACCTATGGATTTAATGTGAACTCGCTTTCCGGAACGGCAAGATATGTAAAGATCACTGTTAATGGGGCAAGGCTTCAAAATAATCCGGATTATAATTGGTACACACCAACCATCTATGAAGTAAAGGTGTTTGGAAAATAAAGGACAGTAAATAGGAGATAGGAAGGAGTCTTTGATGGGGCTTCTTCCTATTTTTGTGCGCAGAGAAAATATGTTAGTCGAAGCTGGGGCACTAGGTGTAGCAAGTAAAAAAAAGAGATAAAAAATAATGTGGAAATTGTGAGATTTTTTGTGTATAATAAAAAAAATTAGTAAAATATCAAGAGGGGCAGCAGGATGGAATTAAAGATTGCGGTCTGTGACGATGACTCTTCCCAGAGAAACTATCTTACAGAAACCGTTCTTACATGGGCAAAGAGAAGATGCCATCTAACAAAACTAATCCCATATGTAAATGCGAAGGCATTTCTGTTTGATTACGAGGATCAAAAGGACTTTGACATTTTGCTTCTCGATGTGGAAATGCCGGAAATCAGCGGGATCGAGCTGGCAAAAATTGTTCGAAGGGAAAGCCAGTCTGTACAGATTATTTTTATTACTGGGTATTATGAGTACTTTAGCGATGGGTTTGATGTGTCAGCACTTCATTATCTGATTAAGCCCGTGGATGCGGATAAGCTTTTTCCGGTACTTGACCGGGCAGTCAAACATTTGACAGAGAGAGAGCGGGCGATTTTGATTTCCACGGCGGAGGGAGAATTTAAAGTGCCGCTTAGCAATATTTTGTATCTTGAAGCACAGAAAGCATATGTCGTTATCCATACGGTAACAAGTGATTACCGTATGCGCGTCGCGCTTACCAAATTTACCGAACAGCTTGACGGAACTTTTTTCAAGGTGCATCGCTCCTATGTGGTTAGTCTGAAATATATTGAGAAAATTACGCGCACTGAAGTTTCGATGGCAAACGGCGATGTGGTTCCCATTAGCCGCGGGATGTACGATGCCGTCCATGCCGCACTGATAAAATATTTATAACCGCGGGGGCAGGAAATGTTATTTGACCGATGGATTGAAAAAAGGGTTGCAGCCTTTGAAAATGAAATAATGAAGAAATATTATGCAGAAGTTGAAAATATGTATTTAAAAATGCGGGGTTGGCGGCATGATTACCGGCATCATATCCAGACAATGAAAGTGTATGCGGCACAGGGGGAACTGGGCGAGATCTCCGATTATCTTGATATGCTAGATCACGATCTGACCAATGTGGAAACGGTGATTCGAACGGGAAACCGTATGGCGGATGCGATCTTAAATAGTAAGCTCTCCCTTGCCACAGAGAAAAATATCCGAGTAAAAGCGGAGGCAAAAATTCCCGTATCTCTTGCAATTCCGGCGGTTGATCTCTGTATTGTGATCGGCAATCTTTTGGATAATGCGATGGAGGCCTGTATGGAATTGCCGGAGAAAGAGCGTTTGATTCGGCTGTATGTGGAGATGAAGGGGAGATACCTCTACCTCGCGCTTACCAATACGGCGGGGGGAAAGAAAAAGAGGGAATTCCGCACAACCAAGGGAGAGGGGCACGGATTTGGGCTTTCTCGAATTGATGCGATAGTGAAAAAATATGGGGGCTATGTGACAAGAGCATCCGAAGATGGGGCATTTTCAACAGAAATTTTGCTCCCCGCTGTTTACAGGGAGAAAGAGGGTTAATAAGAGAATAATAATTTTTTGATGAGGAAACTATCTGACAGCTTGTTGGGGTTGTACAGCATATAAAGGAGAGACAGTACAAGAAGGTTTATGTAATCCTGATCCCTTGTATAGAGTATTATATTATTAAAGCTTTTGGGGATACGAATAATATTGAAGTACAGAATGTGATAAATCTAAGTGATTATAGTAATTTAGAGCTAAATAGAAGAATTTATCGGGGACAATGTCCAAGTTTTGAAAAGTATTGTAAGCAGGTGGCGTTACATATTCTGAGATTTCGTCAGAGGGTAGGCAGCGGTCGGGAAGGACTCTTTTATTTTGTTGACTGTTTATGCGAGAAAGCAGAAACTGCAGGCTGTGTAGTAGAAATGACAAAATTGCAAAAAGCTTGGAAGTTAGTAAAAATCTTATCCACTCATGAAACGAATAGTAGCAATATTTACTTTAAAATGCGGCGTGTGGGGATTAGGGATATACAGGTTCAGCAAGTAGATATGTATAACATGTTATGTCGTAATCTGAGATGTACGAATTATCTAAAGTTGTCAGATTTGATAACAGAGTAAGATGATTCTAACTCAGTTTTTTGGATGAGGATAAATTACTGCTTCTATATCTTAATGGATAGGGGATCAATTCTTTGTGTAAGATTTTTATCAAGAGTGAAAGTGAATTCACTAAACTTGCGGAAGATTATGTAGAGAATATATAATTGAGAAGCTATGAGAAATTATAGAATATTGTTGCAATTAATCTATAAATATAGTAATATGGAGATAATCAGAAAGGCATGAAAGTTTTAAGATTGTTAATGTTAAAAGTTTTTGATATTTGTCAATTGTTATAAATTTATTTTCCGAGTTTATATATTTAAGATGATGAAATTATAAAGGTGTTGCGGGCAAGAGAACTAATCATATCAAGTTAATAATACATATATAATTGAGAAAATAAAAAAGCAAATATTTTTTAATATAAAGAAAGGAAGTGGATTTTATGAAAAGGATTACGAGAATATTCAGCTTAATTTTTGTTATTGTGTTTGTCATTAGTATTTTTCCTGTTGCGAAGATCGATGCGGCGGAGAAG
>CAJUCG010000167.1 GCA_910585065.1 uncultured Lachnospiraceae bacterium
AAATCCATCGGACATAAATCTGTAATCAATAAATCGAAGTCGATATCCAAAGACTGTTCAAGCACCTGCGTTCCAATTACTACAATACCCCTCCTTGTAGAAATATCAGAATTTTTTCCAATGACCTTTTTCAATAACTCTTCCTTTTCCGTCCGATCAGGTAAAATATATTGCGCATGGTATAAAATCACCTTTGCATTGTTTATTGCTTCTATAATATCTGCAAAATACTGTGCTCTTGATACTGTATTGCAAATAATTCCCACACAACCACCAGATATCACTGCATTTTTTAGCTCAGAAAGCAAGGTTTTTTCATCCGCACATTCAATCTGCACCGCTGCTGTTTCTTCTGGTTCTGGTATCTTCCACTGATTTATGTCTTTTCCATCCGAATAAGTAAGCTGTGGATAATAATTCTCCAGATTATCCGAACTAAAATCTTCTTTGCGCAAATACGCATTGATTAACTCATTCCGTCTTTTTTCCGGAAGTGTTGCTGATAACAAAATAACTGGCACATGATATTCACTTAACCACGCCAATGCCGTATCCAAATATTGATTCATATATGCATCGTAGGCATGACACTCATCGATAATAACAACCTTTTGTGATAATCCCAGATGCAACAACATCGCATGCTTTTTTTTGAGTGCGCACATTAATAATTGATCCACTGTGCCGACAACAAAATCTGCCAGACATGATTGCTTACTTCCATTAAAAAATGAGTGGACTACCAACCCGCTTTCCGCGTCCTCATCTACCTGAGGCATACTTCTTTGAATATTAGCAAAAACTGGCTGAAAATACGCATTGGAATGTGCCAACCGAATACTGTGATAAAACCTTGTTGAAAGGTGTTCTGCCCAATTTAGCGTCCGTTCAAAAATTCCATTCGCTGTAGCCTGTGTCGGAAGACCAATAAAAACTCCTGTTTTCCCATTTTTTTTCGCAAGCATCTCTGCCGCCGCAAACGCTGCTTCCGTTTTTCCCTTTCCCATTGGTGCCTCAAGAATGAAAATTCCCGTATTTTTACAATCAGAAACTGCTTTTATAACACTGCTCTGAATCTTATTTTCTGGAAATGAAAAATAATCATGAAAAATTTTTTCTGTTATCGTAAAATGTTCTGGTTCCCATACATCCGGAAAGGCAAGCTGTTCCATTGCAGTGCGAAAACGATCTGCCGGATAATCATTTATATTTGGAATATTGTCAATTTCAATTAATTTAAATTTTGTCTGATCACTCGCAATCCAATCAGCCATAATTAAAAGTCCTGATAGTAAAACTTGTACTCTTTTAGGAAGTATTAAAATTTCATTTAAAGAGGCAATTTCTGCTTTTGTCAAAGAAAAGCTAATCCATTCATCCCAAAGGGAATTCCAAAATTGCGAATTTCTTTTTAATCCATAATAATGGGTCGGATAGCTCTCTATATGCTTTTTAGAGTTTGCGTTTTGTGGAATACCGTGATGCGCACCAATGATAGAACAAAAATCGTCTGAAAATCCTGCATTTAACAAAATAGATTCTCCGCACAGTGCATGGGGAGATTTATCCTTATTTGCAAACTCTTCAAATTGTGAAAATATCACATTATAATATTCTAAAACAGATTTCTGCGCAGGGATTGATCGCAAGATCTTTGCCTGAAAAAGTTCGGTCAATTTACCAATATCATGTAGATACCCCAATAGCACAATTATTTTTTTTAACTGTTCAAATGAAATTCCACAAATTTCAGATAATCCAGCAAATCGTGTACAATATAAATATTCTGACACTTTTGCTACATCCATGGAATGCATCCAAAAGGGAAGCCACCGATTGCTATTCACTCTGTCTGATTTTGCAACCATCAATCTTAAATTTTTGGATAATATCATATTCAGCTATCCTTTTTATTTTAGCATTATTCTTAATAATGTATTTCTAAATTTTCCTTATTATACCAATATATTATAAACTCTCTCCAAATTTTTGTCAAGAATATTATTAAAAAATTTTTCTATACTTAAATTTTTCCCGAGATGCTAATTTTAATAAAGCTTATCCCTGATTATAAGGAAATGCTTTACTAACTTCAAACACCCCCACCCCCTTATATACTCCACCGATTCTGCTAACCGCATAAGATTATCCGCCAAATTCTTAATGCTTACCCCCGTATACTTTTGGTAGCTCTCCCCATCCAGATCCTTAATACCAATAATCCATTCATCAATATCCTCAATGATTGGCACAGCATATTTTCTTTTCCCATAACTAGTACTACAGCAAATTTTTTCATGTGTGAAAAATCTGTTCATTTTAAAATGTAAAATAGTAATTCACTGTAGTACTAATGCGCATTTAAATCATCGCCTAACGGCGGGAGTCATCCTGTATTTGATCTATCAAGCAAAATTTTCTGATATCCCCTACCTTAATTTTACCTTTATCACCACCGGATTTTCTGATGCTACTCTTTCCGTTTCTACCGCAAGCCCCTGCTCTGTCCTTTTCCACTTTGGCAGCTCATCAAATCCAAGCACACTGACCCCATCGATAATTCCATGAAATTTTGGCAGATGTGAGGCATCCTGTTCCCCAAGTGCTTTGATCAGCACCTTTCCATCCTCCGGATAATTCAGACAGATCACGTATAAATTTTCACCTTTTACGGTAAAACGGAAATCCTCTCCTGTAAACACCTTATCTTTTCCATCTGTAAATTGTCCTTCCTCCACTGCTGTCGGTCCCTCCGCAGCAATACGCCAGGTTCTGGTGCCGTAGATCGCCTCTCCATTTATGGAGAGCCATTTTCCAATTTCTTCCAATACCGCTGTATCCTCCGCTGAGATACTCCCGTCCGCCTTTGGACCCACATTAAGAAGCAGACAGCCATTTTTGCTGACAATGTCCGCAAGATCACAGAGAAGATCCTTTGCCTTCTTAAACTCGTTATGTTCGGTATAACACCATGAATTCTTTGCGATCGCCGTATCTGTCTGCCACGCAAAAGGTTTGACTTCCGCAAACTGTCCGCGCTCGATATCAACCACCGCTGTCCCAAACATAAACGCATCGTGTTTGTAGGCGATCATCACTTCCTCGCCCCACTCTAATGCCCGGTTATAATAATAGGCAGCAATCTTTTTTAAATACGGCTTGGCACTTGAATGCTGAATCCACCAGTCAAAATACAATTCTTTCACCCGGTAACGGTCAATAATCTCACAGGTGCGGATCATCCAGTCCTCTAAAAATTCCTTTGTTGGTGCAGGTTCGCTAAACAGATCATGGTGATTTCTCTCCGGCATTGCTGGCCAGTAAAAATCGCCCGGCTTCTCAGCATCTGTAATATCACTCTCAAATTCCTTTCCATGTCCCATAAAGAACCAGTGTTCAATGCGGTGTGTGGATGCGCCGTTGACAAGCCCTGCTTTTTTTGCCTCCCCGCTAAGTTCTCCAAGCACATTGCGGCACGGTCCCATATTTGCCGCATTCCATTTTGAGAGGGCACTGTCATACATCTGAAACCCGTCATGATGTTCTGCCACCGGCACAATATATTTCGCGCCCGCGCGCTTAAAAAGGGAAATCCACTCTGCCGCATTAAAATTTTCTGCCTTAAACATAGGAATAAAATCTTTGTAGCCGAAATCTTTGTGCGCACCGTAAGTTTTTATATGATGTTCAAACTCAGGGCTGCCCTGGATATACATATTTCGGGAGTACCATTCACTCCCAAATGCCGGGACGCTGTAAATTCCCCAGTGAATAAAAATTCCAAATTTTGCGTCCAAAAACCACTGCGGCGTTTTATGCTGTGCCAGGGAATCCCAATTATCCTTGTACTTTCCAGTAGCAATACACGCCTCAATTTTTACTAATTCCTTTTCCCTATCGTATAAAAACATTTTTGCACCTCCTGTAATTTTCGATTGGTTTAATCCACTCGCGGCAGTTAGGAGCAAAACAATTACGTGGATTGCCTTATGGCAGTAGGGGATACCACTCTCACTCCGCCTGCTCCTGCTGTTACAATTTCCCCACCTAAGAAGAAAGGGAATCCTTGCTGTTAAGTGTTGAAAAAATCCAATATAGGAATCTTTTCTGCGATTATTATAACATTTTGTGGCAGAGTTTGCAATCTTTCTTAATAATGGAAAAAATAATATTTGCAGAATATTGAAAATTCTTTAGCAAAAGCTATCTTTAAAAATTGAATTAAAGCTCAAAAGGGTGCAAAATCATTTTACGATATAGCGCAAAATGGTTTTGAGTTTGCTTTTTTCTACCCAGTTAGTATTATTCAAATAAATTTCTCTATGGTAGCTTTTTATACATTCTAAATTATTGGACAACGCAAATTGCTCCATTTTCTCAAAAGAAATAGGTTCGTCGTCAAATGCGCCGATATGCAATATCTCCACGCACTTTCCGTCCCGCATTGTGTCTCATATAGCTTCCCTCCAAACTATAAAAAAAGTGGCGTTCCTGTTCTCCCGTGCAGGGATAGAGAAACGCCGCGTCCGCGTCGCATTCCGCTTTCATTTATTTGCTTTAGGGGAAACTCTTTTATGCCCCCAAAAAGTCCAGCAGCGATATCTGGTTTGAGATCGGGATATCGCCAAGAAGCCCTAACTCCGCCATCTTATCACAGTTTGTCTGGCTGACTTTGCAGCGATCGCGGAAATCCTCGCGGGAGAGGAAGGGTCCATTTAATGCCGCCTCCACAATCTGATCTGCTGCCTTGTCGCCAAGACCTTCAATTGTGGATAGACAAGGCATAATCTTCTTATCGCTTACAATCTGAAATGCATGTGCCCTTGCCTTGTAAATATCGATAGGTTCAAACTCATATCCCCTTGCGTACATCTCCTCCACTAGCTTCATATCCTTGTAAGTATCCTCCTCCTTCTGTGAGAGTTTCTCCTTAAAATCCGAAGAATTCATACGTCTTTTGTATTCTGCCATATGCATACGCAGCCGTTCTTTGCCAAGGCACATCAATTCATAGTTAAATGCTGAGGCACGAATGCTAAAATACGCCGCATAGTAGGCGAGCGGGTAATATACCTTGAAATATCCGATGCGGAATGCCATCATAACATAGGCACAGGCATGCGCCTTTGGAAACATATATTTAATGCGCCTGCACGACCAAATATACCATTCCGGCACACCGTGCGAAAGCATTTCTGCCTCCATCTCCTCCGTCACACCCTTGCCCTTTCGCACGCTCTCCATAATTTTAAATGCGTGCCCGTTCTCAAGCCCCATCTGAATCAGATAAGTCATAATATCATCGCGTGTGCAGATTGCAGTGGACAGTGTACAAGTTCCCTGCTGGATCAAGGTCTGCGTGTTGTTCAGCCACACATCCGTTCCATGCGAAAGTCCGGAGATGCGGATCATATCCGAAAAACTCTGCGGTCTAGTATCACGTAACATCTGCATAACAAAATCCGTGCCAAGTTCCGGGAGTCCAAGCGAGCCAAGATCGCAGCCGCTGATATCCTCCGGAGTAATGCCAAGTGCCTTTGTTGAGGCAAAGAGCGAGATAACCTTCGGGTCATCCATGCGGATCTTTTTTGCGTCGATCCCCGTAAAATCTTCCAGCACACGGATCATCGTCGGATCATCATGCCCTAGGATATCCAGTTTCAGCAGGTTATGATCGATGGAATGGTATTCAAAATGGGTGGTTACAATCTTTGTTGTGGTATCGTTTGCCGGGTGCTGTATGGGCGTAAAGGAATTGATATCCTCGCCGTGCGGCAGCACGACAATTCCGCCCGGATGCTGTCCGGTTGAGCGGCGCACCCCGGTGCAGCCGAGCGCGATGCGCTCCATCTCTGCGGGACGCTGGTGTTTTTCATGTTCCTCATTGTATTTTTTGACATAGCCAAACGCCGTTTTGTCTGCGACAGTTCCGATAGTTCCGGCACGGAAGGTATGCCCCGCCCCAAAGATTACCTCCGTATATTCATGTGCCTTGCTCTGGTATTCGCCGGAAAAATTCAAGTCGATATCCGGTTCCTTATCCCCGTTAAAGCCAAGAAAAGTTTCAAATGGAATATTGTGTCCATCCTTTAATACCATTGCCCCGCACTGCGGGCAGACTCTGTCAGGCATATCGCAGCCGCAGCTCATCGCGTAGGGCTTTACTGCGTCTGAATCAAAATCCGCATAGTGGCATTTCTCACAGTAATAGTGCGGCGGCAGCGGATTGACCTCCGTGATGCCGGACATGGTCGCGACAAATGAGGAGCCAACAGACCCGCGCGAACCGACTAAGTACCCATCCTCATTTGATTTCCACACCAATTTCTGTGCGATAATATACATTACGGCAAAGCCATTTTTTATAATAGAATTTAATTCATGCTCCAAGCGATTCTCCACCTGCGGGGGAAGTTTTGGTCCGTAGATGGAATGTGCCTTATCATAGCAGATACTTCGCAGTGTCTCGTCGGAATGCGGGATTACCGGTGCGCATTTGTCCGGGCGTACCGGGGAGAGTTTTTCCACCATATCCATAATTTTTCTTGGGTTTGTGATAACTAACTCCTCTGCCTTCTCCGGGGAGAGATAGCGAAATTCACCAAGCATTTCCTCGGTGGTTCGAAGATAGAGCGGAGCCTGCTTGTCCGCGTCCTTAAAGCCCTTGGAATTCATAATAATCCGGCGGTAGACCTCGTCTTCCGGATTTAGAAAATGCACGTCGCAGGTCGCCACAACAAGTTTGTGATATTGTTCGCCAAGCGCGATAATCTTTTTGTTGATCGCGATCAGATCGTCCTCGGACTGCACTGCGGAGATTTTCTCATCCTCGATCATAAAGCGGTTGTTGCCGAGGGGCTGAATCTCGTAGTAATCGTAAAATTCGCACAGGCGATGGATCTCATCCGGCGATTCACCGCGCAGGATAGCCTGGTAAAGTTCGCCTGCCTCGCAGGCGGAGCCTAAAATCAATCCCTCGCGATATTTGCTTAACATACTTTTCGGAATGCGCGGGGAGCGTTGGAAGTATTCAAGGTGCGATGCGGAAACCATGCGGTAGAGATTGATCCGGCCAATGTCGTTGCGGCAGAGCAAAATCGCATGGTACGGCCGCATTTTTTTGATGATATCCGGCGCGATCTCGGCGCGCGCATTGATATCATGTAAGGTTTTGTAGCCGCGCTCTTCCATCATTTTCAAAAATTTTACATAAATTTCCGCTGTACAGCCCGCATCATCGACTGCACGATGATGATTTTCAAGTGAAACCGAAAGTTCTTTTGCCACGGTATCAAGCTTGAAATTGTGCAGCTCAGGTAGCAGAACACGCGCAAGTCCCACGGTATCCACAATGGTATAATCCGCAGAAAGTCCCAGATCCCTGGCATTTTTGGCGATAAAGCCCGTGTCAAAACGCGCGTTGTGCGCCACCAAAATACAGCCCTCACAAAATGCTAAAAATTGGGGCAGCACTACCTCGATCGGATCGGCATTCATCACCATCTCATCCGTAATGCTGGTCAGTTTTTCAATCTCAAAAGGGATCGGTCTTTGGGGGTTGACGAAAGTGGAAAATTTTTCTACAATCGCGCCGTCCACCACCTT
>CAJUCG010000168.1:0-2376 GCA_910585065.1 uncultured Lachnospiraceae bacterium
CTTCCAGTCATTCCAGCAGGTGGATATGAGGAAGAACCACGGCAAGGAGGGGACGGGACTTGGACTTTCCATCTCCAAACAGCTTGTGGAGCTAATGGGCGGGGATATTGGTGTGCAAAGCACTTACGGAAAAGGGAGCGAGTTTTACTTTACTGTGCGCCAAAAAATTGTGGAGAATCTGCCAGCAGCACATTTAAAAACGCGCGACCGCAAGGCAGTTTCCGGCTATTTTATGTCGGAGGATATGACGGAGGTACTAAAGAAACTTGCCGCCGATTACGGTATGTTTTATATGGAATATAACGAGGTGTACCGACAAGCAAAGGAGGAGGGCTTCTTTGCTGTGGATTTTCTTTTTACGGACGGAGTGGCATATAGAGAGCTTGCGCCAGAGATTTTTTCGGCAAAGGAAGCGGAGCAGGAAATTTGTATTTTGCAGAATCCGATGACGGAAAGCATGAATGTAGACGGGGCAATAGTGGTCAACAAGCCGCTCTACAGTCTAAATTTCTGTCAGATTTTAAACCGCGAGGAATTGGGCGGATTTGATCAGACTGATGATTATATGAACTTTACCGCGCCAAAGGCAAAGATTTTGATTGTGGATGATAACGAGATGAATCTGAAGGTGGCGATCGGTCTTTTAGGACCGCTGCAGATGCAGATTGAGACTGCGGAAAGCGGAAAACAGGCGATCGAGATGACGCAGAAAAATCGCTATGATCTTATTTTTATGGATCATATGATGCCGATTATGGACGGGGTGGAAGCGACAAAATATCTGCGCGCGATGGAGGAAGAGTATTTTAGAACTGTTCCTATTATCGCATTGACGGCGAATGCAGTGGTTGGAGCAAGGGAGATGTTTAAGCAGGCGGGCATGAATGATTTTGTTGCCAAACCGATCGAGATGAAAGAGATCTGTGCAAAATTAAAGACCTGGCTTCCAAAAGAAAAAGTGAAGAAGAACACAAAAAAGGACAATATAAACCTAAATGAGAAGAAGTCTGAAGATAAGGAACCTCTGCCAGAAATCGAGGGACTTGATGTCGCGGAGGGAATAAAAAATTCCGGTACAAAAGAATTGTTTCTTAGTCTGCTCGGCGATTTTTACAAGCTGATCGACATGAAAGCGACAAAAATTGAAAAATGTCTGGCGGACGGTATGGTGCGCGATTTTACTATTGAGGTACACGCGCTAAAGAACACGGCGCGCATGATTGGTGCGATGGAACTTTCCGGGATGTTTTTGGAGTTGGAGCAGCTTGGCAACGCCGAGGATCTTAATGCGATCGCCGAGAAGACACCAAAAACCTTGACCCTCTACCGCTCCTACAAGCGGATTTTAAGACCTTATGGGCAGGCGCAGGAGAGGGAGAAACGCGAAGCTTCAAACGAAGAGCTAATCGGACTTTTAAAAAAGCTTCGCGATGCGATGGAAGGCTTTGATCTCGATGGGGCGGACGCGGCATTAAAGGAGCTTGAGGAGTGCAGAATGCCAGAGCAGCTGCAGCCGCAGATGGAAAAGCTCCGCGCCTATGTCGCGGATGTGGCGATGATGGAGGTTATGGAATTAGCGGATGAGATGGCGGGAACACTAAAATAATACGGAGAAAAACGCATTTCTAAAGTTGTTCAAACAGCGCGTCGATCGCTTTTCTTTCGGCGAGACCGTCGGAGAAGGCGGTCGCGCCGCCCGCCGCAGTGCCAAGTTTTAGGGCGTACTCGTAATCGCCCCCCTGCAAGCCGGCAAGAAATCCTGCGACCATGGAATCTCCTGCGCCGACGGAGTTTTTCACCTTGCCTTTGCAGGCATTGTGCCAGTGAACTATTCCCCTATCGTCAATCAGTACTGCGCCGTCACCCGCCATCGAGACGAGGACATTGACTGCGCCCATCTCCCTCAATTTTTTTGCATAGACAACAATTTCCTCTTTACTAGAAAGTGTGACACCAAATATTTCCTCAAGTTCATTATTGTTCGGTTTTATCAGAAAAGGTTTGTATTTTAATACATTTAAAAGCAGATCCTTTGTCGCGTCGACCACGGTCTTGATTTTGCGATCCGACACGCGCGCAAGGAGTTTTCCATAGATATCGCTTGGCAGCGAAGCGGGGATGCTGCCCGCCAAAACTAAGGTATCATTATCTTTAAGCTTATCTATCTTTTTATATAATTGGTGAACTGCATCTTCGGGGATCTTCGGACCCTGACCGTTAAGGTCGGTTTCTTCGCCCGACTTGATTTTGACATTGATCCGGGAAGATCCGCTTTCCAAGTGGATAAAATCGGTTTCCACACCCTGTTTGGCAATCCCCTTTTCGATTGCAAGACCAGTAAAGCCCGCCACAAATCCAAGTGCCTTTGAGGGAATC
>CAJUCG010000168.1:2386-7584 GCA_910585065.1 uncultured Lachnospiraceae bacterium
GCAGAAAGTACCAGTGAAACATTGATTCCCTTGCCGCCGCAATATATTTGCTCTGATTGGGAACGGTTTATTTTTCCGGTGATTATTTCCTCTATATGAACAACATAATCGATCGCCGGATTGAGAGTTACGGTATAGATCATGTTCCTACCTCTCTAATTAGAATTTTTTCAGTATTTTTTTTGTAATTTCCCTTTCTGTATTATAGCGGGCGGTTCAGCCAAAAGCAAGAGATATTTTTGTTTTAAACGATGAGAGTTTTAAAAAATAATATTTTTTTTGAAAAAGTATATTGCAAAATATAATAGTATGTGGTAATATGTAATCATGATATAAGAAATGTTTCCGCAAAGCGGGAGGAAAGGAGAGCAGATGAACGCACAGTTTAAAAAAGGAGTGTTAGAGCTTTGTGTGCTGTCAAAACTAGCAAAGAACGATCAGTATGGATATGAGCTGACAGAAGCAATCTCAAAGGAGATGGTGATTGCGACGGGAACTTTGTACTTGATTTTAAAGCGTTTAAAGGATGAGGACTATGTGGAAACTTATCTGGTGGAGTCCGGTGAAGGTCCTGCGCGCAAATACTATCATTTGACAGAGAGCGGCAGAGAATATCAAAAGAAACTTAAAAGCGAGTGGTATGAATTTTTGGAGGCGGTCGCGCGCGTACTTGAGTAGGGGGGATGGGATGAGAAAAGGTAAAGTAAAGGGCAACAGTATATTGAATGCGGATGGCAAAAAAGAGGATCGGTATGTCAGGGCAAGCGAGATAAGGCAAAGGCGGGAAATTATGCGCCGTTCTTGGCAGGAGATTTCTGAGATTGGAAAGCGCGGATTAAATTAGGATGGTGCGGGAATGGAGGTTGTTATGACAAAAAAAGAGTATATGGATTTGCTTTCAAGGGCACTTGAAAATATGGAGCCGGAAGTGGCAAGGGATATTATGGAAGATTATGAGGCCCATTTTGAAAGGGCAAAAGAGTCCGGGCGAAGTGATGAGGAAGTGATTGAAGAGCTTGGCAGCATTGAGGAGTTTAAAGAGGAGTTAGCTGCATTTATGACGGGCAAGACTTCCAGTGAAAAGAAGAATGCAGATGCAAAGGGTATGGAGGGGAACAGCAAGACAGAATTTGGCACAGAAACAACGGAAAGTACTGCGGACACATTGGAGGCGGATGCGCCACAGACAAAAGAAATATCAAGAGAAGATAGCGGGGAGGGGAATAAGGGGGAGCAGATAAGATATCAGCAGCAGGTTGAGGAGGAACTAAGCCGTGCGCGCAATGAGATGAATCGTGCCTACGAGGAGATGAATCGCGCCTATGAGGAGATGAACCGCGCAAAAGAGGAGATGGAGCGCGTCGCGAAAGAAACGGAGCGGGCAAAAAAAGAACAGGAACAGACGGGGCAGGAAGAGAGAACACAGAGGCAGCATCGCACTCGCGCACAGAATCAGGATTTTGATAATATTATCAGCGGCGCGAAAAGTATTGCGAGTACAGTTTTAAGTCAGGTTTCCAGTGCGATGGATAAAGCTTTTTCCGGCTTGGGTGATTGCTTTGGCAATTTTGAAAAATCCGGTGAGGATATGGCAGATTACCGCAGACGGCAGGAAAATGCTAAGTCAGAAGCAGAATCTTACCAGAGAGAGGGGACGGGGCAGAAAGAGAATTCATCTTTCCAGTACAGTTTCAGCGACGATTACGATAATATGTGCGATCCAAATGAGGAGCAGTATATGCCGGAGTGCAGCGGTATTGTGACAAAGGAAGAGGGAATCCGCCATATTGTGGTGGATAGCAAATCAGCGGATGTGGAAATCTACCCTTCCAAGGATCTTAACTTTACCTATCATTATGTCAATGAGGGCAGTGCAGGAAGCAAGATTATTTATTACTGTGAAAAAAAGGTTTCCCAGGGCACACTGACCTTAAATATTGTGCGCAATGAGAAAGTGAGCCGGAAAAGTCATTCTTCTATTTTGGGCAGTGTATTCGAGGGAAATCCGGATCTGCGCCTTACGCTGTATCTGCCAGAGTGGATGGAAGTGTTGGAAGTAAGTGGCAAGAGCGGCGATATTAAAATGCAAAATACTTCCATTCGCACACTGATGTTAAAGAGTATGTCCGGGGATGTCTCGCTGCGCCAGGCGAATGCGGACAAATGTATGACAGAGAGTATGAGCGGCGATGTGGATATCAGGGACGGAATATTTGACTATGTGCTTGCCGCCAGCAAGAGCGGGGATGCTAATGGGTTTAAAATAAAGGCGGAAAAAGCAGCATTCAAAAGTATGAGCGGGGATGCTAAGATAAAAGAAAGCGAGTTTGGCGAGGCAGTAGTTTCAAGTATGAGCGGGGATGCAGAAGGATATAACAGCAGGAGCAGGATTATCAGTGTTTCCAGCATGAGCGGGGATGCCTATGTGCGGGAACTCTCCGCGGAGGATGCAAAGATTTCCTCACAGAGCGGGGATGCGAGGGCGGAGGCGGTAAAGTCGGAGCGTCTTTTGCTTACTGCGTCCTCCGGCGATCTGGAAGGAAAGGAAATCTCTGCGAAAATTTTAAAAGCCTCCGTGGTAAGCGGTGATATGAGTATGCGCGGTCATGCGGATCAGATGAGTCTTAGCACGGGCAGCGGCGATGTGGTGGTCGTGCAGGAAGGGGATACGAAAGCAAGTGTAAATACGCGCAGCGGGGAAATCCATTTTCACCTTAAAAATAATGGCGCGGGGTTTGCGTCAAAGGTTTCCTCCCACGGGAGTACCAATTATAATTATGCGGATCTGCATCTGACGGATGCGGCAAATGGTATTCACCGATATGGAAGGGAAGGCTCCAGCCTTGAAATTAAATCGACTTCCGGTGACATTACCATCACAGATTAAGGTGCGCATAAAAAATGGCGGCGGTTTCCGTATTTTACGGATACTGCTGCCATCTGCTTTTTTCTACGGCTCATCAATATTTAGTGTGACCGTCCATTCACTGCCGTAGGGAACAATATTTGTCACCGTTCCGGTAAGATTTTTTAAGCGCTTTGGTGTATTATTTGACATGGCAAGTGCTGGGATGATGGTGTAGTAATATACCGTTCCAGCAAGTGTACTTAGAGTGGATTCAGCTAAATTTACCGTATCCCCAACTTTCATTAGTCCTTCGCGCGACATTCTGAAATCCATGGTTCTTATCATTTTTTACCCCTTTTCTTCGAAAAAATTATATTTCTTCTTTAAAATATCATAAAAATCACAAGACTGCAATTGAAATATTGTGCCAAACAGGGTATACTCTTTATGAGAGTTCAAGAAATGAATAAAAAAAGGTATGGAGGTAACCTATGCGAAGAACAAAAATTATATGTACACTGGGTCCAGCGGTGGACGACGAGAAGATGATCCGCAAATTGATCCAGAATGGGATGGACTGTGCCAGGTTCAATTTTTCACATGGAACGCACACAGAGCAGGCTGAGCGTATTGAGCGGGTGCGCAGAGTGAGCGCGGAGTTGGGAATTCCGATCGCACTCTTGATGGATACGAAGGGGCCGGAGATCCGTTTGAAGGATTTTAAGGGGGGAAGTGTAGTCTTAAAGGAAGGACAAAGTTTTACGCTCGATACGGACAGGGAAACATTAGGAGATTCCACCCGCATCGGTCTGACCTATGATAAATTGGCAAAGAGTGTGTCAGAAGGAACACGCATTTTGATTGATGACGGAAAAATTGCCTTAAAGGTTGCACAGATAAAAGGGACAAAGGTGATCTGCACGGTGGTAAACGGAGGGAAGATCAGCAATCATAAAAGTATTAATATCCCAAATGTTTCCATCCCAATGCCCTATTTGAGTCCGGTGGACAAGGAGGATATTCTGTTTGGAATCGAACAAAAGTTCGATTATATTGCCGCTTCTTTTGTGCGCACGGCGGATGATGTGCGCAAGCTGAGAAAATTCCTGCGCGACCATGGCGGCGAGGGAATGCGCATTATCTCAAAGATTGAAAATGGTGAGGGAGTGAGAAACCTTGACGAGATTATTGTGGAGAGCGACGGCATTATGGTAGCGAGAGGCGATCTCGGTGTGGAGATCGCATTTAAGAAGATCCCTGCACTGCAGAAAGTCATGATCAACAAGTGCAATGAGGCGGGCAAGCTTGTTGTGACCGCGACGCAGATGCTTGAGTCCATGACGCAGAATCCGCGTCCGACTAGAGCGGAAGTTTCGGATGTGGCGAATGCAATCTATGATGGCACAACAGCCATTATGCTTTCCGGCGAGTCGGCAGCGGGGGATTACCCGGCGGAGGCGGTAAAGACCATGGCGGAGATCGCTGAGACCACAGAGGAATCGCTCGACTACAGCCGGTATTTTGTCCGCGACCATATGAAGATGGAGCATACGCCGATCAATGCCGTCTGCGCCTCTGCCTACAGCGCAGCAAGCTATCTTGATGCGGAGGCCATCGTCGTTGTAACTAAGAGCGGGCGCACTGCGCGAATGCTCTCGGATTTTAAGCCGACTGCGCCAATTATTGCCGTGACCATGCAGGAGGAAGGTGTGCGGGCACTAAAGCTTGCGTGGGGGGTAAGACCAGTTGCAGCGGAGCGCATGGAGACTCCGGAAGCACTTTTTGAATATGCGATTAAAAAGGCAAAGGAGACAGGACTTGTCTATCGGGGCAGTACGGTAATTGTTGTTACCTCCTCCGATACGGAGAGCAGTACAATAAATGATGTAATGAGAATCTGCAAGATACGATGAATTCATGTGTATATTAGAATGTGCGCCGGGCAATGCCAAAAAGAGGCTCGGTGTGCCTTTGGAGGTTGCTATGACGGAAGAAGAGATCATTGAGCGGATCAAAGAGCAGGAAGATATTGGTATGGAAGCTTTGGCGGACAGATATAAAAAACTTCTCGTCTATATTATATCGGGCATACTCGGCGCGCGCGCGGATGATATTGAAGAATGTGTGAATGACACTTACTTAAAAATATGGCGCAATGTGGACAAATTTGATTTTTCGCGGGCATCGCTTACTACTTATCTAAAGGTAATTGCACGCAATACAGCCATTAACCGGCTGCGCGATGTCCGCCGCCATGAACTTTGCCGCGCCGATGTGGAACTTTCCCAGTGTGCTGATGCGGTTGTGGATATTTCTGCGAATGTGGAGGATGCGATCCTGCAAAAAGAGC
>CAJUCG010000169.1:0-6682 GCA_910585065.1 uncultured Lachnospiraceae bacterium
CCGGAGATCGAGACGGTTTTCGGCTCGCCCTCAAAACTTGGCAGCGGGTTGCCGTCGTGCATATAGGTATGGATAAAATGCCCTTCACCCGCCTTCGGATTCTGATAAGCGAAAGTGTAGCGATGGCAGGAGGACGGATCGCCGTTGCTGCTCTTTAAAATGGACATTGCATAATTGTAGCCGCCGCCCTCAAGGTGCATAATGCCGGAGATGCGCGGCGTATAGTTTGGTGCATCCGGCTCAAATTCGCGGGAGCGAAGCGACTGCTCAAAAGTAAGCTGCTGATCCATTCCCTCATAAATCGTATCTGTCTGATCTCCGTTTGTGACAATGGTCTTGTTGCCAAGTACGCGCACAGGCGCGTAGATAATCAGGCTCGGATCTTCCAATTTTGACGGGTCAAACGCCTGTGTGCGGATACCCTCCCCGTCCACGACAAATACGCGGTTGCGGCTGTTCACGCTCCTGCCCATAATAAAATAGGCGGTCACTGCCGATTTGCCATCCTCCGAACGCCCGATCACAATGCCCCTGCCCGGATATGCATTGTTTTCTAGTTCCTGTTTCAGCGATAGAAGCTCCATAAAAAAATACCACCTTTCCGCCGCTTTTTGCGGTCAATCTTTGTTTGTGCTTTTGTGCAGAAAAAACCGCCTGGGCGCACAGCAAGCTGCATTCGCCCAGGCGGTCGGCTTTTGGTTTTCATGCACTCCCTGCAGGTCATCCTGCACAGCGAACCGCTGTTTTCCGCCAGTCGTGCACTTGCACAGTTCGATAAGATTTCCTCTTAGTTCCTGTACTTTCATGTTACATGATTCTGAAAAAAAATGCAAGCATTTTTTAATGCAAATACCCTTTTACTTCTTCCGAATTCGCACAGTATGGGAAAATTCGGTATCATCCGTAAAATAGACGGTTGCCGCCCCAGGAATTCTTTCTTCCCCCTGATCGCGCCCTTCCGTGCAGCGGTGCGTGCCAAATGCAGGTCCAATCATTAAACTGCTTAGCTGGTTTGACGCTTCAAAGAAGGAATCCTTTACAATAATTGTCTCATTGCCCCGCACGGCAATATCCATATGTTCATTTACAATATGGTCAATTCCCGCAAACGTCATTTCGACACGCCATGGTGCCCCCTTCACCCCTGTTATTTGAAATTCCACAACTAGCTCTTCTTCCTGCTCGCAAATTCGCACATCAATTTCCATGCTCGGCCGTTCTCTGCGCGGCTTTGCTTCCTGCGCTTTCTTCCACCAGTCCTCCTCTTTCCTGCCAAAGGAAAAATTATATTGACCGCGCAGGGTCTGGTGCAGATGGATGCTGCCATCAGGAAGTTCCTCCATAATCTCACTGCAAAAATCGCGATGCCCATAAAAGCTTCCCGCCAGTTTCATTACAAACTTAATTGAACCAGAATGCATATATAGAAAATGCGGTTTGTCATTTAGCACAGTATAAGTCACATCGTCATGGCGCACGCGCACAATTCCAGATTCCTTAAAAAACATTCTGTAATTTGTCGGAATTCCCTCGGTGTCATATTCCAGTGCAATCAGATCCGGATGATTCATCAACTGCATCAAAAAATCCGGAGAGGAGATCTGTTTTTCTTCCACCATACAAAAAATATGGTTTGCCATCGCTAAAAATTCCAGAATCTGATAGCGTTTGCCAAGAGAGAGATAAACATAATAATAATCTTTTGGAAATATCAAACGCTCCTTTTCAAAGCGCATGGAACTTTCCTGAAATACGCTGTCATCCGGCTCCCAGTAACAAAGCATCATTTTTAAGTTCCGGATGGCGTACTGCTCATAGGACGGATCAGAAAGAGCTTCTGAAAGTACCACTAAAGCATCATTATTCAGACGGTTGATATTGTCGGAAGATCTCTCATCAAACTGTCCATCCGTATTGCAGCCAATACCGCCCTCCAGATATTTCAATACTGACTGTATCATCGCATCACAATGGAAAAACTTACCGCAGGCGGCCAATACCGCAGCAACAACCAGACGATAATCCGATGCGTAGATATCTTCTTCTAAGAGACCCTCCGCGCCCGCTCGAACGATCACTTCTAAACGCATCTGAATTTCGTTTTCCTGCTGCGTTTTTGCGTGGTCTCTTAAATATTTTAAAAGTGGAAGAAGTTTGCGTATGCATAGTGCGGTATCTGACACGGAGAAAAAATTTCCAGTTACATAGTCAAATAAACCGTCCTCATGCTGTACATGGCGGATGAAATTTGTCGCCGCAACAATCCGCTCAAATACCACTGGATCATGGTAATATTTACAATCCGCATTCAAATAGGCGGTCGCCAGATTAGAAAGCTTGTAAATTGTGGATTTTGCCTGATATATTCCATTCTCCTCCATAAATCCCCCGCACTGCGGATTACCCTCCTCCATATTTTGAAGGCGCAATGCGCGCAGAACACGTTTATCCGTATCCTGCACCATTTTTTCATAATGTGTTTTCATACTTAAATCCGCCCCCTTTCGTCCTTTTGCGGTAATCATTCTTTTTTTGTCTTTTTTATTTCATATCTTCTTCTGAGAATACATCCTCAATTGCCGCTCCCGGCGGTACCATCGGAAATACTTTGTCATCGCAGCCAATCACACAGTCAATTAATACCGGCTTATTTAAGGCGATCGCCTTTTTTAATACTTCCTCGACTTCCTCACATTTTGTAATGCGGAATGCTTCTGCCCCCATTGCCTGCGCAAGCTTTACAAAATCAACCCCATCGTTAAGTATCGTATTAGAATAGCGTTTTCCGTAAAATAACGTCTGCCACTGACGCACCATACCAAGTACTGAATTGTTCATTATCACTTCAATTACCGGAATTTGATAGCGGACAGCGGTCGCAATTTCATTCATATTCATGCGGAAACAACCATCCCCCGCAATATTGACCACAGTTTTCTCCGGCTTTGCTGTCTTCGCGCCAAGGCTCGCCCCAAGTCCATAGCCCATTGTTCCAAGTCCGCCCGAAGTGATAAGTGTCCGAGGTGCGCGGTACTTGTAGAACTGCGCTGCCCACATCTGATGCTGCCCGACTTCCGTACAAACAATGGCATCACCCTTTGTAATCTCGTAGAGTTTTTCCATTACATAAGGTCCTGTCAGCACATCTTTATGATAAGTAAGCGGTTTCTCCGCAGAAAGTGCCTGCACCCTCTTTACCCATTCCGCATGATCCTGCTGTTCAAGCTTTTCATTGACACGCATAAGAATTTCCTTTACATCGCCAATTACGCTTGCGTTGACCATGATATTTTTATTAATTTCCGCCGCGTCCACATCAAACTGCACAATTTTTGCGTTGTAGGCAAATTTCTTTGTATTTCCTGTTACGCGGTCAGAAAAGCGCGCACCGATAGTCACTAAAAGATCACATTCGGTTACGCTGTAATTTGCCGCCTTGGTTCCGTGCATACCAAGCATTCCGACATAGCGCGGATCCTCGCCGTCAAAAGCACCCTTACCCATTAAAGAATCCGTTACCGGGGCATCTAAAAGATCAACAAATTTCTTTAATTCTTCTGCCGCACCGGAAATTACTGCACCTCCGCCGACAAAGATCATCGGTTTTTTTGCTGCAGCAATCAATGCGACAGCCGCATCAATATCCTCGGTTGTAATTTTGTCCACACTGCGGCCAATCGGCGCAATCTCTTTCTTTTCATACTCTGTAACTGCCGCGGTTACATCCTTTGTTACATCCACCAGCACTGGACCCGGTCTTCCCGTTTGCGCAATCTGAAAAGCGCGGCGAATGGTCGGTGCCAGATCTTTAATGTTTTTTACAATAAAACTATACTTGGTGATCGGCATGGTAACGCCTGCAATATCAATTTCCTGGAAACTGTCCTTGCCAAGCAGCGGCACTGCCACATTTGCAGTGATCGCAACAAGCGGCACAGAATCCATATACGCGGTTGCAATTCCGGTAACAAGGTTTGTCGCGCCGGGTCCTGAAGTTGCCATACATACGCCAACCCGTCCGGTTGCTCTTGCATAGCCGTCTGCGGCGTGCGCCGCCCCTTGCTCATGGGAAGTCAAAATATGTTTTATCTCGTCAGAATGTTTATATAATTCATCATATACATTTAAAATTGTACCGCCCGGATATCCAAATACGGTATCAACGCCCTGCTCTTTTAAACACTCAATAATAATTTCAGAACCATTTAATTGCATATATGCCTCCTATTTAAAGTTTTGTAGATGTCTTTCTCCGCACCTTTACCATGGAGGGGATTTTATTCGCCTTGCTCTTAAAATCTCTTTTGGTGCTGCTGCAGACATATACTGATTTTTAGTTCCGCAGAAATCCCTGCACAGTGCCCCGTCTGTGGAAGGGGATTTTCGTTCGCTCTCATCATCCCCTTCCGGCACTGTTCCGGGTTTCTGCTGATTTTTTAGATACTTTGCTCTACTTTTGCTATGACTCCATTTAGTTCTGTTTCATCATAGAGAAACGGAGCCAAAAAATTCGCCGCAACCTTTTTCTTTTCCTCAAAAGTTATTTTTTCCCAACGCCTGCATTTTTTCATCCGCATTATGGCACGCTCTCTATAATCGGGTCTGTTTTGTAATAGAAACCACTCTTTCCACTGATCTGCTTTTTCACTTTTTATCAAGAATTCTCTGACCTGTATATAGATATCTGCCACAAATGGACTGCCGGATACCAATTCATTATCGGGACTTATATTAAACTTTGCCTCCAACAACGCTTTGTGCAGATTTAATACACCATAATAATCCAATTGCAAATTAAATTTATCCACTTTTATATTATAATCACTATTTCATTATTTTTTATTTGATTTCAAGAATCGCACCGCGATTGCCGGAGGTCACCATCGCCGCGTAGCGGGCAAGGTATCCAGTAGTAATCTTTGGCTGTCTCGGCTGCCATTTTGCACGTCTTGCCGCAAGTTCCTCGTCGGACACTAAAAGCTCAAGCTTATTTGCCGGAATATCGATCTTGATGATATCGCCCTCTTCCACAAGCGCGATAGGTCCTCCAACTGCTGCCTCCGGTGAGACATGACCGATAGATGCGCCGCGAGACGCGCCAGAAAAGCGTCCGTCCGTGATCAGTGCCACCGAGGAGCCAAGCCCCATACCTGCAATGGCTGAAGTTGGATTGAGCATCTCTCGCATCCCAGGACCCCCTTTTGGTCCCTCGTAGCGGATTACCACTACATCGCCCGCCACAATCTTTTTGCCCTTGATCGCTTCGATCGCATCTTCCTCACAGTCAAATACCCTTGCCGGGCCTTCATGTACCATCATTTCCGGCACGACTGCTGAGCGTTTTACCACGCCGGAATCCGGGGCGAGATTTCCCTTTAATACTGCAATGCCGCCCGTTTCACTGTAAGGATTTTCCACCGGACGAATAACTTCCGAATTCTTATTGACGGCATCTTTAATATTTTCGCCCACGGTCTTTCCTGTTACTGTTATACAGTCAAGATTTAATAGTCCTTTTTTGCTAATCTCCTTCATCACCGCATAAATGCCGCCCGCCTCGTTTAAATCCTCCATATAGGTTGGACCTGCTGGTGCCAAATGGCAAAGATTTGGTGTTTTCGCGCTGATCTCGTTTGCAATATCCACATTTAATTCCACGCCCGCTTCATGCGCGATAGCTGGAAGGTGCAGCATACTATTTGTTGAGCAGCCAAGTGCCATATCCATTGTCAGCGCATTGCGAAAAGCCGCTTCCGTCATAATATCACGCGGGCGGATATTTCTTTTCAACATTTCCATCACCTGCATTCCCGCGTGCTTTGCAAGCTTGATGCGCTCAGAATAAACTGCGGGGATCGTGCCATTGCCCTGTAAGCCCATACCAAGTACTTCCGTCAGACAGTTCATGCTGTTTGCTGTGTACATCCCAGAACAGGAACCACAAGTTGGACAGGCTTTACATTCATACTCATAAACATCCTCCTCACTCATCGTCCCTGCGGCATAGGAGCCAACCGCCTCAAACATACTAGAAAGGCTGGTTTTATGTCCTTTTACATGACCCGCAAGCATCGGACCACCGGAAACAAAAACGGTCGGAATATTTAAGCGCGCCGCCGCCATCAAAAGTCCCGGCACATTCTTGTCGCAGTTTGGCACCATCACCAGCGCGTCAAACGCGTGTGCCATCGCCATTGCCTCAGTGGAGTCCGCGATCAGATCGCGAGTAACAAGCGAATATTTCATGCCGATATGTCCCATTGCAATCCCATCACACACGGCAATCGCCGGAAAGACAATCGGTGTGCCGCCTGCCATCGCAACTCCCATCTTAACGGCGTTTACAATCTTATCGAGGTTCATATGCCCCGGCACAATCTCATTGTAAGAGCTGACAATACCGACAAGCGGACGGTCAAGTTCCTCCTTTGTCATGCCGAGTGCATTAAAGAGAGAGCGGTGCGGTGCCTGCTGCATCCCCCTGGTCACAGAATCACTTTTCATTTTTTTTCCTCCTATTTTTAGTTCCGCAGAAACCCCTGCACAGTGCCCTGTCCGTGGAAGGAATTTTCTATCCGCATAGCTCCTTAAAAATTCCTTCCGGCACTGTTTCGGGTTTCTGCTGTTTTTTTAGTTCCGCAGAAACCCCTGCACAGTGCCCTGTCCGTGGAAGGAATTTTCT
>CAJUCG010000169.1:6782-7567 GCA_910585065.1 uncultured Lachnospiraceae bacterium
ATCCGCATAGCTCCTTAAAAATTCCTTCCGGCACAGTGCCAGGTTTCTGCTGTTTTTTAGTGTTTTTGCTGTGCAGAAAAAAAGCCCTAAGCCACTTAACATAGCTTAGGGCGAATTCACTCATCCGTGGTACCACCTAAATTCAGAATTTCTTCTGCTCTCTGCAGATACTCGCATCCGCGAATACCCTCCTCCCGGTAACGTGGGAGCTTCCGCCGAAGTCTACTTGGTCTATACCGTTTGGTTCGGGGCTTAAAGGCTACTTCTCTGTCCGCTTCATGAAAGCTTCCACCAACCGCTTCCTCTCTTTGCATCCGCAGAACAGTTACTCCTCCTTCTCATCGCCTGTCACACAGTATATAGATTTGATAATCTATTGCGTTAAATTGCCGGAATACTGTTATTTGTGCTATAGTCTAACAGATGGGAGGGAAAATGTCAACTGATTTTTTTCCTCTGCACACAACCTTTTTTTGCTAAAGCACCCAATTTCTCTTTTGTTTCTTTCCGTTCTTTTTAGATATTCTGCCCTGTCAAAGTGCTTCCCATCCGGCACAAAGAAATCAAAAGCTCTACAACCTTTTCCATATCCTGAACGGAAATATACTCAAATTTACCATGACAATTATATCCGCCAGTACATAGATTTGGACATGGCAGTCCCATATAGGAGAGTCTTGCACCGTCCGTCCCCCCGCGAATCGGACGGATTAATGGCACAATTCCAAGTTTTTCCATCGCCACTTTTGCATTCTCTACTAATTCCATATGATCCGCCAATTTTT
>CAJUCG010000170.1 GCA_910585065.1 uncultured Lachnospiraceae bacterium
ATAGATCTCCGCCTCCGCAAATGGGTCGAGTGCCGCTGTAGGCTCATCCAAAATCATAATATCCGCATCCTTATAGATCGCGCGTGCAATCGCCAGCTTCTGCGCCTCACCGCCGGACAAATCACAGCCATCCTCGCAGAATCGATTAGACAAAGGCTGCTTTACCTTCTGCGGCAGACCTGTGACCTTTTCCCAAAGCCCCGCCTTTTTTAGTGCATCCCCTATCCGTATCTTATCATATTCTTCCAATGCAGAAACATTCTCCGCGATAGAAAATGCAAACAGCGAAAAATCCTGAAACACTGCTGCCAGCTTATTTTTATACTCCTCCCACGGATAGCTCCAAATATCCACCCCGTCAAGCAAAATTCTCCCTTTCGTCGGATGGTACAGGCGGCAGAGCAATTTTACAAAAGTTGTTTTGCCCGAACCATTTTTTCCGACCAGTGCCAATTTCTCCCCCTTTTTCACCTCCAGACAAATATCGGAAAGAGCCCATTCTTTGCTGCCCGGATAACGGAAACTAATATGCTCAAAGCGGATGCCGGAAACATCCAAATTTTCCCTTTTGTCGAGTCCATTCCTCCCCGCTAAAAGATCCAGGGAAACTTCCCCCTGCAAATCCGTCCCCTCCATCGCCTCCGGCAAATCTATAAACTGGAAAAAATTCAACAAATGTTCATTGTTATTCCGTAGATCTGTAATAATCTGTGCAAGTTCGGAGAATGCGGAAACCAACATATTTTCCGCTGCATATGCCGCAACCACCTCCCCCACACCAATCCACCCAGAAAGTGCCATCCAGCCAACCAGCGCGTACACGCAAACGCCACAAAAGCAAGTGCAAAACAGCCGCACGCCGTCATAGCGGTTTACTGCCCGGATCTCCCGCCGCTTGCCCTTAGCAAAACGCTGATAACATTTCTCCCTGCTTTCCCTCAAAATAATCTTCTCCTGCGAAAAAATTCTCACATCCATCGCGGTATCCTCATCCGGCAGATAATTCATTGTATAAAATTCTCCATACCGGTTATACTCCGCCCCTTTTTCAAACACTTCAAAACTTACGTCGAAGTGCCTGCCCGCCATCTTACAGGAAATAAAAATACAAATTCCCACCATCAAGATCATCCCCAAAAACAGCGGACTGCCTGCACTTTCCTGCCCCTTTCCCCCCGGTGCAAAAAGAAGTGCCCGAAAAAATCCCATCCCAAGCAAAAGTGCTGCTGCTGCCCGACAGAGATTTGTAACCACTACTTCCATATCCCAATAAAGGCTTGCCATCCCCGCACCGGAAACACTGATGCTCCCCGAAACCTGCTCACGCAGCCGCTTTGTTTCTGGCATTTCCAACACTTCATACAGCAGGCAGTGTGTTTTCTGTGTCAGGCGGATCTCATGTGCTGAAAACAGACAGCTATAGCCAACTGCTGCTTTTGCATCCACCCCGTATTTTAGGACGGAAAGCAAAAATATTCCTCCGACTGCGAACATACAGAGCCAAAGCAGCCTTTCCTCCCGCCGCCCCTGTGCCAGCTCATCCAAAATCCGCGCGGACGCAAAGACAGAAATTAGCGGGATGCACGCCCCAAAAATACTCTTTAATAGCACAAATAGCATCTGTCCTGGAAGAATTTTTCCAAACTCTTTTATTCCGCGCCGGATCAACAGGATATCCTCCCAAAAAGTCCTGCCGTTTTTCTTCACTCTGTGCTGCTCCATTACATTCGCCAATTTTCCTCCCCCCATTTTCTTCTCCCCTTTTCTTCCTATTTTCTCTCTTTTCTTCATTCACCCACACCATCCTTTCCTTTTTCCTCCCGGTAATATTGGCTCTGCACTTCAAACATTTTCGCATACTGCCCACCAAGTGCAATCAACTCCTTATGCGTTCCGCTCTCCAAAATCCGCCCATCAGAAAACAGCAAAATCCGGTCACAAAACCTTGTCGAAGCAAGCCGGTGCGAAATAAAAATCGAGGTTTTTCCCCTTGTCATCCGCCAGTAATCCTGATAAATTTCATGCTCTGCCACTGGGTCAAGTGCCGCCGTCGGCTCATCTAAAACCAGCACTGGGGCATCTTTATACAATGCTCTTGCAAGCAGAAGCCTTTGTGCCTGCCCTCCCGACAGTTCTGTTCCATCGTGAGTAATTTGCCTGACCAGACAGGTATCTGCGCCCTTTGGCAGAGATTTTATCTTTTCTTCAAGCCCTGCCCGGCGGATACACTCCCACATCACATTGATATCCTCTTTTTGGTTCTCACCGTAAAGCAAGGCATCTTCCTTTTTATGGGAATAATTTCCAGCCCCCTCTCCTTTCGTCCTCTTAGACTTTACATCCAACATAATATTTTCCGCAATGCTGACTGGAAGAAAGCCGGATTTCTGAAAAACTGCTGAAAACAGCTCAAAATAATCCTCCTTGCAAAATAATCTGCTGTCCATGTCGTTTACCAAAATCCTTCCTTTACTTGGTGTCAGCAATCCGCAAAGAAGCTTAACAAAAGTGGATTTCCCCGCACCGTTCACCCCCACAACGGCAATACTCTCCCCCGCTAAAATCGTTAGATTCAGATCTTTTATTACCGGAATTTCCCGCTTCTTTCCATCCTGTTCCACAAAATAAGAAAACGAAACATTTTCAAACGTAAAAGAAATCGTTTTCCCCTCCCTTAGCTCCACGGGCGGATTTTCCCTCTCCACATCCGCACTTATACTAGAGAGAGTGCCCCCTGCCTTTGTTTCCGTGCTATATTGCATAAACTCAAAAAAGTCCTCTGCGTACCGCGCAGTTTCCAAAAAATCAGAGATCGCCCGCGCAAGATTAAGCAGCCCGCCGCCGACCCCGGTGATCGCCGCAAAATAAAGCGTAAAATCGCCGAGCGTCATCCCGGAATGCAAAAATCGCCAGATCAGATAAAAATATGCCGTGCCATCGCGCAGCAAAAGCAGGAGAGCGGCAAAGAGCATATTGTAAAATTCCAGTCTCTCCGCCTTCCCCTCCACTTCCCGCTTCTCTCGCATCGTTTTTTGTGCGATGCGGTGCAGCAACCCATCGAAAGCATACAGTCGGATATCTTTGCCCTCTTTCTCTCCCTGCATCCCCCAAGCGAGATAATTCAATCGCCGGTCAGTCGCCGCGCGCACCCCTTTTAAAGATTGTTTTTCCCTCTGTGTGTAGCCGGAAAACCATAGCTGCACCACAAACAAAAACAATAAGACCAAAAAAATCCCCGGATGCAGCCTCCCCACAATCCCAAGGCAGACCAAAAGTCCCGCGAAGGCTTCCAAAATCGCACTAAGTCCTGAAAGTAATTTCACCACACCCCAGTTTGGACTGCTGATCGCATTCCTTGCTTTCTCCGCCAAAATCTTCCCCTGGGGTGACACAAAAGCTTCGTAATCCATGCGCAGCATTCCCCTCTCCCAGTGTGCAGTCAGATCTGTATATAAAAAATCCTGCGAGATAAGTTCCAGTTCGTTGCGCAAAAGCATTGTAGCAAGAGATGCAGCGGTAAACAGCATACCCGCGCACCCCACCGACCAAAAAAGTTTTTCTGCCGTCATCCCCCGCTCCACCACATCCAGCACAATCTTTGGCAAAACCATGGCAAGCAAACTTGCTGCGGCAGCACTGATGCATACAAAAAATGGCAGTATGATATAAAAATGGTACGAATTATAAAATTCGTGCAATAAATATTTTGCGGAGATAAACACTATATCCGCGTGTCTTTCTTTTTTTCTCTTCATTCTGATACTCCTATATAGCTTTTCTTTATTTTTAATCTGATTGACAAGCTTCAAATTGTATCCGGATTTGCAGAATCATATTTTTATATATGTTTGCACAGATTCATATTTTTGCGGCATTTTCCCTTCCGCGTCCGCGCGCATAAAAAAAGCTGCGGCAAATTTCCGCAGCAAAAAAGCATACTCAAAAAACAGTCAAAAAGCAAAAAACTTTCTGCCTGTATTTTAGTACTATACGTTCTTTCTGCTGCAAAAAATGCAAAATCCGGATACAACAAACAACGGAGCAGTTTTAGACCTCTCCGCGCCCATTCTTTTTTGTTGTCCTAGCGCATTCTTCCGCAAGCAAAAATTAACATAACAGTACTCCTTTTATTTTTTCTTTGATTTTCCCTAATCTTTCTTTAGGATATTTCTCAATGTTTTCTGTTTTTTATTATACTGGTGATACTATTTTTTGTCAACTATTTTTCCAAATTTACCAAAAATTTATTCAATACCTTTTAATATTCAGTGGATTATTATAAAAATCAGAGATCTAATAAAAAATCTAGAATTATAAAAAAATGAAAAGCAAAATTATCAATCATAATAATTGTAAACTCAAAATTTTAGAAAAATTATAAATATTCTTCCTTCTTCGAACCATAATTATATATTGGCTTCAGCAACCAAATAAATTTTTCGATGCCGAAGCCAATTACTAAAGTACACTTGCTTATTGCTATTTACGGATTATATGGATTATTATCTGCCCAAGGTAATGTATGTCTTATTTGATCAGGTGTTTTTTCATGTATCAGTAAATTGCAATTATTACATCTCTTTGTGATTATCGTATAAGAAACATAAACTTCACACGTAGAGTATACAAATTGCCCCGATGAAGTAACGCTTGTTACCACCTGATGCGTATGAGAAAGCTGCTCTGATGTTTGTGTACCTACAACGGTACAAGAAGAATGGGAACAAGCAGCCAATGCAGATGCCTCTGTTTCTGCATTCACTCTTACCGCATTTGAAAAAGTAGTACAAAGTACCAATGCAAACAGCAATGATACAATCCTCTTAATCTTCATTGATATCACCTCCAAATTTAAAACAAATACAAACAACTATTGTTACTTCGGGTTTATAAGTAAGTGTACTCTTAGACCATTTTAATATAAACTAATTCCCACCACACCTTTTTATTCCTTTAAATACAACTGAAGCCTACGTTCTACTTCCTTTGCATATTCCTCTAACGGCTGGTTACTTTTCAGCACTTCCACATAATCTTTTTGGTATATATCCTCATCAATCGCAAAAAACACTTCCCCATTTTCAAATAATTTATGGGTTTGTTCTTCACGAGAACCAACTTCTGTTTTGTAATCCTTAAAAATCAAAAGTTCATCCTGCTTCATCAAATAGGCAATTAAATCTGCAAGATAACACAATGCCTCTTCTTTGTATTTTGATTTTTTATTTACTGCGAGATAATATAAAGTTACATTGTTCTTATCAAGATCTTCTCCTTTTGGGATACTATAAACCGAAAATCCTTTTCGCCCCAAATAGGACAAAGACATGGGAAACCTTCCAAATGGTTCTATTGTACATAGCAGAATCTCTTGATTGACATCTCCCGGTGGATTTAACAGGTTTTCTTTCTGGTATAATGCCCTGAGTCCTTCCATATAATCCAAAAATTTTTCTCCCTGTACTGAAGTATAATGCCCAAAATACTTTCCCAGAATATCATCACCTATTTCTTTTGGATACATATAAAACATCCCCTGTTCTTTTTCTGAAAGTCCCTGAACAAATTGCACAAATTCTGCAAAGGTCATATTATTATGTAAATTTAACCCCTGTTTTGCTGCCCGCTCCTCATGTACCAGCATGGCATAGACATTGGCAGAAAACGGCAGCATCCAGATCTCTCCTGATTCGGTGGTTGCCGCCTCGCGGACATAGGGGAAACACCGATCAAAATATTGCTCAATTCCTGGCACATCATTTAACGGGCAAAGCACATCACTATCCCTCATGGCAAGCCCTCTTGCATAGCCAGAAGACCCCATACAAAGATCATAATCCTGATCCTGTGCCAATACTTTCAGTGCAATCTTATCCCAGTCTTCCTCCTGGCGTTCTAAGGCATAGCCGCAGCCATAAGGCGCAATATACGATAATTCGCTTGTCGCAACTAAACGCACTGTTCTATTTTCTTTTTGTACATCATCCAAAGGAAACCCAACCAGTTTTTGGGAACTGGCATCCTCAAGATACACTCTGCCATTTTCATACCATATCTTGGAATCCGATACTACGGCAATCAAAGAGTCCATATAAATATCAATTTCCAGATCCAAATTATCAAAATCCGCCAGTACCAGCCCCCTCGAATTTCCAACATAATCATAAAGCAGACTGTTCCCATTATTGCATACTGCAAAATCATCAAATTTATAATGGTCAAGTTTTACCTTTTGTTTTACCGAACCACTTTTCGGATTATGTTCCATAAAATAGTATCCTTCATTTGGAAAGTAAGCTAAGATAAGCAGGGTTCCTTTCCCGCTTTCTGCAATATTGATCGGGTACTCAAAATCTAAGTTTGAATACTCTCCACCTTCCATAGAACAGCATAAAAGCGTATCTCCCAAAGAAAAATCATAGTCTGCATTATTATTAAAACTACCTGCCCGCATTTTTTCCTGCCCCATCACATACATTTTATCCTCCAAAAATACAATTTTTCTGGCACGGGCAATATCCATCCCGAAATCACATAATTCATCCACCTGTTTTGTATCCGTATGGAATGCGAACAAATATAGGTGAATGCTATTTGCTTTCTGCCCAGCAAAATATATTATTTTTCCGTCCTCGGCTGCAACAATGGAATCAATATTTACATATCCATCTAAAATATAGGAATCTACACACTTTCCCTCCCCGTCAAAACGATCAAATTTATATCCCGATGGACTTGCAGTAACAGCAAAAACCGTACCATCTTCCAAGGCAGCAACCGCTCGGACTGCCCCTTCTGTTTCATATTCCGTTGTGACATCCTGTAAAGGAACCCCAGGTTCCACCTTTTTTTTTCCGCAAGCTGCCAGAAATACGGTGATACAAAATACAAGAAAGCAAAAATATCTCCCTTTTCTCATCCATTCATCCCCCTTAATGATATTTTAATCCTTCCTTCAATCTTCGGCGATATAACAGATACCACAAACATACTGACACCATAAACAGCACTGCCGCTGGGTAAAGCACTTCTCCCTCATACTTCTCTGTTTGACTAAAGAAAATGGATAAATTACGCTTGGAATCTTCATTAAGATACAACAGAGGCTGTTCCAAAAGCAAGTGATCCTGTTATTCAAAAATTATACTATTTCACTTTAATCTAGTCAATTTGAAATTTCGTATTTACATACCAATTTATTTCACCAAAGGGATAATCTAATTGTTTCTGAAAGTTCTCTCAACTTACACTACTTACAAAAAAACAGAAGCCAAGATACTTCCCTTAACTCCTGCTCTAAAACAATTATTACCATTTATATATATCATTAACAGACAGAGTATCAACTTGTCACTTTCTACCATCTTAGTCATATAATCAAAATCATAGTTTTAGTAACACATTCTGACACCAATTAAACAATACTAAAAAGGCTCTATCAAAATCATAATCGCTATCGTTCTGTAATGAAATGCTCAATTCCAAAACCATTTTATCCTCGTCCTGCACGCACTCAAGCAATTCCCTTTTTGTTGGAATAAAATTACCACTACTCAGA
>CAJUCG010000171.1 GCA_910585065.1 uncultured Lachnospiraceae bacterium
TTCGGCATATCATCAATATATCTATTTGTACGTTCAATAATGCAATCTAACATCCTTTACCTTCTTTTCAACTAATCAAATCAATGTTCCGTATCAATACTGGTATTATGTATGTGCTTAGAATGATATAACCCCCTTTTCCTTTTAGCCCTATAAAATCTGTCTCTTGATAATTTCTTTAGTTCCTGCTCATAGCTATGAACATACCTATATATTTCAGGGAAGATATCAATTCGCTACTTGCCACTACCCCAATCAACAAATATGAAAATTGTCATTTAGTTGTAGTTACTTCAGTTGCAAAAATCTTGCTGCATAATTCAAAATATTCATCATAAGATATTTCCGTTCCATTCAATGTATATTTTTCTTTGCCCTCCACATTATCTTCATCAACAAGTTCTTCATAAAAATTCATTTCTGCAACTAAATTATCTGCTCCTTCAAATTTTTCCATATGGTATGCTTCATATCCTGTATGCATTCTGTTGCTGTGCATAATCCATGTGGAACCATTATAAACAACATAAGAAAGCACAAGCGCATTACCCTCTCCCACAACAAATTCATAGACCTTATTATCACGCGCATCAAGATATATGCCACCATAAGGTCCGCAAATAATCAGTTCATTTTCTCCATCATTGTCAAGATCGACTCTTTCACCAATGGAATAAGAATCCCATTCACCAGAATCCATATCTAAATCGGTAATATAGAATGCCGATGTTGAATCCTCGGAACTGATTGCACTTATTGAACCGTTGACAAACAAATCTAATAATTCTTCTGTTGTCATTTCTGTATCTATATTCTCACCCGTTTGTGTATTGGATTCTTCTACACCAATGGTTTTATCTTCTTCCGTTTCTAAATTTGTACTTTTATCTATCTGCATACCGCTTTCTTGCTGTCCTGCAGGAGATTCATCCATATTGACAACTTCATCTCCTACTTGTCCACAAGCAGTAACATTTAATGCTGTCAGAAAAGCACATACCAATATTGCTATCTTTTTACATCTGTTCATATACACACCCTCCTATTATATAATTCGCTAATTACAATATCAATCCATCTAATTCTATTTGCTGTGACAAGCACACAGAGGGTATTCAGTTTTGCTTTTCTTATCCCCTTTTCTCATTTACCGCAACCGTCCTCCCTCGTACCGCACGCGCTTCTCCAGATTCTTTTCCACCAGTTCAAGTCGCCGCTCCAGGCTTTCTTTTTCATCCGGCATTAAATCAATGGACAATTCAATGCTGGTCATCAATTCCTCATCTATCTTTCCGCGGATTTCGCGCAGCACCAAAAGCTTTTCTTTTGGTTTTTCCGCATCTAAAAAACGCATAAGTTCCGGGCGCACCTGGTCTTCCTCAGGATTGCTCCAGGTAATTTTCTCTTCTTTTTCTGACAGAGATACCACCACGGTTTCATCCCGTCTAATTTCATGTACTTCAAGATCCTCTCCCCGCAGCATGGTAACTCCCTTTTCTTCCCCGCCCGGATTTACTTTTGTAAAACGGTATTCCACCGCAGAGTCCGGATATTTCTCTTTGTCCACCGGACTTAAAAATTCCTCCGCCGTGCGGACATACCAGCGATAATTTCCGTAAAGTGCTTGGTAAACTACAAGTGGAGCCATGGTAGTAGCATCGTAGGCCGTGCCGATTACCTGATATAAATTTCCCTTAAAATGCCGATAAAACTCCCCTGCCAAAGGCAGATTCCTTGTCACATCCATAATCTTTCCCCGCCTTCCTGCCGCAGCTAAATTTCTAATACTTGTTTATTGTTTCTGGTGTTTTCGCGCCTTCTCCTGCTTGCGCCGATACTCCATAAAATACCTTGCGACTTCCTGCGTCACTAATCTGGCGCGCACCATCAATGCCAGATCATCAAAATATTCCTGATCTTCCCCCTCCTCGTCCGCCATCTGCTTTAGCATTCCGCTGATCTGCTGTTTATATTCTTCCGATGACAAGACCTGATCAAGCAAAAGAATTTTCATCTCGTAGGCTGATCGGTAATAACGGCTGTATCTTTCGTCCACAAGACCAGTAAACACTATGGGAACTTGAAGTACCTGGCGCGCATTTTTCATTGAGGTGTTGGTAATACAAATGCCCGGTTCCAACATATAGAGATTCTTTGTATAGTAATGTCTAGCTCCTGCCATCCGCTCCTTGTACACGGGAAGAAACTCCTGATACATCGCATTTACCACGGAAGGCTGGCGCATCTGCTCATATTCAGTAAGTGGATTTACTTCCACATTTTGCTGGTAGGTAATCTTTGTTACCTGCGAAAGCGGAACAGCCAGGTTGCGCGGTTTATTTTCTAAGATCAAAAAATTAAGATAACCTTTTGCCTTCCACATATATGCGGGGGACTGCTTTACCCCTTCTTTTTTATAAGCATCAATCATTACCTGTACATGGGATGTAGTAACGCGATAAGCAATCAAAAGCTGCTTTATATCTTCCTCGGTTATCTCTGCAATATCTGAAAATTCCTTGTTCTCGATCGCCTTTTTCTTTTCTTTTGCTGTCTTTTCTGCAATCATTTCCTTCTCGCCAAAGCGCACGGACTGTAACAGCACAATATCCATAATAATCGCAAAGACTGCGATCAGTCCCCAGATCACACTTCCCTTTGTGGCTAAAATAATTCCCACAATAAAAAGAAGAAAGAGCAAAATGACAGAAATTAAAATTCTTTTTGTCTTTGCATTCCCATAGCGCAATGCATTCCAATATTTTCTCATGCCATTCTCCCCTTTCTCTATTTTTATGCGTTGCCAGAATTCCCCGCGCTTATATTACAGGAGGTTCCCACAAAATAATTTTTCCCTCCCTAAGTGATTCCTGTACCATAATGGTGCGCTGATTTGACGAGCCCTTAAAGCGCAGATTGACATTGTGCAAAGCCTCCACAAATTGCCCATCCACTAAGACATCAATATAGGAGAGAAATTCTTTTGTCTCCTTCCATTCCACACACATCCGATCACAGATATCTTCGTCAAAAAGATAACCAGTAAAGCACCAGATATCTTTTTTTGGATACTTTTCCCTTATACAGCGCAAAAATGGCAGGAGTCCTTTTTGATTTTCATGTTCGAACGGCTCGCCCCCTAAGAGCGAAAGCCCTCGCACATAATCCGGCGAGAGATAGGAAAGCACTTGTTTTACTGTCTCCCTTGTAAAAAGTTTTCCATAAGAAAAATCCCATGCCTCACGGTTAAAACAGCCCGGACAGGCGCGCGTGCAGCCGCTGACAAAGACGGAGACACGCACGCCCGGACCGTTCGCAATATCGTACTGTTTGATATCCGCATAATTCATCCCGTACTCTCCTTTTCCAAACTCAAAGTTTTATCTGCTTCGAAACACCGCAAACGGAAGCTTCTGGTTTAAAACAAATTTTGACTCGAATAGTTCCTATATTAAATATGGAGGACGCGTGCATTTATCTCCTTTGTTTTGCCGACATTCCAGAAATTTTCACCGAGATACCCACAGGTGCGGCGTGTCACATTCATCTTTGCATGATCTTTGTTTCCACACTGCGGGCATTCCCACTCCAGATGGTCATTGATCATAATCTCCCCATCAAACCCGCAAACATGACAGTAATCCGATTTTGTGTTAAACTCTGCGTACTGAATATTGTCGTAAATAAATTTTACAATTTCTTCCAGTGCCTCAAGATTATGGCGCATATTTGGGATCTCCACATACGAGATCGCGCCGCCTGAGGAAATTACCTGAAATTGGCTCTCAAACTGAAATTTTGAAAATGCATCAATCTTCTCACGCACATCCACATGGTAAGAATTCGTGTAATAGCCCTTATCCGTCACATCCTTAATCTCGCCAAACCGTTCTTTGTCAATGCGTGCAAAACGGTAGCAGAGGGATTCGGCTGGTGTTCCATAAAGACCGAAGGCAATGCCCGTCTCTTCCTTCCAAGTATCCGTCGCCCTTTTTAACCGATTCATCACGCGCAATGCAAAATCAAGTCCCTTGGGATTGGTATGGCTTACGCCGGTCATTAATTTCGTGACCTCGTACAGACCAATATAGCCAAGCGAGATAGTCGAGTAACCGCCATGCAGCAATTTGTCGATTTTCTCGCCCTTCTTTAAGCGCGCAATTGCCCCGTATTGCCAGTGAATCGGACTCACATCGGAGATCGTGCCCTCAAGTGCGCAGTGACGACACATTAATGCTTCAAAGCAGAGGGAGAGACGCTCCTCCATCAACTGCCAAAACTTCTCTTCATCCCCGTCCGCAATAATCCCGATCTGCGGCAGATTTAAGCTAACCACGCCCTGATTAAACCGTCCCTCGAACTGGTATTCTCCATTCTCATCCTTCCACGGCGTTAGAAAACTGCGGCAGCCCATACAGCTAAAGACATTGCCTTCATAATTTTCGCGCATCTTCTTTGCGGAAATATAATCCGGATACAGGCGTTTTGCAGAGCATTTTACGGCAAGGTGTGTAATGTAATCATACTTGCCGCCCTTTAAGCAATTATGTTCATCCAACACATAGATAAGTTTCGGAAATGCAGGTGTGATATATACGCCCTTTTCATTTTTAATTCCCTCTAGCCGCTGACGCAAGATCTCCTCAATAATCATTGCGTTCTCTTCAATATACTCGTCGTTCTTATCCAAATTTAAAAACAGCGTCACAAACGGGGACTGCCCATTTGTTGTCATCAGTGTATTAATTTGGTACTGGATGGTCTGAACTCCGGATTTTAACTCATCCTGCACACGATCGGCAACCAGCTTTGCAATAATCTCGTCCGGGAGCGTCCCGCCAAATTCTTCCTCGTAGCGTTTTTGGTATTTTTTCTTTGTGATGCGCAGATATTTTCCCAGATGCCGCACATCCACGGACTGCCCGCCATACTGACTGCTGGCAACTGCGGAGATGATCTGCGTCATTACTGTACAGGCGACCTGAAAGCTTTTTGGACTCTCGATCAGCTTGCCATTCATCACTGTGCCATTTTCAAACATATCTTTGATATTGATCAGGCAGCAGTTAAAAATTGACTGCAAAAAATAATCCGCATCATGAAAATGCAGAACTCCCTCCTCATGTGCCTTGGAAATTTTTTCCGGCAAAAGCAGACGCTTTGTCAAATCTTTCGACACTTCCCCCGCAATCAAATCTCGCTGTGTTGAGGCAATGATCGCGTTCTTATTGGAATTTTCTTCCATTACATCTTTGTTATCATGGCGGATCAGGCTTAAAATAGAATCATCCGTTGTATTCGCTTTTCGCACAAGTTCCCTAGTGTAGCGGTAGAGGATATAGGTTTTTGCAAGAGTGTACTTGCCATCCTCCATCAGCTTTTCCTCGATGATATCCTGGATCTCCTCTACCTGCATGGTTGGTTTATTAAGTGACTCGATCGCCCGCACAATCCCCTCGATTTTGCCCTCGGAGATCTTCTCCTTCATCTTTACTTCGTCATTCGCTTTACGAACCGCTACAAGAATCTTATTCCTGTCATACTCAACAACACGCCCGTCCCGTTTGATTACTTCCATATGTACTGCACCCTTTCTATCTTGCTTTATATGTATGGGAAGAATATGCAGTCAAAATAGTGATAATCCTCCCAATAGAACCGCCAGATATAAAAATATCGGGCGGTTCATAACATAAGGCGGCAAAAATGCCGCTTCTCATAGCATAGCATAAAAAAAGGAATTTGTCCACTGTATCTTGTGATACTTTGTGTACTTTGTCAATTTTCACCACTATATGTAGTATTTTTTCAACCAGTGTCAGAGCCGTATTTTGCGGGATTTCTGGTCTTTTTAACTAATTTTTGTACTGGTCGTATTTCTCCTCGTCAAGCCCCATCTGAATCAGTGTAAAAATTTCTTCCGGCACGCTCTCCCCCTCTTTTTCGACAGCGGAGTAGTCCTGAATCAATTTGTAGAGATTTCGAATCCGGTAATCGAGATCTCCCTGTTCTTTTGGCATCGCAGCTTCCACTAAAGCCTTTATTTCCGAAAGATTCATGGTTTCCGGAGTTATCGGGCATTTTAAAAGTCTTGCCGCAAGCCCGCACGCATAGGCACATTCATAATCTGAGAGCATGGCGCACAAAAAATCCTCAAATGAGATCTTTTGTTCCACTCCCTGTTTTGCACAAAATGGTATCACGATAGATCACACATCTTCAATCTGCCAATCGATCGGCTCCTGCCCATTCTCCTTCAAAAATGCATTTGCCTGACTGAAATGTTTGCAGCCGAAAAATCCCCGGTATGCGGAGAGAGGACTTGGGTGCGGAGCCTTTAGGATCAGGTGCTTCGGATTTTTCAACATCGGGATCTTGCTCTGTGCCGGTTTTCCCCAGAGCATATAGACAATTGGGCGATCCTGTGCATTCACTGCCTGAATAATCGCATCTGTAAATTTTTCCCATCCATGCCCCTGGTGGGAATTTGGCTGGTGTGCGCGCACAGTCAGCACAGTATTAAGCAAAAGTACCCCTTGTTCGGCCCATTTTTTCAGATACCCGTTATTTGGGATCTGACATCCTAAGTCATCATGCAGTTCCTGATAAATATTCTGTAGGGATGGCGGAGTGTCCGTTTTCGGCAGCACAGAAAAACTTAGACCATGCGCCTGATGCTCCCCGTGATACGGATCCTGTCCAAGAATCATCACCTTTACTTCACTGAGCGGCGTTAAATGCATCGCATTGAAAATATCGTCCGCAGGCGGATAGATCACCGCCTTATTGTACTCGTCCTTCACAAACTCAAATAAATCCTTGTAGTATGGCTTGCTAAATTCCGGCGCAAGTGCCTCCTGCCATTCATCAGATAACATTGCCAAAATAATCGCCCCTTTCCTGATTTAAGTTTTGTCAAAGCCCCCTGTAAAACAATAAAGGGGGGGCCTTTATTATACCATATCCTTCGGACATGGTGCCTCCGGCGGATGCGCACAGTTCACAGATGAGTTGTCCTCCCGTTGGTCGGATGTGAACTGACGCAGGTATAATACTGCCGATATTATACCATAATATAACAGATAATCGCAAGATCAATGTGAAGATCAGCCTTATTTTTATAATTATCACCGCAAAGAATTCCTTACATTCAAATATAATTTCTTATTTTCCTTTACGACGAACAGGGTGGTTAAGCCCAAAAGTACTTAACCGCCCCGAATGGAAAAATTAATTCATATTTTCCGCTGCGCCCGAAATTATTCCAATAATCTTTTCAGATCTAACATCCCTCTTCCCTGCTGCTCTGCTGGATATCCTAAATCAAATGCGGACTGCCAAAGTCTATGTTTTACTTCATCTGGAGAAAGTGTTGGCTCCTTTTGCAAAAGCAGACAGATCGCGCCGGAAATCATCGGCGTTGACATGGAGGTTCCGCTTTTTACGGCATATCCCGACATAAAAAGCCTTCTTCGCATCTGTTCCTGCAAAAGCAATACCTCCCAAGCCGCCTGATCCGGCAAAGAACCATTTTGTCCATCCCTAAAAAAC
>CAJUCG010000172.1 GCA_910585065.1 uncultured Lachnospiraceae bacterium
GGTAGCGTCCCCGTATACTCTCTTCTTTGCCCATATATAAACAGACCGTGGAAGATACCATAACCAGCACCATCGTACATAAAATACAGATGGAGGCAAGCCCCGCCCCGTTTCGCTTCATGCGGTAAACCATTGAGGAAACGGAAACAAAATGATTGGTGCGGTAATAATATCTCTTGTTCTTTTGCAAAGTCTTACAGATGGTGACCGAACCAGCAACAAAAAGCAGATAGGTCGCAGCGATTACCATAAGGACGGCAACAAAAAACAGCATGATCACCTCAAGCGGATTTTCAAGTGTTACTGCTAAATAGTACGCACCGCCAAGAAGTCCCGCACCAAGGACAGCAAAGATCCAGTTTGCGCGCGGCGGTCTCTCCCCTGTGTTCTCACTGTGCAAAAGTTCAATCGGGTTGGCGAAATGAAGTTGCCGCAGTGCATTAATCAGAATCAGCACGAAGATAATCACAAACAAGATAGCAGTATTTGCGATACTTGCTGTATCCACCCGCATAAAAAACATTGCCTCCGCTCCAAGAATATTGATCATGCACAGCTCTGCGACTTTGGAGAGCAGTATCCCGCCAAGGCTCCCGACAAAAATCGAGATGCCCGCGATCATAAAAGTTTCCCAGAGCAGCACACGCGCGATATTCCACTTGCCCATGCCAAGGATATTGTAGAGTCCAAACTCCTTTTTTCTCCGGCGCATCAGAAAGGAATTGGTATAAAACAAAAAGATTGCCGCAAAAAATCCGATCACTCCACAGCCAAGTTCAAGTACCATCTGCATATCCTTCCCGCCCCGGCGGCTTGCTAGGTACTCGCTTGAGGAGAGAAAGGACACAATATAAAACATCATTGCCATCCCGATACAGGTCAAGATATAAGGCAGATACAGGCGGGAGTTTTTGCGGATTCCCGTCCATGCCAATTTAGGATACAGATTATGTTTCATCGAAAAATTCCCCCCTTACCCGATTACCGCGTCGGCTTTTTTGCTGGCAAGAAGCGTCAGCGTATCAGAAATTTTTGTGTAAAATTCCTCGTTTGTATTGTTTCCGCGATAGATCTGATGAAAGACTTCGCCGTCGCGGATAAACATTACGCGCCCCGCGCGGCTTGCCGCCTTGACCGAATGTGTTACCATCACAATCGTCTGTCCCATACGGTTTACATCCTCAAAAATATCCAAAAGCTCATCGGTTGATTTCGAATCAAGTGCCCCGGTTGGCTCATCCGCAAGCACAAGCTTTGGTCTTGTGATAAGTGTTCTGGCAACCGCTGCACGCTGCTTTTGTCCGCCGGAAACCTCGTAAGGATATTTTTTTAGCAGCTTTGAGATCCCAAGCCGGTCAGCAATCGGCATCAGCCGGTTGTTCATCTCATCGTAGCGTTTTCCCATCAGCACTAGCGGCAGATAGATATTGTCCTCCAGCGTAAATGTATCAAGCAAGTTGAAATCCTGGAATACAAATCCCAGATTATCCCGGCGAAATGCCGCGACTGCGGACTCTTTTATCGCACCAAGATCCTGCCCGTCCAACAGCACTCTGCCCGCCGTAGGTTTATCGAGTGCTGCAAGGATATTGAGCAGAGTGGTCTTTCCTGAGCCGGACTCCCCCATCACTGCCACATATTCTCCTTTCTCGACGGTAAAAGAAACATTCCTTAATGCCTCCACCTTATTTCCGCCAAACCGCGTTGTATAGATCTTTTTGACCCCCTGTGCCTCCAAAATACTCATTGTTATACCACCTTTTTTCTTTATTCTTTCGATTGTCTGCCAACCGTTCTTTCAAGTAGCATTCTATCAAAAAAGGAAAATGCACGCCATCGATCCGGCTTACATTTTCCCCCGAAAAACTTACATTGTTGTAAGAAGTCCATTTTATTCTACCGTTAATTTCTTTTGTTCCAGATTAAGAAATACCGCCGTTCCCACGCCCGGTTCCGATTCGATAAAGATGGAATGTCCGAGATTTTCACAGATGCGCCTGCAAAGATACAGCCCAATTCCACTTGCTTTTTTGTCCTCCCTCCCGTGATACCCTGTGTACCCCTTCTCAAATACGCGCGGCAGATCCTCCGGCGCAATGCCAATCCCAGTATCCCGTATAACAAGGGTTGACCCCCCGGTAAGTGTGATGGAAACCGTTCCCGCCTTAGTATATTTTAAGGAGTTCGATAAGATCTGTTCTAAACAAAACGAAAACCATTTCTCATCCGTCACCATCTCAAATTCTAACGGCTCATAAACCAGCGCGATTTTTTTTCGGATAAACTGCCCTGCAAATTTTTTGACCGCGCCGCGCACCATCCCGTCCAGATCACATTTGGCAAAAACATAATCCGTGGATTCAAAGTCCAGGCGCAAAAAAGCAAGCACCATCTCGACATACTGTTCAATGCGAAAGACTTCCTCCTTCATCCGCCTGGCATTTTCCGAGTCCTCGCCCGAAAGATACAGGCGCAGTGCCGCGATCGGGGTCTTTATCTGGTGTACCCAGATGGTATAGTAATCCACCATATTGGCATAGCGCAGATTCATTGCATCTTTTTCATGGCGCAGTTCACTCCGCAGTGCCTCGATAATTTGCCGGTAGTCATCCTCCAGCCAGTCCCCGCTCTTAAAAAAGCCCTCCATCAACTCCGCGCTATGCTTTGACAGCTCCCTTAAACGCTCGTGTTTTCTCTTCGCCCTCCGATAATTGACCGAGAGGATGCCTAGACCAAGAACCGCGCACAGCAATGTCGGATAGAATACTGCGCCAAGCGGGAGATGATAGAGGAAAAAGATAAGTAAAAATATCGCGGAAAATAAAATGAAGATAAGGATATGTTTTTTGTGCTGTTTTCGATACATTTGATAAAACTTCATCTCTGCCATCCTAGGAAAATTCAAGAATACTTCCGGCGTTTATGCAGTGCGGTAGTCAGCAAAATTTCTTTTCGCGCCTGCCATCCGCCGGAGTCATTCCACATCTGATATATTAAAGCAGTTCCACCGTCACTTCCACCTTTGCTATCTCTGTGGCAACATCCCTTTCCCCTGCCACATTAAGCATCGGAAACCCATCCGCAGAAAAATGTACCCTGTGGTATGTACTGCAACGACAATGATATTTCTCCCTCTCCTGCGCATGGTAAGCAATCATCCATCTGCCATTCTCATCCCGGAAAAAGGAATTATGTCCCGGTCCTTGAATTCCCTTTACAAAGGTTGACCGGAGCATCGGAGATGGAAATTTTTTCCATGAACTTATATCAAGGAGATCTGCCCCATCCTCCGCGGCAAGATAACCTACCGCATAGGAATAGCCACAGGCATCCCCGCCGGAATAGGCAAGGTAAATTTTGCCGTTTGCATACAGGGCATACGGTCCCTCATTGTTGATTGTCCCCCCTGTATTCTCCCATCCATAAAGTGGTCTGGAAAGCAGTACCGGGGATGAGGTAAGCACCCAAGGTTTCTCTTTATCCGCTGTCGCAATATAGAGCATGGAACCTGTGTCCGCAGGGGTTCCAATACCACGGCGGTACGACCATACAAGGTATCCTTGTTCCCCGGAGAAAACCCAGGTCATATCAAGCGTAATTCCGTCCTGCGCAAGCGGTTTGCCATTCTGTTTTACCACCCGCACCGGCTCTTCCCAGTCCTCTGCTCGGATAATCTCCCCGCCCTCTTTCAGCTTCATCAAATGGCACTGTGGTCCCCACGCCGATCCGCTAACCGCAAAAATAATGTAGAGCGCGCCGCCGATCACATGAAATTCCGGTGCCCAAAACGTCTGCACAAAACCCTTTTCTAAATTCTGTGCGAGAATGCAGTACTCTTTTACCCCTGGCGCAAACAGCCCCTCGATGGTATCCGCCTTTCGGACAAAGATCCCGATATCGTTGACATTGTCATTTGTCGCGAGAAAATACCAGGAGTCTTTAAAAGAAAAAATAACCGGATCCGCATACCCTATAGCAAGCGGAAACTTTGGGGATACCGCGCGGATCTCGCCGTGTATCTTCGCAGTAGACCCACGTTTTAACGCGCTTACTTCCCCCTCATCAAAAAAAATCCTCTTCTCATCTGAGGAGCCGTCCGAGTAAGTCACCTTTGCCATAACTGCCGAAAGCTCTTTTGTACTCCCTACCAAAAGTTTATCCGGATAGTCCACACGCAGACTAAAAAGAGGAGTCCAGCGCGCGCGGATCTTTTCGCAGAGTGCGTCTGAAATTGGGAGACTTGTGCCTGCTGCCGCAAAGATTGCGGCATAATCCGCACCGTAAACTTCCTGCTGCTCTGAAAAATCGATAAAATCCGTCGTGGTCCACAAAAGCAATGTATCTGGAAGAAGGGCATTGCCCTTTGCATCAACATATTTTGCAAGAATCCCATATTGTCCGTCCCGCTCAAAAATCACCGGATGCTGAATTCCCCGCTCCACCAGTGTATCGTCCTCCCTGATTTTTGCGAGGGCGTACAAGATACCGCTGCCCTGATTTAGTTCCTCCGTCCTCCCATCCACACCACACAGCGCGAAATGAACACTATTTGCAAAAGAATTTGGATATTCCCCACTTGCTGTTTTGGTATATGCTTTAATATAATTCATAGATAAAATCCTCTCGTTTTTCGTGGGCAAAACCCCACTACTTTTAAGCGGTGAGCTTGTTCTAAGGGCACTCTTTGGTAATTAACTCTAGGAAATCAGATACCCCACTCTAAATTTTGTCAAAATAAACCCGTCAAGTCCCGCGCCCGCCAGTTTTTTGCGCAGACGGTTCACATTGACCGTCAATGTGTTCTCGTCCACAAAACTCTCCGACTCCCAGAGTTCCTCCATCAGTTTCTCCCTGCTGACCACCTTTCCCTTGTTTCTCAAAAGCACCAGCAGAATCCGGTACTCATTCTTGGTCAGCTCCAATTTTTGCCCGCCCGCACTAAGCGTCTGATCCGCGGTATTTAAGACGGCTCCCCGATGTTCCAAAAACGGTGCCTGTACCGCAAAATCATAGCTTCGTCTAAGAAGTGCCTGTATTTTTAGGATCAGTACTTCCATATCGAACGGCTTTGCAATAAAATCGTCCGCGCCCATATTCATTGCCATCACAATATTCATATTATCCGATGCGGAAGATAAAAAAATAATCGGCACATTGGAACATTTGCGCAGTTCACTGCACCAGTAATAGCCATTGTAAAACGGCAGCATAATATCAAGCAGCACAAGCTGCGGCGCGAAGGCAAAAAACTCCTGTGTGACATTTCGAAAATCCTGCACACAGCACGCCTCAAATCCCCAGGTTGCGGCGCGCTCCGCAATCGCTTGTGCAATTCCCGCATCGTCCTCGACAATCAAGATTTTGTAGACCATAACTCCCCCGCAGGAATTTAGAGTTCTTCCCTGCTCACATCGCGCCCGTCGCGCCAGATGCGCTCCAGATCGTAAAATAATCGGTCTTCCTTTGAAAAAATATGGATTACGATATCGCCGTAGTCGAGCAAAATCCATCCGGAGGAGCGCACGCCCTCCACGCGCTTTGGCAAAAATCCGCTCTTTTCAAGTTCTTCCTGCACCGCGTCCACCATCGCTTCCACCTGGGAAGAACTGTTGCCGTTTGCAATCACAAAATAATCCGCCAGAACGGAGATCGTTCCAATCTCAATTACCTTGATATCCTCGGCCTTCTTGTCCTCCAATGCCTTGTACGCCAGTTTCACCATCCGTCTTGATTCATCCGCCATAATCTTCCTCTTTTCTTTCTATTATTTTTATTGCGCAGTTTCTAAATCCTTTACTCCGCTTCTATCCCACACAACTGCCGATAATATTCCAGGGTTAAAATGGCGGTTCCATCCATTTTTGCCTCCGGATTCCTCTTCTCCTTTTCTGCCAGGTAGCGCACTGTGTTCTTCGCTGCATAGTATACCGCAAGATCAATATTCTCAAACGCCATTTTTCGGATGGTATCTAAATCCGGTTCCGTTTTTTGCACCCGCCCGATCTCAATATAATCTGCAAGGTAGATACTTTTTTCGACAAAGGACATATCTGGTCTTCCCGTAGTATGAAAGCGGATAGCATTTAATATCTTCTCATCCTTCACACCGTACTTGTGCTGCGCATACCATGCGCCAAGTCTTCCGTGCAGCAAAAACGGCTGTTTTTTCTCCGCTGCACTCACAGCAATTCCCCTCTCCACACACTGCTTTAAAATTTCCTTTTCCGGCAGGCATTTTGCGCAGTCATGTAAAAGTCCGGCAACCATCGCCTTCTCATAATTTTTTTTGTATGCCATCGCAATACTCGCGGCAAGATATGCTACGCCAAGTGTATGCACATAGCGTTTATGCGGGAGTAGCTGCTCCATCGCCTTGATCATCTCATCAATTTTGTTGTTCATATTCACACTCCATTTCTGCAGAGCAGGAAAATGCACTCTCATTGCGGTAACAGCCCCGCTCCCTTAAAAATTTCTCCACCGCCTCCGGTACAAGATAGCGCAGCGAACGTCCGCTCGCACAGCGAGCGCGAAGATCTGTCGAGGAAATCTCCATTTTGGGCGTATCAAAAAGCAGGATCTTGGTGGCAAAGCACTCTTCCAAACGCTCTGCCGCCGCAAGAATTTCCTCTCTGGAAATTGCCCCCCTGCTTGTCGCTAACAGCCGCGCATTCTTTAAAATCACCTCCGGCCGGTTCCAGTGCGCAAAGTTAAGCAGTGAGTCCCCGCCGATAATAAAATAGTATTCCTTATCCGGATTTTTCCGCTTTAATTCGCTGACGGTATCCGCCGTGTAGGTCGTTCCCCCGCGTACAATCTCCATCCTCGACAAGGAAAAGCAGGGGTTGTCCTTAATTGCCAGCTCAATCAGTCTACAGCGCGCCCCATCCGGCAAAATATAGGAATCCGCTTTTTCCAACGTGCGCTTTGACGGCAGAAAGATCACACGGGATAATCCCGCCTGCTCTCTGGCGGACTCTGCAAGAATCAGATGCGCCAAGTGGATGGGATTGAATGTACCGCCCATAATTCCAATTTTTTCCATTCCCTGTTTTTCCCTCCCTCTATGAAAATGTATGGAACAAACCAAATTTCATTTATCCATTAGGCAATTCAATTTTTTTGTTCTCCTTTGATTCGCGGTATAACACAATTTTTCTGCCAATCACCTGCACCACTTCCGCATGTACGCGCTCTGCGAGCATTGCCGCGATCTGTCTCGGATCATCCAGACAGTTTTTTAGCACGGTGATCTTAATTAATTCACGGGCAGTAAGTGCCTCCTCGATTCCCTTTGTAAATTCCGGTGTCAGACTTGCCTTGCCAATCTGAAAGATCGCGTCTAAGTTCATGGCAAGCCCCTTCAAATACGATCGCTGTTTACTTGTCATTCTTCCTCCCCAATTTATTGATAATAGTCAAATTCCAGCCCGTACATCCGCACGGTATCGCCATCTTTTATTCCAAG
>CAJUCG010000173.1 GCA_910585065.1 uncultured Lachnospiraceae bacterium
AGTACCAATGGAAACGAGATGCAGAGCAATGAGATTGTGCGGTTTTATGAGCCGGAGGAAGGGCAGAAAACCGCACCGCAGTGGAAAGCGGGGGATTTTTGATGGATCTTCGACCCTATCAGGAAGAGGCAAAAACGGCAATCTTTAAGCAGTGGGGGAGCGGGAATGCACGGACGCTGCTTGTGTTGCCCACCGGATGCGGCAAGACGATTGTTTTCGCAAAAGTGACGGAAGAATGTGTCCGGGAAGGGGAGCGGGTTCTTATTCTGGCGCACCGCGGGGAGCTTTTGCAGCAGGCAGCGGATAAGATTGCCAAGACCACCGGATTGTTCTGCGCAACGGAAAAAGCGGAACAATCCTGCCTGGGGAGTTGGTTTCGGGTGGTGGTTGGCTCCGTCCAGACAATGATGCGGGAAAGCAGACTGCGGCAGTTTGCCAAAGAATATTTCGACACGATTATTATTGATGAAGCACACCACTGTATTACGGACAGCTATCAGAATATCTTGAAGCATTTTGATAAGGCAAAGGTATTAGGAGTAACCGCAACACCGGATCGCGGGGATATGAAAAATCTTGGTTCGATCTTTCAGTCCCTTGCCTATGAATACACGTTGCAGAAAGCGATTAAAGAAGGATATTTAACCCCAATCCGGGCGCAGACGATTCCGCTGCGATTAGATTTAAGCGGGGTGGGAATTCAGGGAGGCGATTTTAAGACAGCGGATCTTGGCTGCGCACTTGACCCCTATCTATATCAGATCGCGGATGAGATGAAAAAATACTGTATGGGACGAAAAACCGTTGTCTTCCTTCCTCTGGTGAAGACCAGCCAGAAATTCCGGGATATTTTGGAGGAAAAAGGATTTCGTGCGGTAGAGGTAAACGGGGAGAGCAGGAACCGTGCAGAGATTCTAAAGGGGTTTGAAGAGGGAATGTATGATGTACTTTGCAATTCCATGCTTTTAACTGAAGGCTGGGACTGCCCGAATGTGGACTGTATTGTTGTGCTTCGTCCAACCAAGGTGCGCGCACTGTATGCGCAGATGGTAGGAAGGGGAACAAGGCTGTATCCGGAGAAAGAATATTTGTTGCTGCTGGACTTTTTGTGGCATACTGAACGGCATGAATTATGCCATCCGGCGCATCTTATTTGTGAGAATGATGAAGTGGCAACAAGGATGACAAAAAATCTGGAAGAATCGGGGATGGCGGTTGATTTAGAGGAAGCGGAGCGCACTGCATCGCAGGATGTGATTGCGCAGCGTGAAGAATCCTTGGCAAATCAGTTGAGGGAGATGAAAAACCGTAAGGGAAGACTGGTTGATCCTTTACAGTTTGAACTGTCCATCCAGGCAGAAGATCTATCCAACTATGTCCCTGCGTTTGGATGGGAGATGGGACCAGCAAGCGAGAAGCAGTTGGAAAATCTTGAGCGGCTGGGGATTTCCTCTGACCGAATTGAGAATGCGGGGAAAGCGGCAAAATTGTTAAACAGGCTGGAGAAACGCAGGAGGGAAGGATTGACCACACCAAAACAGATCCGATTCTTAGAAAGCAAGGGATTTAATCATGTTGGCACATGGCAGTTTGGCACGGCTAAAGATATGATTGACCGGATCGCGGCGAATGGTTGGAAGGTCCCCGCCTCCATCCAACCAGCGGAATACCTTCCCTTACTGAACGAAGATAGAGAGTTTGAATGGTAGAACGTAAATATAATATGTTGGAACTGCTGCCCTATATCCATCCGGCAGAACTGGACTACCAGCAATGGCTCAGTATCGGGATGGCACTGAAGGAGGAAGGATATTCTGCGGAAGACTGGGATCGTTGGAGTAAGGCGGACAAACGGTATCGGCGCGGAGAATGTGCGCGAAAATGGGTATCCTTTCGGGGTGCTGCCACACCAGTTGCAGCGGGGACAATTGTAAAGATGGCACGTCAGAATGGTTGGCGACCATCGGATGTTGGCGGAGAACTTGACTGGGAGGGAACGATTGGTTCGAAAAGTTCCGTGGACAATGGCAGCAAAAAATCTTGTGAGAAGATTGTGGAGCCGGAGAATTGGAACCCTGCGGATGAACTGATCTGTTATCTGGAAACATTGTTTGTCCCATCGGATCATGTGGGCTATGTGACAGAAACATGGAAGCAGGAAGATGGAACCTATAATCCGACAAAGGGGAGCTATGATCGGACAGCGGGGCAACTGATTCAGGCGTTAAAAAAATGCAGGGGAGATATTGGGGCGGTACTGGGAGATTACCGGAAAGAAGCAGGGGCATGGATTCGGTTTAACCCGCTGGATGGAAAGGGGATAAGGAATGAAAATGTCACGGAATATCGGTATGCCTTAGTTGAGTCGGACAAAGAAGAAATCGACAAGCAGAACGCTGTCCTGCGCCGCTTAGAACTCCCTATCGCTGCATTGGTACACAGTGGAAACAAAAGTTTGCACGCCATTGTACATATCGATGCGGGAAATCAGGCAGAGTACGAACAACGGGTAAAATACCTTTATACCATTTGTAAAAAGAACGGATTGGAAGTGGATACACAAAACAAGAATCCCTCCAGAATGAGCCGAATGCCGGGAATTTTAAGGAATGGACACAAGCAGTTTCTGGTGGCGGTCAATCTCGGAAAACGTTCATGGACGGAATGGGAAGCGTGGATGGAAGAAACGGAGGATGATCTTCCAGACACAGAGAATCTAGCAGCGGAATGGGATAATCTGCCGGAGCTGGCTGATCCCCTAATTGATGGTATCCTGCGGCAGGGACATAAACTTTTGCTTGCGGGACCATCAAAGGCAGGCAAATCCTTCGCGCTGATTGAGATGTGCATTGCCATTGCAGAAGGACGCAGATGGCTTTCCTGGCAATGCAATCAGGGAAAGGTATTGTATGTCAACTTGGAACTTGACCGTGCCTCCTGTTTGCATCGGTTTGCGGATGTATATAACGCATTGGGTTTAAAACCCAGAAGTCTTGCAAATATCGATGTCTGGAACTTGCGCGGGAAATCCGTTCCCATGGATAAACTTGCACCAAAACTTATCCGCAGGGCACTCAAAAAAGAGTATATCGCTGTAATCTTAGATCCTATTTATAAGGTGATCACCGGGGACGAGAACAGCGCGAACCAGATGGCGGAATTTTGTAATCAGTTTGACAAAGTATGCACGGAACTTGGCTGTGCGGTAATCTATTGTCACCACCATTCAAAAGGGGGACAAAGTGGAAAGAAATCCATGGATAGAGCTTCTGGTTCAGGAGTGTTTGCACGCGATCCGGACGCGCTGCTTGACTTGATTGAACTGGAAGTAACCGAGGATCTTCAAAAGCAGGAAGATAATAAAGCCGTGTGCAGGGCTTGTCAGAAATATTTAGATGCACAGAGCAAAGACTGGCGGGAAGAGGTCTCCCAGGATACGCTGTACAGTGCGTCACAGATGCAGGAATATTGTAAGAAAAAGCTATCCCCAGAGCAGATGGGGGAGCTTGGAAAATTGGTCTTTTCCGCGAAGGAGCGAACAAAGACCAAGACAGCATGGAGGGTGGAAGGAACGCTGCGCGAGTTCCCTAAATTTGAGCCAGTGAATCTATGGTTTGATTACCCGATCCATCGCGTAGATAAAAGCGGAATTTTAATGGATTCTACCCCGGATGGAGAGGGGAAATCATATAAGGCGGCAAAGAAGAAAACGCCGGAAGAAAAGAAGACCGAGAAGAATGAAGAGCTAAGAAAAGCCTTTGAAGCGAGTGATCTGAACAATGATGGAAAGGTGAAACTTTCTGATATCAGTGAGTATATGAGCGTTTCGGTCAATACGATAAAAAAATATGTGGACGAATCCAAGGAATTTCGCAGAGAGAATGGCATGGTAGTCAAGGCACCAACAGAAGAATTGGTTTCCTGATTACGAATAAATGTCAAAAGGGGAGTCAAGGAGCAACAGTAGAGTTGCTGCCTTGACCGTGAAAAGAGTCAGGTATCAAAGAGGTTGGTACTTGATGGGAGTCAAGGAGCAACAGTAGAGTTGGTCTTGACCATAAGAAGAGTCAGGTACCAAAGAGGTTGGTACTTGATGGGAGTCAAGGAGTCAACAGTAGAGTTGCTGCCTTGACCGTGAAAAATGTCAAGTGTCACATGGAGAGGTTGACACTTTGACCATAAAAAAATGTCAGGTATCAAATAGAGATTTTGGTACGTTGACCATAGGTATCAAAAATAGGTGTCAGGTGTCAAAAGGTAGATTTGACAGTTGACAGGTAGGTGTCAAAAATAGGTGTCAAAGTGTCAAAAAAGTAAATTTGATACCTTGCTATCAAGCGGGATGTGAGGTGTCAAAAAAGGGGGTGTCAAATCCCATTTTGACCCCACACCTCTAAGCGAAAATTGACAGGGAGGTTGACGAGTGAAGAAAGAGCGAACAAAAAAAGATAAGCTACTTGATGTGGTAAAGAAAATGCCGCCAATGTACCACACGTTACCGGGAGAAATTTTTGACATGGGAAAGAGTGAAGTAATAAAATGGCTTATTGGGCAGCCGGAGATTTTAGATTTTCTCTGGCGGAGTATCCGCGGCAAGGGTGGGGCATCATGTTTGGTCAGGTATGACCCTGGCACAGGGAAATGGCAGGGGGTGGATTTTGATGAAAACTGAATTCTTTATGAGCATGGTTCCCCCATCCTGCACATACCAGGAAAAGCAAGTAAGCGTGGTAAAGGGAAAGCCCGTGTTTTATATGCCAGCGGAACTGAAAGTGGCAAAGCAGAAACTGGAAGCGCATTTGGGGCGGCATATTCCAGAAAAGGAATATTGTGGAGCTGTGCGGTTGATTGTGCGCTGGCTATTCCCACGGGGAACGCACCGGGATGGCGAATACAAGACGAACCGACCGGACACGGACAATCTTCAGAAGATGCTCAAGGATACCATGACGGAGCTGCACTACTGGAAGGATGATGCACTGGTAGTATCGGAGCTGGTGGAAAAGTTTTGGGCGGAGCATCCGGGGATCTATATCAGGATTGAGGAACTGGGATGAATGAGAGCAGGATTACCGTAAAGCAAGTGGAATGGATTTTTGACCGGACAAGAGATTTTATGGTGTACTGGGTGGAAAATCCCCCAACAAATGATGTGGAATGGCAGCAGCTTATGGAACAGGTACATGACCTGATGAAACGGGGGAGGGAACATCCGCTGCTGATAGGAGTCATGGTGAAAGTCCTGGGATGCATTGATGCAGAGGAGAAAGACAGCAGCCCGTGACGGGAATTCCCGTCACGAAAGGAGGGATGGCATTGGTTAAGAATATGTGGTCAGAAAAGAGGGCAAAAAGGCGGAATGATACGCTGAACAAACTGGCAATGATAAAATCATGGAGGGATAAAGCGTGGTGTGGGGGGTATGTCGGTGTAGCCTGCATAGATGGTACTTGTCCTAGAATCAAAGTCAATCAGGACGAGTATCAGGAGCGGTGTATCCCGGTTGTATGGAACTGTAAGGAATGCCATTTTTACAGAGGATGCGAGGATTGCGCTTTTTTTGGTACGAAATACTGTGAACATAGCACAGATTAGAAAGGCAGGATCATATGGGATTAAGTGTATCTGAACAGGAAACCACAATAAGCTTTATGAGGGATAGCGATATCTGCACGGTTTATACGTCCGATAGCACAGTCATGACGAAACTGGATAAGCTGGCAGAAAGCAAAAAAGCTCCACATTGGAAGTTGAAGGAGGAACACAGGCTACAGGGAGGTGAGTTAGTCGGAAAGACTTACGAAACGCATAAACGGTTAATTTCCTTTAGAGCGGATATTGCCATAAGGGAAATGACGGACGAGCAGAAAGAGGCTGCCGTAGAGCGTATCAAAGAATGGCGGGAGAAAAAGAAACAGGAATAGGGATAGAGGAGGTACTAGACTAGGGCATGGAAATGGAGGGAATTCAGTATCGGATGGACAAGCATTACCTGATGGAGTATCAAAAACTGAAGCGGGAACAGGCACTTCTCCTTCGCCGGATTAAGACATTACAGGCAAAGGATGTTCCTATTGTCGCTGGAAAGGTCAAAGCCTCTTTGCGTGATTTCCCGTACACAGAACACCGCGTGAGCGTGCAAATGCATGAGCCAGTGGAGGCAGACCGCATCAACCGAATGATTAAGATTTATAAGGAACGACAGAAAAAGGTTGAACAGCAAATGCTGGAAATTGAAACGTTCATTGATGGCATCGAAGATGCGGAGATGCGGCAGATCTTTGAATTGAGGTTTATCGAAGGACAGAAGCAAGAACAAATAGCAGAAGTAATGCATCTTGAAAGAAGTAGTGTGTCAAGAAAAATATCGGCATATTTTCAACTTTCACACAATTCACAAAAATCTATGCTATAATTTAAAATGACAAAGGTGTTTGTATTCGCAAATACCGCTGTCCCTCTTGGTTATCCTGCTAATATCATGGCTGGATACAAGCGCATTTATAGACTCCAGAAAGAAGGGTGCCGTTTTGGCATCCTTTTTTCTGTCCAGAAGGGAAGTGAACTTTCAATATGGCAAAATATGAACAATGGCTGACAGAAGAAGGTTTACTTCAACTGGAAGCATGGGCGAGAAACGGTTTAACGGATGAGCAGATTGCTTCTAATATGGGAATTTGTAGAAGCACTTTAAATGAATGGAAAAAGAAATATTCGGACATTTCGGACACCCTAAAAAAGGGTAAAGAAATTGTTGATATTCAGGTTGAAAATGCTTTGCTAAAGCGGGCATTGGGCTATACTTATACCGAGGTTACAAAAGAAAGAATTGTCGATACAGGACAAAAGAAACGACATGGGGGAGAAACGGAATTAACAGAACAAGAATGGTTTTTTGCTCAAAAATATTTCAATGGCAAATGTGCTTATTGTGGAGAGTATACTTCTCATCCAACGAAAGATCATATCAAGCCTTTAATCTCTGGGGGGACATTGCGAATGGACAATGTACTTCCTTGTTGTCAGAAATGCAATAGCAGCAAAAAGGACAATGAGATGATGTCCTGGTTTGAAGCACAAAAATTTTATAAACCGGAAAGAATGTCCAGAATAATAGATTATGTTAATTTGGTTCTTTCCTTAAAATCAATGCCATCGGCTACCTCTGAATTAGTTGTAACAAAAGTGGTAACAAAAGAAGTGATTCCGGATACCACGGCACAAATATTTTGGCTGAAGAATCGCAAGCCGGAAGAATGGCGTGATAAAAAAGATGTTGAACACAGCGGAACAGTAAATAATCCATTTGCTGCATTATCAACTGAACAGCTTTTGACGTTGGCGGGTGATGAGGATTGACCGAACAACAGTTAATTCAGATGGGAGCAAAATGTGAACTTGCAAGACGTTTATTCTTTCATTACTGCAAGTTGAAAGCTCCTAA
>CAJUCG010000174.1 GCA_910585065.1 uncultured Lachnospiraceae bacterium
GTGAAAACTTTCAATATCTCGATATGGGTATATTTGTCCATATTTTGAGTAGCAGCAGATGGTTTATTAATGGCAGTTTATAGGTTTTGGAAAATTTAAATTTTATAAATCAAGAAAAGGAGTAAGGTGATGGATATTTCAAATAAAAATGCACAGGATGAGGTGCGGCGGGTGATGGATTTTCTCCTGGAGAATCGGGGGAGGAAAATCATCCTGGGGCAGCACACACAGACAATGGAGCAGGCGGAGCTTTCCTATATCAGAGAAGTAACAGGGGAACTGCCCGCGCTGTGCGGGTTTGAACTGCTTGCCTACTCGCCGAATATTCGATATAGAGAGTGTGGCGAGGAATGTTTAAAGGAGGTTTACGAGGCTGAACATACATTAAAAAAGGCATGGGAGTGGGCAAAGATGGGCGGGTTAATTACATTTACCTGGCACTGGTTTTCCCCGCTTTTTGGAAGGGATAAATCGTTTTTTACTGACAATACGGATTTTAGTGCGGAACTTGCCGCAACATCGGGAACACCAGAATATCACGCGCTTTTGTCGGATATGGATTATATGGCGGGGCTGTTAAAACCATTCTGTGATGCACATATCCCGATTTTGTGGCGACCGTTCCATGAAAATGAGGGACATTGGTTCTGGTGGGGGAATTGCAAAAAAGATGTGGTAAAAAAGCTGTATCGACTGATGTATGACCGCTATGTCAACCATTTTAAGCTTAACAATTTAATCTGGGTCTTTAATTCCACGAATCCGGAGTGTTATCCGGGGGATGATATTATGGATATTATTAGCCGTGACCTGTATCCAGAAGCACATTGCCATACAGATCACAGCAGGGAGCTTTCGGAGCTTTCCGCGATCACAAAGGCGGAAAAACTTTATGCGATCGCGGAGATTGGCACGATTCCGGATGTGGAGGCTGTAGTGGAAAACCATATTCCCTGGAGTTATTATATGACCTGGTCAAATGAATTTGGAAAGACAGATCATTTTACCTCAAAGGAGGAATTAAAAAAGGCATATTCCTATGAACATTCAGTAACGCTAAGTCGTCTGCCAGAATTATATTCAGTCAGGTGATTTTTCTGTGGACTTCCGATGATGTTACAGTCATTTGGAAGGAATTAAATAAATAATGAGTTATTTATTTAACTATCTATATTTATTGAAAAGATGAGGAAAGAAACCAATTTATAACTCCTTTATTTTCCAGATCAGATCGTCATACACCATGCCGCGTGAAGTCGGAGTTGCCTGGATAACGACGATCATATTTTCTTTTGGAAATATATGGATGCGCTGTCCGCCGTAACCCCGGCAGGCATACCAATCTTTTCCAAGCCAGAATAGATACCCGTAGTTTGGGTTGATGCTATTCTCTGAAGCGCAGGTTGCTTCGGAAAGGTAACTCTCCGGTATAATCTGCTGCCCGTTAAAATTGCCCCGGAAAAGGCATTTTCCGATTGCAAGCATTTCGCGCGCGGTTAGGTTGGAGGGGGATTCCTCCCCCTCCTTTCCTCCCCCGACGCTATAGTACACGCCGCAGGGACTCTTGTACCAGTGTCCGCTTTTTATGCCAAGAGGAAGATAGAGTTCGCGGTTGATAAAATTAAACAGGTCGCCGCAGACTGTCTCAAGCACAGCGGTGAGCAGAATTACATCGAATTCCTTGTAATTGTGGTATGTACCGGGGAGGGTTGTTACCGTGCAGTCCGCGATATGGGAGAGCCAGTTTTTGGAACGGTGAATTTGCTCCATCATTGGACAGTGATAATGAACGCCGCCGTTCCAGCAGATTCCGGAGGTCATTGTAAGCAGATGGCGCACAGTGATAAGGGGGTGCATTGGATCGCGCCCTTCGCGAAACTGTGGCAGATAATTTGCGATCGGTACATCGAGCGTTGGAAGCAGGGCTTTATCAAGGGCAATGCCCACGGTGAGCGAGAGGATGCTCTTGGCAACGGAACACAGGACATTGCGGCTTTCGCTGGTAAAACCATTATAATAATTTTCGGCGGTAATTTTCCCTTCCTGCCAGACGAGGACGCTGTTAATCTGGCGGTAACGGTGTTTGAGAATGTAATTGGTGATTTCTTCAGAGATCATGGGCGGTTCCTTTCTTTTTTAGATATTTCCCAATCACGGATTTCTTATTTTGTCTTAATTCCTCCGGTGTTCCTTCCGCAATGATATATCCCCCTTCTGTTCCGCCGCCCGGTCCTAATTCAATGATATAGTCGCAGTTGGACAGTACATAGGGATCATGTTCCGTGATAATAATGGATGCGCCCTGTTCAATCAATTCATCAAGCAGATGCATCAGCCGTTCAGTGTCGGAGAAGGATAGCCCTGTAGTTGGCTCGTCAAGAATATAGAGGATATCTTTTGTGTTTTTTCCCTTTGCGAGTTCCCTTGCGAGTTTGATGCGCTGACTCTCCCCTCCGGAGATTGTTGGGGTTGCCTGTCCAAGCCGGATATAGCCCATGCCGACACGCTCTAAGATGGTGAGGAGGTGGGTAATATTTTTATCTTTATCTGCAAAAAAGATAGCAGCTTCCTCCACACTCATTTTAAGTATGTCGCGGATATTTTTTCCGTCGAGCAATACCTCCATAACTTCTGGTACATAGCCCGTACCGTCGCAGGCATCGCATACGATATCAATGAAATTTCCGAAACCGACATGGTAATGGATAACGCCGTCTCCCTTGCATCGCGGACAGCCGCCCGTGCTATTAACAGAAAACATCCCTGCGGTAAATTTGCGTTCCTTTGCTGTTTCGGTCTCCGCAAACATTGTGCGAATGCGGTCAAAAATTCCTGTGTAGGTCGCGGGGCAGGAGGTGCGGCTGCGCCCGATCGGACGTTGGTCAATCACATAACATCGCCGTAAAAATTCACTTCCTATAAGGTTTTGTACATTTGATAAGGCAGTATTTTTTTGGTCAGCGTCCATTTCATCTTCTGCTTCTCCATCATGTTTTTCCTCCCCCGTCACACATTTTCCCTTTAATATTTCCTTTAATTTGGGGACAAGCGTATCCGAGATCAAACTTGATTTTCCGCTGCCGGAGACCCCTGCGATTCCAACCATAATGCCGAGTGGAAACTTCACGCTCACATCTTTTAGATTATGGATGGCGGCGTGCGAGAGGGTCAGGCATTTTTCTTGGTTAACTGGGCGAAAATTTGATTTGATGAAAAATCCTTTTTCCGCTGATAAATACGGGGCAGTGCGGGAATTTTTGCACTGTAAAAAATTATAGAAATCCCCCTCGTAAATTTTCATTCCGCCACGAATTCCGGCATCCGGTCCAATATCAATAATATAATCCGCTTCCCGCATAAAATTTTCATCGTGTTCCACTACAACCACGGTATTCCCATTGTCCACAAGACGGCGAATAATATGGATCAGGTTCTCTTTTTCTGCTTCATGCAGCCCAATCGTTGGCTCATCGAATACAAAAATAATGGAGTCCATTTCCGTGATAATATAGGAAGCGAGAAAAAGGCGTTGGATCTCACCTCCGGAAAGAGTGGGGATGGGACGGGAGAGAGCAAGATGAAACAGCCCAACCTCGATCATGCAGGAGAGTTTTGTACACAATTCGGAAAGCAATGGATTTGTGTCTTTATCATAGGCGGAGAAAAATTTATACAGATCGCGGATATACATATTTTCGAGTTCAGTGATAGTTTTTCCGTGGAAGGTCGTGTGTGCCGCCTGCTCGCCAAGCCCTGTGCCAAGGCACTTTGGGCAGACGCGCTGTTTAATTAGCCCGTCTTGTATCAACAGATGGGCGAGTCGTCCGGAGGTGGAGAATGCGCCATTTATCAACATTGTGATCCAGGGGATCATCCCCGGAAATTTGGATTTTCCCCGGTCGCCGTATTTGAGTAGGGAAAGCATTTCCTCCGACAGATCACCAAGCTTATTCCAGAGATCAAAACCGTAGTGTGCGGCAAATTTGGAGAGCATATTTTTTGTGGAATTAGTTCGTCCGAGCCCGTGCGCGATATCGCAAATCAACTGGTTTTTGTCTGCAAACATTGCCTTCTCATCAATAAAGTTTGCTCTGCCCTTGCCAAGACATTTAACACACATCCCCTTTGCAGAGCCGCGCTGGAACATGGAAATGTCAAGTGGAAGTCCGTCGTCATAGGTCGGATCGCGCTCGCCATAATTGGTAAACAGGGCGGCGAGCAGATGGCTGATCTTGATTCTGGTACCGACTGTGCTGCGCGGATTGGACTGGCGAATAACACGCTGTTCAACTGCGACAGTCGGCGAAAGCCCTGTGATAGAATCAAACCCCGGCTCCGTATCAATCATAAACTGCGTATCGGAAAACATCAGATAGCGGCGTTTGCCCTCCTCGTAGAGTGTATCAAAGGCAAGGCTTGATTTGCCGCTCCCGGAAACTCCAGTGATCACCGTTAGTTTATGTTTTGGGATAGTAATGTCAATCCCTTTTAAGTTGTGAATTCTTGCATTTTTAATCTGGATGGAATTGTTTTTCATAGTTCACCTTATTTCTCGCGCCTTCGCGCATGGAATGTTTTTTTAATTATATCTGTCGATATTATAATATCTGCCGATATTATACCATATCCTTCGGATATGCACCGAACTTTTTTTATCATCCTTGTTTTTGCGGATTTTTCTTGAATTTTCAGGGGGGATCGGGGATTGAACAAGGGAGATCGGAACAAGTTTTGAATAAATTTTCCCCTTTGTTTAAAAAACAACAAGGAAAAAATATTGTATTGACAAACACATTTAAACATGGCATATTATATGTACGAAGGGAGAGTATTCCGAACCCCTCAGGGGGAACTTTTTTTGATGGTGGAGTCGCTGGACTCGGAGGATACAAAATAGGTTCCGATTGCCATAATGAAAAGTGCGGCGGGAAAGGAAGCTGAGGGCAGTTCTTTTTTGGTGAGCGGTTTTTCCAATTCTGCGATCCCAATTTTTCTTTTTATCACCCCGACGAAAAATAGACCGATTCCCGCCCCAAGATAGAGCAGTGCGGCTAACATTGTGGGTGACAGCCCGGAAAGCAGCAGCTTAGAAAACGGCGAGTTTAGGGCATAGAGGGCGGCAGCCAGGATAGCGAAAAAGATAGGCTTTGTTTGTTTCATTATTTTATAAATCTAGTACAAACATTCCCTTTTATCCGAGGATTATAATATATATTTTAGTAATTGTTAAGTACTAGCAAAAATAGAGGAAGGAGGGTGGGTAAGGATGGAATATCGGATTGCAATATGTGATGATAGTCAGACGGATGCGGATTATATTGCGTCACTTGTAAGGGCATGGGCGCAGAAACAGGGAATTGGAATTTCACTCAAAAGCTTTTCTTGTGCGGAGAGCTTTCTTTTTTATTATGAGGATGATAAAAATTTTGATATCCTTTTACTTGATATTGAAATGGGAAAAATGAATGGCGTGGAACTTGCGAAAAAAATTCGCTTGGTAAACCGTGAGATACAAATTATTTTTATTACGGGTTATAATGAATATATTGCGGATGGATACGATGTGGAGGCACTGCATTATATTTTAAAGCCCGTGCATAAGGAAAAGCTTGAGGCAGTTCTTCTTCGGGCGGGAGAAAAATTAAAGAAAAATGGGGCAGCACTGCTTTTTTCGCTGCCGGATGGTGCGGTGCGAATTCCGCTGTATGAAATTCGTTTTATTGAGGTGCGCTCTAATTATGTTACGCTTCACGCGGCGCAGGAGATCATGGTAAAAATGACGCTTCACGCGCTGGAGAGAGAATTGGACGACAGTTTTTTCCGCGTGGGACGCTCGTATATTGTAAATATGCACTATATCCGAAAAATTGCGAAAACAGAGGTGGTTTTGGAGGGCGGCGAGACAGTTCCGCTCTCAAGAGGATATTATGAGCCACTTAATCGGGCATTTATTCAATATTTTTAGATCCGGATAGCTGCATTTGAAGGAGATAACAGGAAAAATATCATCGGGTTTTATGATTTTGGTGGAAAAGAAAAATGGGAGTACAATCATGTTGTTTTTTTTAAAACAGATCGACAAGCGAATATCCGCATACCAGAAAGAGCTGATTGCAACGCACTATGCGGAAGTTGAGAATATGTATAAGAAGATGCGCGGCTGGCGGCATGATTACCGCAATCATATCCAGACAATGAAAGCGTATGCGGCGGCACAGGACTGGGCAGCAATCTGCGAATACCTTGAAAAACTGGATACCGATTTATCTGCGGTGGACACTGTGATTAAGACGGGAAATAAAATGACGGATGCCATTATTAACAGTAAAATTTCCTTAGCGTGTGCGAAGGATATCAGGGTTAAGGCGGAGGCAGATATCCCGGTGGCATTGACAATCTCTGAAATTGATCTCTGTGTGATTATCGGAAATTTATTTGATAATGCCATTGAAGCTTCCCTCGCACTTCCAAAAGATCAGCGGATGATCCGCGTATATATGGATATGAAAAATACGCTGCTTTATATGTCTTTTACCAATTTTACGGCGGAGAAGAAGAGGATAAAGAGTGGCGGAATTTTTAGGACGACAAAGGGGGAAGGGCATGGTTTTGGGCTAGTAAGGATCGATGAGATTGTTGCCCGCTATGGCGGCTATTTATCACGCAATAGTGAGGACGGGGCATTTACTACGGAAATTCTGCTGCCGCAGAAGGAATAGGATGCAATTCATCCCCGGAGATGAACAGTTCATCCCCAAAGGGGAAAATCAGAAAAATTCATGCTAATATATCCTCAAAAGAAAATGCATTATCCGGGATATTTTTACGGTATGCAGGAAAGGGGTATGATATGAAAACGGAAGTGAACTCTGGAAAGAAAATACAAAAGGAATTTGGAAAAATCAAAATAAAAAAACCAAAATATAATATGTGGCAGAATACGGTATATTATATTTCCTTCGCATGGAAAGAGAAGGAAAAGAAGGTTATTTTTCTAAGTCTGCTTCTCGCAGGTTTCGCCATTTTAAACAGCATGGTCAATCTCTATGTTTCGCCGACCATCCTCTCCATTGTCGAAGAAAAGGAACCCATCGCAAAACTGGTGCTTACGATCTTAGGTTTCACTGGAGCGATGATGTTTTGTTCCGCAGTTTTTTCCTATATCAATAATTATTTGCCCTATGCTAAGATCACAGTTCGGGCAACAGCTTTGGATCATATCAACACTAAGACAATGCGGACTTCCTATCCAAATGTCAACGACGATGCATTTATTAAACTGGTTGCAAAATGCCAGACAATCACAAGCGATAATATTTGTGCAACGGAGGCAATCTGGGGGACATTGTCTGATCTGCTGCGGGATATTGTCTGCTTTGTTATCTGGTTTTTGCTATTGTCGTCCATAGATTTGTGGATGATGGCAGTGATT
>CAJUCG010000175.1 GCA_910585065.1 uncultured Lachnospiraceae bacterium
CGTGGATACGCTCGATCAGACCTTTGATATGGTACTTTCCGGGCGCGTGGACGCGACATTAAATGCGGAGCTTTCCTTCGACGATTATATGAAGGTGCATCCAGAAGCGGCACTTAAAGTGGCAGCATTAACAAAAGAAGCCTCGTTTGTCGCCATCCCGGTGCGCAAGGGCGAGGACAGCAGGACGCTGCGCGAGGCAGTGAATGACGCGATAGAAGAATTAAAAGAAAACGGAAAGCTTGCTGAGATCTCCGAGAAATATTTCGGAAAGGATATCACACAGCAATAATTAAGGAAGGTATTTTTAAACTGTAAAAAATTTACAAAAATTTTGAAGGGCATCAAGTTAAACTTAGATGCCCTCCAGCGAAAAATCCGGAATAAAACTTTCCTTTGCCGTTTCCCCCTCCTGGATAAATGCGTTTTCCACTCCCAGCTCAATCGCGTAATCTACCACTTCATCGTACTCCGCCTGCGTAATGGCACGGTTTAATTCGGGGAATGCGCCAAGGTTTTTTGCGATGGGTGTGTACTGGTTTAGAATCGAGAGATAAATATTGCTGCCATAAGTTTGATAAAGGTAGCGAATAATTTTTTTCGCGTCGGAAATCGCACCTGGCAGAACTAGATGCCGCACGATTATGCCGCGCGTCATAATTATGCCGTGCGGCATAAGACAATTTTCACTCTCTAATTCCTTACTATCTGTAGCAGGGCGGTTTTCCTGCGGGGCGGAAAACATTGCCTTCCCGACCTGGCGAAACATTTCGGCAATATTTTCCATAGCATATGCTGCGTAATCCGGCGCGTTAGAGTAGCGCGCTGCCAATTCCTGCGACCAGTATTTAAAGTCCGGCAGGTACACATCCACAAAGCCCTCAAGCATCTTAAGAGTATCCAGCGTTTCATTATTTCCGGTATTGTAGACAACAGGGAGGGAAAATCCGGTATCCTTCGCGTGTTTGAGTGCGATTAGGATGGAGGGAATGTAATGTGTCGGTGTGACAAGATTGATATTTGCTGCCCCTTTCTCCTGTAATTCCAAAAAAATCTCCGCAAGCCGCAAAGGATCGATTTCCCTCCCGGAAGACCCCAGTGCAATATCGTAGTTCTGGCAGTAGATACAGCGCAGTGAGCACCCGGAAAAAAACACGGTTCCTGAGCCATGTTCCCCGCTGATGCAGGGTTCTTCCCAAGGGTGCAGCGCGGCGCGCGCCGCAAATAGTTTGTCCGGCATACCGCAATATCCGGTCTTTTTTGTGCGGTCAACTCCGCAGCGGCGATGGCAGAGTGCGCAGCAATGATAATAAGATAAAAATTTTGTTTCGTCCATAAGAAACCTTCGCTAATAGCATTGTAAGATCAGCCATGCCTGATCAAACCGACATTCTTTTAAATCTTCTTTGCGGATATAAAAATAGATACTGCCGCAGTCGCCAAAGCACAGATCGTAGCCGTTGAAATCCTCCGATTCCAATTGAAAGAGGAGTGTCCAGTCCGCCAGAGAATTTTCTTTTGCTTCGTCTATGATTTCTTTTGGGATATCCTTTAGGGTATTTCCCATATAGTAGCCGCGCTTTACCATCTCACATTCAAAAGGCATAGTGTTTTGAATTACACAGGGCCAGCCAAGGAGCTGGTGGTGAAGCTCATTATCCGCTCCCTGCAATGCTTCGATCGCTGTATCGTACTCGTCATAGAATCCGTCAAATCCCCCTCGGATTTCCTGCCAGTAATTCGTGTCGGAAATTTCTGGAAAAACCAATTCAATATCCTGAAAATCCGGATACTGGATTTCTGCCCTTGCAAAAAAATCCACCGGGGGCAGCCGGTAAGCCTCATCAAGATCTGCGGGGAAATCCCCTTTCTTTAATGCATCTTTTTCGGGAAAGTAGAAAACCTTAGCGGAGTCGGCATCCTTTGGGGAGAATCCCCAGGTCTGGGAGTCAAGCTCATAGAAAAATGAGAGTATCCCCCGCTCTGGCAGAAGATGTTCAGTATCCATCGGGGCGAGCAGTGCGCAGTCAAATTGTGCAAGAAAACTTAGCGGGCGGGATTTTATTTGTTTATTATCAGAAGTATCCGCAAGAAATGTCGGCCAGATAAAGTCTTTTGGAACATCCGGGCTTCCGCCAAAACGCCCGACAAGGACTCCATCTTTAGGGTTTATGGTTAGACGAATTGCATTTTTTGCCATATTTTTAAGGGTTTCTAAAAGGTTCAATTCTTTCATCATGGTATCTCCTTAATATATTGAAAATTATAGAGGGGTGATTATATCCCTCGTCAAAATTTATTATAGATCAAAGGAGCAGAAATTGAAAGCTCTATTAGGAAATTGGCGGCAGAATTTTGCGGTATTGTGACGGAGTCATATGATAACAGGCAAGAAAATTGCGGTTAAAGGTTTTTTGGCTCTCAAAGCCCGCCCCCTGCCAGATATCTGTAATACGCAGACCTGTCTCTTTAAGCTGTCTGGCGGCAAAATCCAGCCGAAGACGGTTGATATATTCATAAAAATTACAGTTAAGCTTTTCTGCAAATACTCTGGAGATATAGTACTTGTTAAAGTGCAGCTTTTTTGCCAGCAGATCAAGGGAGAGAGGTTCTTTAAAATGCAGAGAGATATAGCGGACAATCTGATGTACGATATCCGTATTTCCGTGATCATTTCGAGGAATTATGGAAGTTTCTGAAAGCAGGCAGGCGAAACTCAAATTCAGCCAGGCGATAGCAACATCGGGGGAGGGTCTGGATCCGTACAAAAGTATTCGCTCAAATGCTAAGGGAATATCTTGCTGGTAGGATATCGCAGAGGTTTTTGCATCAAAAAAGGGGGATTGTGGCTCGTGGCTGCGGAGCAGATGATAGTATTCTTTTGCGTGGCTGGGCGCGAAAATGCAGAGGATGGCCAGACAGGAATCCGCGCAAAAATAGCTGTGGATCAGATTGGGAAATACAAGTGCCACATCATGTTTCTTTAAAATGCGGGAGTGGTTTTGCACCGTCACCTGAAGTTCCCCCTCTCTAATAAAAATCATTTCCACAGCGTCGTGCAGATGCGAGGGAAAAGTAATATCTTTGGCAAGAAAGCATTCAAATCGTTTTTGTTTATTTTCGTAGAAAGGCGGCATGGCAGTTCCTCCAATTTTTTGTGCAATATATGACTGATTTTGTTGATGCTATGACAATCATTTTACAAAAAAAACTGCTATACTGCAAGCAGAAAATAAAAATTCAATTTGCAGTTGAGGGCGGTTTATTTACGCCAAAAAAAGGAGGTATCTATGGAGTCAAAGGGAAGAGTATTGATTTTCCAGGGGGGATGGGATGGTCATGAACCAGCGAAGGTAGCAAGAAGATTTCAGCAGATGTTTGAGAAGCATGGCTATACCTGTGAGGTATACGACAGCCAGGAAGTGCTTATGGACAGAGAAAAGCTGATGCAGATGGACTTGATTGTCCCATGCTGGACAATGGGGGAGATAAAGCCGGAATGCTGTTATAATATCCGTTTGACCGTGGCAGCGGGCTGTGGTCTGGCGGGGTGTCACGGAGGGATGTGCGACGCGTTCCGCCAGGATGTGGAATGGCAATTTATGACTGGAGGGCAGTGGGTCAGTCATCCGGGCGGAGACGGGGTGGATTACACGGTGAATATCTGTAGGGGTTCCAGTCCGATTGTGGAAGGTCTTTCAGATTTTGCCGTGTGCAGCGAACAGTATTATCTGCATGTCGATCCGGCGGTGGAAGTACTTGCAACCACTCGCTTTCCGGTGGTGGATGGCTGCCACACTGCTAATAAGGCGGTGGATATGCCAGTGGCGTGGACAAAATTCTGGGGGAACGGCAGGGTATTTTATTGCTCACTCGGACATCATGACGATGTATTTGAAAAATCTCCTTTGGCAGCAGTTTTAATGGAGAGGGGGCTGCTCTGGGCAGCGGGGGGCAAAGCTTATGCAAAGGAATGTGGTTTGGTTTCAGAACGATTTCTTACTATGGTTTAAGGGAGGAACTTTATGAAAGAGGTTAAAATTGGAGTATTGGGAGTCGGCGCAATCAGTGGGATCTATCTGCAAAACTTAACGCGTTTATTTCGCGGAGTAATGGTGGATGCGGTCTGTGATCTTGTAACAGAAAGGGCAGAAAAGGCGGCGAAAGAATACGGGATACCAAAAGTATATGGCAGACCAGAGGAAATGTTTGCCGATCCGGAAATTGAAATTATTTTGAATCTGACACGTCCGCTTGAACATTATCATACAACAAAAGCGGCACTTACCGCAGGCAAGCATGTCTATACAGAAAAACCACTGGCGACAACTTATGAGGAAGGGGCTGAACTTTTAGAGTTCGCAAACCGAAAGGGACTTTTGCTTGGCGGGGCTCCCGACACCTTTCTTGGAGCGGGCATACAGACCTGCCGCAAACTGATAGATGACGGCTTGATCGGTCAAGTGATCGGGGCGGAGGCACGCATGGTCTGCCACGGGCATGAGAGCTGGCATCCCGCACCAGAATTTTACTATCAGGCGGGTGCGGGTCCGATGATGGATATGGGTCCCTATTATATAACGGCTCTGGTAAATCTTATCGGGCGGGTCGAGGGAATTAGCGGGATGGTTGGAAAAGGCTTTGCCCACCGAGTGATTACAAGCGAGCCGAAAAAGGGCGAAGTTATCCCTGTCGAAGTGCCAACTCACACAGCGGGGCTAATGAAATTTGAAAATGGAGCGATCGCTACGATTTTGACCACTTTTGATGTGTATTATGACAGGCAGGCAAGCCTTGAGATCTACGGGACAAAAGGAACTCTGCGCGTGCCGGATCCAAACTGCTTTAGGGGAAGTGTATGGCTTTTGCGCCCGGAGGATGGGAGTTTTAAGGAAATGCCGCTTTTATTTGACTACAAGGAAAATAGCAGGGGAATCGGCGTTGCGGATATGGCAAAAGCCCTTCGTGGCAGGCATATATTTCGCGCGGACGCACAGCAGATCTTGCATGTACTTGAAATCTTAACTACTTTTGAAAAGAGCAGCGAACAGGGGCGTTATATAGAACTTTCCTCCCCGTATAAACGGCGGGAGGGAATGGAAAATCTTCCTGTTTCTGGTATTTTATAAAATTACATTTCTTTCCAAAAAAACTTGGCAAGAAACGCGCAAAATTCCGCAAGTTTTAAGAAGCATTTTTCACAGAATCTGTTATGATAATATTGGGGGTAATTATTGCAGCAGCACAATGACATAACAGAAAGGGGCTTTAAGTATGCAGTATCGCAATGTATTTACAGAAATTGGAAAAACCGAGGAGGAAGTTAAGACAAGACTTGATAAGGTGATACATAATTTTTTTTACGGCGAGGATAAAGTATATTTTCCAGTGGGTGAGGATATGGCTTATATTGAAGATACCGGAAATCATGATGCGCGCACGGAAGGAATGTCCTACGGTATGATGATGTGCGTCCAGATGGATATGAGAGAGGAATTTGACCGTCTCTGGAAATGGGCAAAGACCTATATGTGGATGGAAGATGGCTGGAATGAGGGGTATTTCGCGTGGTCATGCCAGGTGGACGGCAAAAAAAATGCCAATGGTCCTGCGCCGGACGGTGAGGAATTTTTTGCGATGGCACTCTTTTTTGCTTCAAAACGCTGGGGCGATGGCGAGGGGATTTTTAATTATTCCAGGGAAGCGAGGGAGATTCTTTCCGCGTGTCTGCACAAGGGGCAGAACGGGCGGGCAGGAACGCCGATGTGGAATCTTAAAAACAAGCAGATTCTCTTTGTGCCGGGAGTTGATTTTACTGATCCATCCTACCATCTGCCGCATTTTTATGAGCTGTTTGCAAAATGGGCGAACGAGGAAGACCGCGAGTTCTTTGCGCAGGCGGCAAGGATAAGCAGAGAATATCTGGTGAAAGCTTGTCATCCGGTTTCCGGGATGAGTGCGGAATATGCAGAATTTGATGGTAGCCCAATGCGCCGGGGACTTCCCTGGACAAAGGAGCGTCATGACTGGTTTTTTAGCGATGCGTACCGCACAGCGGCAAATATCGGTCTGGATTATGAGTGGTGCAAAAAGGATGTCGGGCAATGCGCGGCGGTTACACGCTTACAGTATCACCTTGGGGTGACACACCGGGAGAATATCGCAGGAGTGTTCGAGGTGAACGGCACACCGATAGGAAGTGCGGCAAAACATCCCCTTGGCATTATCGCGACAACAGCCCAGGGAGCGTTAGTGGTGGATGGTCCGATTGCTCTTTCGGATGAAGATCCGAAAAAGGCATTGGCGGCGGAGTGGGTAAAACGGCTTTGGGATGAGCCAATGCGCTCAGGAAAATATCGCTATTATGATAATTGTCTGTATGTGTTTGCATTTTTGGCACTTTCGGGAAATTATCGAATCTACGAGTAAATTGAATAATTGGTTGTATAATATAGAAAAAAAAGAGAGGCTGATAATATGCAAAGCGTAAAGGAGCGTTTCCTTGAATATATCGCGATGGACACACAGTCGTGCGAGGATGTGGAGGCAGTGCCATCCACCCAAAAACAGTGGAAATTGGCGGAACGCCTTGCGGAGGAATTAAAACAGATGGGCGCATCCGATGTGCGTATGGGAGAGCATTGCTATGTGTATGCGACCATCCCGGAAAACTGTGGAAAAAAAGTGCCGACACTTGGCTTTATTGCACATATGGATACCGCAACTGCAATGAGCGGCAAGGAGGTAAAAGCTAAAGTAATTTCGTACCATGGCGGGGATATTGTGTTAAACGAAGCGCAGGATATTGTAATGCGTGCAGAACAGTTTCCAGCCCTTGCGGAGGAGATTGGAAAAGATCTGATTGTGACGGACGGCACCACTTTGCTTGGAGCGGATGATAAGGCGGGTATTGCTGAGATTATGACCATGGCGGAATACCTGCTTTCAAACCCACAGATTGAGCATGGCGAAATCAAAATTGGGTTCACACCGGACGAGGAAATCGGGCGCGGCGTGGATTTCTTTGATGTGGAAGGATTTGGTGCGGATGGTGCGTACACGGTGGATGGCGGTGCCGTCGGAGAGCTGGAATACGAAAATTTTAATGCGGCGGGCGCGAAAGTAAAGATCCATGGGACAAGCATTCATCCGGGTTCAGCAAAAGGACTGATGAAAAACGCGCTGTTAATTGGAATGGAACTTGAGGGAATGCTGCCGCAGGAGCAAAAGCCCGCCTACACCGAAGGGTACGAGGGCTTTTTCCACCTGGACGAGATGAGCGGAAACGTGGAGGAGGCAGTGATGGCGTATATTATCCGCGATCATGACCGCGCAAAATTTGAGGAGAAAAAACAGCTTTTTGTCCGGGCTGTGGATTTTTTAAATGCAAAATACGGAGAGGGAACAGTGGAACTTTCGCTGAAAGATTCC
>CAJUCG010000176.1 GCA_910585065.1 uncultured Lachnospiraceae bacterium
CCAAAGGTGGTTCTCCCACTCTGCGTATCAAGCAAATGGATATAGGAGGCTGCCTGCGCGCCGGACCCTTCTTGAAGGGCGTGTTCATTGTAGTCGAGCAGACGCAATTTCATCCCGCACTCACTCGCGATCCCCCGTTTTACCGCGTCAATCGGTCCGTTGCCCACGGCAGTAAAACTCTTTGGCGCGCCGCGATAGGTGTACTCAACTATCACGCGGGTATCAAAATTATTTTCTCCCGCGGCGATCTCCTCGGTCTTACAGCGGCGAAAATGATAAGGTTCCTTTTGGTCGAGATAGCATTTCTTAAATTCTGCCATAATCTGCTCCGGACCAACTTCTCCCTGACGCTCCGTAATGACTTGCACCACATCCGCAAATTCCTTGTGCATCCCCTTAGGCAGCTTAAAGCCAAAATAAGTTTCCATAATAAAGGCCACGCCGCCCTTGCCCGACTGACTGTTAATCCGGACAATCGGCTCGTACTTTCTGCCGATATCCGCCGGGTCAATCGGCAGATAAGGCACCTGCCAGATCTTGCTGCCGCGCTCCTTCATCGCCGTGATCCCCTTGTTGATCGCATCCTGGTGCGATCCGGAAAACGCGGTAAACACTAATTTTCCTCCATATGGATGGCGCGCCGGAACTGGCAGTTTAGTGCAACGCTCATAGATCTCCTCAATTCCGCAGATATCCTCAATATTTAATTTTGGATCAACCCCCTGCGAAAACATATTGTAGGCAAGGGTTAAAAGATCGACATTTCCGGTGCGCTCGCCGTTGCCAAAAAGCGTGCCTTCCACGCGCTGCGCACCCGCAAGCATCGCCAGTTCCGCAGCCGCCACACCACAGCCGCGATCATTGTGCGGATGCACGGAAAGCAAAATACTTTCCCGGTGCTGAAAATGCCTTGACATCCATTCAATCTGATCCGCATAGACATTTGGCGTATTCAATTCCACCGTGGATGGAAGATTGACAATCATCTTATTTTCTGCATCCGGCTGCCATACTTCCTGCACTGCCGTGCAGATTTCCAGCGCGAAATCAAGCTCTGTCGCGGTAAAACTCTCCGGCGAGTACTCTAGTATTATCTTACCCGGAAACGTCTTTGCATATTCCTTTACCAATTTTGCTCCATCCGCCGCAATTTTTATAATCTCCCCGCGGTTCATCCCAAAAACAACATCGCGCTGTAATGTGGAGGTAGAATTGTAAATATGCACCACCACTTGCTTTACGCCCTCGATCGCCTCAAACGTGCGCGCAATCAAATGTTCTCTGCACTGCGTAAGTACCTGTACAGTCACATCATCCGGAATCAGTTTTCTGCTGACCAACTGGCGCAGAAAATCATATTCAATCTGCGAGGCGGACGGAAACCCGACCTCAATTTCCTTAAAGCCAAGCTTTACCAACATATTAAAAAATTCAATCTTTTCCTCCACGACCATCGGCTCAATCAACGCCTGATTTCCATCGCGCAGATCCACGCTGCACCATACTGGTGCTTCCGTGATCTCTTTATTTGGCCACTCACGCTCCGGATAATTTGCCACCGGATTTTTCTGATATCTTTTATAATTTAACATCTCAATCTTCCTTTCCCGTTTTCATTTAATACAGGGCATTATTCTGTCGGGAGTTCTTCCTCCTCGCTCTCCTTCGTCTGCAATCCCTCTTCAATCTCATCCTCCGAAGGATCTGGCTCCATTCCCCCCGTGCCATCATCCACCACCAACGTGTCCACCGCCTCCTCAATCGCAATTCCTATTGTGCCATGACTAACCGTTACAAAAGCTTCCGTTGCGGAATTAACTGAAACATAATAAAGCCCCGGCTCGTAGTCGGTCACATCAACATAGAGTTTTAATAGCTGCGGAGTAAGTTTGTCAAGCTCTTCCTGCCTGCCAAATACCTTGATATTGATATCATTTTTCGTCGTAAAAATCAAGTCATATCCCTCTGCCAGTCCAACCACAGAGATATTTGCACTATTTACCTTAAAATCCCTGGAAGGAAGCCGCTCAATATATGCGGTCACAGTAACATATTTCTCCTCATCCACCAACACATATTTCCCCTCATAGTATTCGTCCAAATACGTTTCAATATTGATTTTTGCCCCGTAATCCTTGCTCTGCATGGTAATATCAAACGGGATGGTCATGGAATAAATATCTTCCAGATCCTCCGCCCGCCCCGCAATCATAATCTCCGTTGGCACATGCTGGATTCTGGTACATTCATAGCCATAAGCTGGTTCTCCCTGCGTCGTGATCAGAAGAAGAATCTTCTTGACTGGCATTACGGTCACATTTACACTCACTTCCTTTGTATCAATCTCAATGGTTGCCTCATCGATCTCATAACCATTTTTGTCATAAGCATGAATCGATGCTTCCCGCTCAAAACTTTTTCTTACCTGACTTGTATTTATCTCCACCACCACGCGCTCAATACGCTCAATTTGCTTTTCTGATCCAGAAATCTGCACGAGGTTCGGAGTCACTACCATATCGGAAACATAATAGCCTTCAAGTGCCTCCCCGTTTGTCTGAATATCCACACGGAAAGTTTCACTCGTATAATTTTCCAATGTCAAAATCATAACTTCCGGCTCTCTCGACTCGATAGTAATATCAATATCTTCCTTATTATAAGGACTGTTCTTCCGCAGAGATACCTGGATTGGCACCGCATAGACAAGCGACATCTGGCGATAGTCTGCCACTGCCAAAAAGTCCTGCGCCGTCAGTTTCTCCGCAATCGAACTTGGTGCGTGTACGGTAAGAGTAACGGTCTTTCCGCTCTCGATCTCACTTATCTTTCCCCGCTCCTGCAATACATTCTCATTTAAAGAGACCACGGGTACATTCGGGACGGTCACAGTAATATAAGGATCATCAATATTCATAATGATAACCCAGATAAGTACAGCAACGAACAGTGACAGAAGTTTCCAGTGCAGGTTCTTCTTTATGAAACGAAGCGCGCGCAAAAACAGATCCCACAAGCTCGATGGCTTTTTTTTCGGATCTTTTTGCGGTTTTCTCGCTTCCTCATTCCACAAATTTTCCTGCATCTGCTTTTTTGTTCCATCCATATATGTTATTACACTCATAGATATGTCTGCCCTCCCCGCTCTCAGACCTGTTCTTTTTGCTTTTTAAATGGAAATCTCTTTTTCTTTTCTGAGACAGTCTTTAACCCGTGAAGCTCTTTTTTCAGCCGATCTCCGGAAATTCCACGGATAATCTCACCATTTCTTGTAATGGAAACTGTACCAGTTTCTTCTGAAACAACCACAGTAAAACTGTCCGTTTCCTCGCTCACCCCCACCGCTGCGCGATGTCTGGTTCCCATTTCCTTATCTAGCTGCATATTTGACGAAAGCGGCAGATAGCAAGTCGCTGCTATCAATCTTCTCCCCCGCACAATTACTGCACCATCATGCAGGGGCAGTCCCTCTTCAAAAATGATAAGCAAAAGTTGTGAAGATATCTCCGCATCTAAAATAATTCCACTGTTTATCATTCCCTGCAAACCAATCTGACGTTCAAAAACAATCAATGCTCCCGTCTTTTCTTTCGCCATCTTATAAACAGCAGTTACGATTTCCTCAATGTCTTTATCTGTCAAATTCTGCTGATCCACACTACCAGAGAAAAAAGACGGCGCAAATCCCTTCTGTCCAATCTGCTCAAGCACCCGGCGCAATTCCGGCTGAAATAAAATTACCAGTGCCGTAATTCCCACCCCGACCGCATTTACAAAAAGCCACTGTATCGCGTGCAAATCAAAGATATACGCGATCAGCCAGCACAGAAAAAGCATGATCAGACCTTTCAGTACGGCCCATGCATTTGTGGTTTTAATCCAGCGCAGAAAATAGTAGATAATCATTGCGATAATCAATATTTCCAGAATATCTCCCAATTTCAGACGCGTCAGTCTGATCAGATATTCATTAAAAAACGTTTGGATTCCCCTCATTACCCTTCTCCTTATAAAAACTGCCGCATTTCTCTTTATCCAGACACTGCACCCTTTCACTGCTCTCACAATGCTTTGCTGCTTTTCTACTTCTACTCATTGTCCTCCCCACCCTCATTCGTTTCCTCCAAGAATGATTTCCGCTTCGCCTGCATCATCTCTTCTTCTTCCAGATATTCCTCCTCCCCGCTCTCATAACGTTTTGCCGCCAAGATCTGGGCGCGCGCACGCTGCTGTTCCTCCTCGCGTATTTTCTGCTTTTCCTCCTGCATCTTGCGGTAGAAATACCCTGAACTCCTGCCGCCCTTTTGCCGTCTTACCTGACCTCCTGCACTAGAACCACTCCTCGGCCGAAAGATAACTTCGCCGGTCTCCTCATCTAAGACCTCCTCATAATCATCTTCGTCCTCCTCCTCTATCTGTTCCTTCTTCGCATTGATCTGTTCCACTGTCCGCTGCGCCACACCAATCTCAATCTTAGGCACTGCCTTGACATAATAATAGTAATCATCATCTTCAAACTGTACATTTTCCACTGCCGTATAATCCAGTACCCGCTTAAAAAAGAGCGCGACAAACGCAGCGGCCACGGAGATTAAAGTTCCGCCGATCATGCTGCCAAGCGTCACTTTGGAATCAAACCGCAGATCGCAGATCAGAAAGCCAAAAACATTGACCACCCCACCTGCTAAAATTGCAAGCTCTGCCGCATATTCCATCTTTAACTTGCGCACGGCGTAAACCACAATAATAACCACTGCAAAAACACCGGAAACAATCAAAATATCCTTGCAGTCCAAGAGTGCCTCAAACACCTCGGTATAAAATGGCAGGATATCGTCAAGTGCCATACTATCGCTTATCACCGTATGTTCCTGCAAAATTTGCAACATATAATACACAATAACTCCGCACGCGGAGGGAAGAATAGTGATCGGATTTGCCACAAGCCCCATTAAAATCGGCACGAGATACGGGACATGAAGAGTGGAAAGAATAGGGATCGCCACCACCACATACCCATATTGTGGTGCAAACCGCAGGAAAAAGCAGTACAGCACTACAAAAATAAGTGCTGCAAACAATGCCATAAATGGCGATGCCGAGGCAACATGAAAAATAACGAATGCCATCGCAAAAAACACCAAAATGGAAGAGGGCGTAAATGCACACAAAAGCGATACTAAAAGTACCACTACCGTCTTTTCCAGCTTTAAATTATATCCGATCGCCCGATTGATCATTGTAAATGTAACAAAAGCTGCAACAAATTTTATTAGCGGATCTACGATCATCTGACATTTTTGATAATAGCTTCTCAAAAGCGAACGCAATTCCAAAATCTTAACCATTGTTTTCCTCCTCTTCCTCTATGGCAGCTTCGCTGCCCTCCTCCTCGCGGTAAATCTTCTTCATAATGTTTAACAGCCTGAAATACCGTGTCAGTTTCCCCCGCGACAAGTCATATTTGATCGAGTAGCCGATAATCGTCCCGACGATATAAATTGTCAACAATATAATGTATATGACAAGCACAGTTATACCAATCGCCCGGTAATCGAGATTGACCGCCTCAGCAATCAGATATTCGGATTTGTACAGCCCAACCATCAAAAGAATCAGTATATAACCAACCGTCACCGCAAGCACTGTTTTTAAAATTTGTAATCTAACATAATCCGTCTTATAATATTTGCTCAATCTGATATCTTCCCTGCCCTCCCCAGTTTCATATAGGGCAAGCTTTGTCATCAAACGCGTTTTGCGGATATTTATCATCTCTTCCTCTCCTTTCGGCAGACTTTGCCATTTTCTAAATTGTAGGCAATTTTTTCCTTATCTATACGATCCCCAGGAAAAAAGCGTATAGATTTCCAAATTCTAACATAAGTAATAATATCTGGCGCTATTATACCACAATGCTTTGAAAATGGCGAGAACTTTTTTCTTACGAATCAAATCTTAATACAAATTGAATAAAAAAAAGTTTCTCTTCCCTGTCTTCGTATACCCATTCGCAAAAAACAAAGAGGGAGAACCTCTAAGCGGTTCTCCCTCTTTGTTTTCTGCGAACTCTTTTCCTCTATAAATTTCTATCCTCTAACACTTTTGATCAAATGCCGGATTAAACGCGTAGAAATTCTTTGCGTCAAGCTCTTCCTGTATAAGGCGCAGACTCTCACCAAATCTCTGATAGTGTACAATCTCGCGCTCCCTCAGATAGCGGATCGGATCGCAAATATCATGATCGTGTACAAGCCTTAAAATATTCTCATATGTTGTGCGTGCCTTCTGCTCCGCTGCCATATCCTCATGCATATCGGTGATTGGGTCACCCTTCGACTGGAAATAAGCTGCTGTCCACGGCGCGCCAGATGCTGCCTGTGGCCAGATGCCAAGCGTATGATCCACATAATAATTTGCAAACGGGCTGCCCTCAATCTGCTCCGGTGTCAGGTTACAGGTAAGTTGGTGTACAATCGCGGATACCATCTCCATATGCGCAAGCTCCTCTGTGCCAATATCGGTCAGCACGCCCGCTACCTGACGGTTTTTCATTGCATAGCGCTGGGAAAGGTAGCGCATGGATGCGGCAAGCTCACCATCCGGACCACCGAACTACATTTACCCCTAGTATAGAATCCATTCAAGGAAAGCAGTACATACTCTCTCGGAGCATACGATACAGCTCAAGAAGTGGAGTTGTCTTTACAAAAAGTAAATCAATCGATATTAAACAGCTAATTATTGTCGTAATTGGTTTAGTTTTATTGCTCACATGAAATCACCAAGGAGGAGGGGGCTCCTCCTTTTAATTTTTCAACGCCTTTACTGTGCCCTTCCCAACGCCCCAAACCTCTGCCTCTTTTGACCATCCCCTTTTGCGCCAGTACTCCGCTACCGTTCGCGCCGTCTTTGTGCCGTATATCCCATCTACAGCGAGTGCCGCGCCCCCGATGTAGCCCGCAGCAATCTGGCGATTCAAGGCAAGCTGTAACCAGATAATGGCATATTTGTCAGAGGTCTTTTTAATTTTCGCTGGGGATGGAATAGGGAGTGCCTTCCCGGTATATTTGATTTTTGGATGTCTATACCAGTGTGTCCATGGGCGCGTGCTAAGCCGCGTAATGCACACACCATAATCAAAGCCCCTCGCCTCTACCACGTAGCCCCCGCCAATGTAGATCCCTACATGGCCTTTGTACCGAACACAGATCCCTGGCTGCTCCGGGATGCTTCCTATCTCCCCTTTTTCCTGCGCCGCCAGAAATGCGCCGTCTGCTGTGGTATCATATTTTTGTCCGGACTGTTCGCGAACAAACCACTCTATTACCCCATGACAATCTGTTGTTGCCTGACCAATCCATTTTTTTACTTTCATGC
>CAJUCG010000177.1 GCA_910585065.1 uncultured Lachnospiraceae bacterium
CATACTACCCGTTTCCGACAGCGGAAGCGAGAGCGCAGTTTGCACTTTATCAAGAAGAGATGAAATCGGAAAAAAATGTATATTTCCTTGGTCGTCTGGCAGAGTACCGCTATTATAATATGGATGCGGTGGTGCGCAGCGCATTGAACCTTTACCGGGAAAAACTTGCGTAAGCGCAGGAAAATTAAAGAAATATGTTATTACTATAGCAGAATGAGAGGCATTATGGAGAAATTATATATTGTGATCCCCGCGTACAATGAGGAGGAGAATATCGAGGCGGTAGTGGCGGACTGGTATCCGATTGTTGAAAAGATTGGCGGGGAGAGCCGGCTTGTAATCATTGATGACGGCAGCAGGGATTCCACATATAAAAAGATGCAGGAACTTGCAGAGACAAGACCATTGTTCACGCCTGTGACAAAGTCAAATGAGGGGCATGGAGCGACGGTACTCTACGGCTATCAGTACGCGCTAAAGGCAGGAGCTAACTATGTATTTCAGACGGATTCCGACGGGCAGACGCTGCCTGCGGAATTTTGGCCGTTCTGGGAGAGACGAAAAGACTATGAGATGGTGATTGGGCATCGCAAGGGCAGACAGGATGGGATCTCTCGCGTGTTTGTCACAAAGACATTAAAGTTCGTGTGCCGGATCTGCTTTCATGTGACAGTGACGGACGCAAATACGCCGTTTCGCCTGATGCAGGCAAAATCATTGAGCGAGAATATCAAGCTGATCCCGGACAAGTTCAATCTTTCAAATGTGATTTTGTCGGTGATTTACGCAAAGAAAAAGCAGAAGGTGTTGTATCTGCCCATTACCTTTCGCCCAAGACAAGGCGGCGTAAATTCGATCAATTTCAAGAAGATTGTAAAAATTGGGAAGAAGGCACTGCATGATTTCCGGCAGATTAATCGCTGTCTGAAGAAAATATAAATAAAGGGCAATAACGGTATAAGTGAGGTAGGATAATGGAGAAAACGAAAAAAAAGACAACAAAAAAGAATCTGGATCTCATGTTTGATTTTGTGATTCCGCTCTTAATCTTGGGCGGAGCTGCGGGGATTGGTGCCACGCTTTTAGGGGATGACTTTTCGCGTCTTGTTGTCTGGTGGCTGGTGTTTTTGGTTCTTGGCGTGGTTGCCTATCCGGTGGCAGGGCTGATTTTTGGGCGTTTTCACGATGGAGGTTTTATTTTTTCAAAGGCGATCGGACTTGCGGGAACGGGAATTTTAATGTGGTTTCTCTCCTCGCTGCATCTTTTGAAATTTACAAGGGCAAATGCGATTTTCTCGGTCGGTATTCTGCTTGCATTTCATCTTGTCCTTTTTGTATTTGTGGTGCGAAAGCAAAAGAGTGAACAAAATGGCTGGCTGGCGCAGTCCTGCGGCTACCAGATCACGCAGGAAAAATTAGTGGCAGCGTTAAAATCCGAGGTGGTCTTTTTTATCTTTTTTATGTTTTGGTGCTATCTGCGCGGTTTTAAGCCGGAAGCGTACGGCACAGAAAAATTTATGGACTACGGTTTTATGGCAGTGATGGATCGTTCTGCCTATATGCCGCCGGAGGATTTATGGTTTGCCGGGGAGAGCATCAATTACTATTATGTCGGACAATATCTTGCTACCTTTATCACGAAGCTTTCCGGTGTGGGCGTGGAGTATGGATACAATTTAATGCTGATGACCCTTGCGGCATGTGCTTTTGTTATGCCATATTCACTTATCTATAATGTAACATCTTCCTTTTTAAAAGATAGGAGCATTTTGGTGCGCACGGGAAGGTATATGGAGGCGGAGAGCGGGAAAAAAACTGCTTTGCTAATGCGTATTCTGCCCGCTCTTACCGGGACGCTTGCGGGGCTTGCCACTTCGTTTGCCGGAAATATGCATTATCCTCTGTTTCGGTTTATCATCCCGAAATTACAGAAACTTGCCGGATTTGCAGAGGATGAGATCGAGAAATTCTGGTTTCCGAATTCGACGCGCTATATTGGCTACAATCCGGAGACAGCGGACAAGACAATCCATGAGTTTCCGACCTATTCTTTTGTGCTGGGTGACTTACACGCACATGTAATCAATATTATGTTTGTGTTGACAGTGCTTGCAATGCTGTTTGCCTGGCTGCAATACCGCAAGGAACATATGGATATGCTGCGCGCGGGAAAAACGGTGCCAAAGGCTTCCATTTTAAATGAGGCACTGCATCCAATGATTTTGATGCTGGGATTTTTTATCGGGATGTTCCATATGACAAATTTCTGGGATTTCCCAATTTATTTTGTGGTGGCGGGAGCGATCATCCTATTTTCAAATGCAGTGATCTATCAGTTTTCTTTTGATACGATAAAATTAACCGCACTGCAGGCGGTCGTAGTCTTGGTGATTGCGAAAGTGATAGCATTGCCGTTTACCTTAAATTTTGATCAGATTTCCACCACAATCCGGCTCAACTATTACCGCACACCAATACATCAGCTTATGGTACTCTGGGGGCTTCCTGTGATTTTGATCCTTATTTTTATTTGTGATCGCTACAGTGTACTCACACGTCTTGGCGTGCTTACCGGCGTTTCCTACGATGAGAATGGAAATAAAATTTCCAGGGAATACCAAAAAGAGGCAGGGGTAGAATTTATTTCAAAGAAGAACCGGTTATTTCAGTTTATTGAAAATTTGACCATCTCCGATCTGTTTATTATTACTATTGGACTATGTGCGATCGGGCTGGTGCTGATTCCTGAGTTAGTCTATGTAAAGGATATTTACGAGGGCGATTACAAGCGTTCTAATACTATGTTTAAACTGACTTTCCAGGCGTATATTATGTTCGCACTCTGCATGGCGTTTATTCTAGTAAGGCTGATTGCATTTGCAAGGACTTATGCATGGCGTGTGATGGGCATGGTAACAGGGATTTGCTTTTTGATGACACTGGGATATTTTGGAAATTCCGTAAATGGCTGGTTTGGCGATGTGAAGGACACAAGCCGCTATCAGGGGCTTGACGCGACCGCGTTTATGCAGAAGGAGTCGGCAGCGGATGCAGAGGGTGTGGCGTGGATAAAGGAAAATATTGACGGCACACCGGTTCTTCTTGAAGCCTGGGGATCAAGTTACAGTTTTTATGAGCGGATTTCCGCAATGACGGGACTGCCGACGGTGATGGGATGGCAGACACATGAGTGGCTGTGGCGCAGTGAGGCATCCGGCGGATTTCCTGCCGCGGTGGATATGCGCAGAAAAGACGTGATTGAACTTTATTATTCCACTGATGAGGTACGTGTGCGGGAATTGATTGAAAAATACGATATTGAATATATTTATGTTGGGACAAGCGAGAGAAGAAGTTTGAATGATGATACGATTCGCGGAGTGTATGATACTTTAGTGCGGGATGAAACTCCTCTTTTGGAGGAAGTGAACGAGGAGCTTTTAAGGAGCTTAGGTTCGATCGTTTTCTCCTCGGACGATGAAATTTCCTATCTGATTCGCGTAAGCCGATAATCTTTTCCACCTGTGAACTTGGTTTCACAGGTGGAATTATCATTTTCAGTGCGGTTTTTGCATAGAATAGGCAGGAGAACAAATTGATATGCCTCTGGCATTTTTTCAGAATGGAGGAAGTGTGGCAGGTTCCGGAAATCTAAGGGGACAGGGAATGATGTGTATGGGGGTGAGAATACTAAATGCTGCCCATTTTGTAGGAGCAGTAAAAGTACTGATCGGAAATCGTGAGCTTGCGCGCGGGCTCTGCTATGGGCAAGTTTCCGACTACACAAAAGTGGGAGCGGGATTTCGCAGTGTCAGTGTGATCTCGGAGGAAACGGGGGAGGAACTTTTGTGCGAGACAATGCCATTTTACGGGGGAAGACGGATGGTTTTGGTTTTGTACAATACCATGAATGGCATGATTCTGATTCCAATGGAGGAATGTATCTGCGGCGAGGGGAGGGATCGTGCCTGCCTGCGCGCGGCAAATTTTAGCTACGGCGAGGAATTTGATCTGGCACTCGCTGGCGGGGAGAGGGTTTTTTCCAATCTGATGCAGGGCAGAGTAACCTCCTTTCTTCCAGCTCTTTCCGGCGAGTACGATTTTTCTATATGCAGGTCGACAAAGATGCAGGAAGAGAAGCTGACAGAAGAAAAATGTATCAATCTAAATATTGCATCGGGGGTCAGTTACACGATCTGCATTTTGGGCGGTGGGAACAAAGAAACACCATTTACGATAAAAGTGCTGGAGTTTTGAGATTTTTTCAGGAAGACAAAAAAGTGGGGGTGTCTCGCTTGGTGTGCCGCCGCATAACCCTCTGCGAGAATCCCCTGCGTGTTGGCATATTTTCTAATTTTTGGAAGAATAAAAGTGAAAAAATTTGAAAAGAAAGCTTTCCTGCTTTGAAAAACTGTGGTATAATTGCGAGAGATAAAAAACGGACAAGCTTGCAGCAATGACTGCACGGAAGTGGTGGATATTATGTGTGATTTGCAATATGACCTGACTTATAATGACTTCAATCCGACAATTCTGTTTGCGAGTAAGTTAAAGATGGCTGTGGAGGATAAATACCATTGTCATAAAGATTTTACAGAACTGACGGTTATTTTGTCAGGAAAGGGAAAGTATTGTGTGGAGGGCGCGATTTATGAAGTGGAGGCCGGGGATATTATTATCTGTAATCCGGGAATGTATCACAGAAATATTCTCGTGAACAAGGAGGAACCGACGGTCGAGTTTTTTACCGGGTTTTACGGCTACCATTTTAAAAATATGCCGCCGGAGTCCATTGTGTTAGGGGATGGGGGCTATCTGCTCCGCCTGCCCACAGATGCTAGACATGAGGTATTAAAGCAGTGCTATGAGATGCTTGCGGAAAATGCGGCGTGCCAGATTGGGAAGTATTTTATGCTCAAGGCACGTCTGATGCAGATTCTGCTGATTATGATGCGCCAGGTGATGGGAACACCGCAGCAAAAACAAAAGGGATGTAATTTTGAAACGTACAGCAAAAGTTACGCGGTCAAGAAGATTGTGAATTATCTGAATGAAAATTATGAACAGAAAATTTCACTTGATCAGATCGCTCATAATATGTATTTAAGTCCGGTCTATGTCTCTAAGATTTTCAAGGAGGAGACCGGGGAATCGCCGATCAATTATCTGATTAAGATACGGCTTGAAAAGGCAAGGGATATTCTTGGCGGGGAGGGAATGGGCAGCATAAAGAGCATTGCGAACGCAGTCGGCTATGAGGATGTGTATCATTTCAGCAAACTTTTTAAAAAGTATTATGGGATCTCGCCGCAGAATTATCGCAAGGAAGTCCAGAAGCAGATGGCTTTGGAGGATTAAAATTTAAGAGTATCTCCGCCCGTTCCTTCAGCGGACGGGCGGAGATAATTGTGTTTATCGGCGGGAAAAATGCAAAAAAGTAAAATGCAAAAAAAATTGAAAAAGTTGTTGACAATTTATTTTTAATGTAGTATACTAAGGATGTTCGTAAGAAACAGATGCACGAGTGGCTCAGTGGTGGAGTATCGCCTTGCCAAGGCGAGGGTCGCGGGTTCGAATCCCGTCTCGTGCTTTTTTTCATGCCATTTTTACAAAATTTTTCTGCCGTCACTATAAAGAGGGACGGCTTAATCTTTTTTGTGAGATTCTTTATTCTTACCAGATCAACAAAAAATAGGGGGAGAAAGTGAAAACAGCAATATATGATATTACAGAAAAATGTCACGGGCGAATCATTGTGGTCAGTGATGTTCATGGGCACGGACACTACTTAAAAGGATTACTTAAAAAAATTTCTTTTGCCGAAGAAGATGCACTTGTGATTGTGGGGGATCTGATTGAAAAGGGCGGGGATAGTCTGGCGACGGTCCGCTATTGTATGGAACTGCAAAGGCAAAACTTTCATATTTATTTATCGGCGGGAAATGTGGATGTCGTAAGGATCAGAACATTTCTTGACCGCAGCGAGGGGCATGAAAAGCGTTTTTTAGATGAGCTGCGCTGGACAAGGGAAGTCTGGAAATGTGGATTTTTCTTGGAAATTCTTGCTGAGCTTGGGATAGAACTTTCAGCGGTCAATGAGGAGAATGTGGGGCAGATAAAGGAGAAAATCGCAGTATCCTACGCAAAGGAGATCTCATTTCTTTGCGATCGCCCAACAATGATTACCTGCGGAAATTATATTTTTGTTCATGCGGGCATCCCGACCGATCGACTTGAACTTTTGGAGGGGGAAGATGGATTCTCGTTCTTGAAGATGGATGCATTTTTGGAGCAGAAATACCATTTTGAGCGTGTTGTGGTGGTGGGACACTGGCCAGTATGTCTGTACCGGAAGGATGTGGACTGCATGAATCCCGTCTTCGACTATGAGCATCACGCCATTGCGATTGACGGCGGCTGCGCGTTAAAAATTGGCGGACAGCTAAACGCGCTGATCCTGCCAGATCCATATGCTTCGATGTCAGAGATTGACATGACAGCATATGATGATTATTGCAAAATGCGTGCGAAGACAGCGCAGAGTGCTGTTCCAGCAACTATTTGTATCAAATATTTTGATGCGGAAGTGGAATTGCTCTCTCTGGCATCAGATATCGCAACGCTGCGCCATAAGAGCAGCGGGATAGTATTTGATGCGCCGAAGCAATTTCTCTATAAACGGGAAGATAAATTATTATGCAGCGATTTTATCAATAATGTATTGGAGGTGAAGGAGGGCTGCGTATTAAAAGAGATTGTAAGGACTAGCGCGGGTTCAATTGTAAAGAGTGATGGCAGAATGGGCTGGTATTTTGGGGAACTTTCTGAGATCGTTGAAACGGTATGAAAGAGAAGTCTGACGATCTTGTTTGTTGTGGGAAGTTTCACAAATTGTCTTGAAATCATTCCGCAGATCGTGTATACTATTAGGCAGGTTTGGGAACACCAAAAACAGGAGGCATTGCGATGATCGAGGCAACGAGCTGTGGCGGTGTTGTTATATTCAGAGGGAAGATTCTGCTGCTCTACAAAAATTATAAGAACAAGTATGAGGGCTGGGTTTTGCCAAAGGGTACTGTGGAAGAAGGCGAGGAATACAAGGAGACGGCAGTGCGCGAGGTCTGTGAGGAGACTGGCGTAACCGCTCAGATCATCAAGTATGTCGGCAAAAGTCAGTACACCTTTAATACGCCCCAGAATATCGTGCAGAAGGATGTGCATTGGTATCTGATGATGTCTGATAGTTATTACAGCAAGCCACAAAGGGAAGAATTTTTTATGGACTCCGGGTATTACAAATTTCATGAGGCGTATCATATGCTGAAATTTGCGAATGAAAAGCAGATCTTAGAACGCGCATACAATGAATATGT
>CAJUCG010000178.1 GCA_910585065.1 uncultured Lachnospiraceae bacterium
TCGTCAGTCACATAGTAGATAATCTCTTTTTTCGGCTCTTTCTCTGAAGTATCATCCTTGTCGTCTTTTTTATCCTTTGCTTCCTCTTCATTTTTCACCTCTTCCGTATCTTTCTGCGCGGTTTCGGTATCCGCTGCGTCGGAAGCCTCCGCACTCTCCTTCTTCGCCGCCAGATATTCCTCCACCGTGATATATTTCTTATCCAGATTCTTGTAGATAATATAATCCTTCATCTTGTCACGGAATTTCTCATCTTTCAAGCAGCCAAATTTAATAAATGGACTGATATCATCCCAGTACTTTTCATAATTCTCGCGGTTCACCTTGTACATACCAGAAAGTTTGTCAGCAATTTTCTTTGTGATATAATCCGAAATCTTCTTGACAAAGCCATCATTTTGCAGCGCGCTCCGGGATACATTTAACGGCAGATCCGGGCAGTCGATCACACCCTTTAGCAGCATCATAAATTCCGGGATCACTTCCTTGATATTGTCCGCGATAAATACCTGATTATTGTAGAGTTTGATTGTCCCTTCAATGCTGTCGTACTCGGTATTGATCTTCGGGAAATAAAGGATACCCTTCAAATTAAACGGGTAATCCATATTTAAATGAATCCAGAACAAAGGCTCTTTGTAGTCGTGGAAGACATTGCGGTAAAATTCCTTGTACTGCTCCTCGGTGCAGTCGTTTGGATGTTTTGTCCAGAGCGGGGCGGTATCGTTTAATGGCTTTGGTCCTTTCTTTTCCTTCTCAACTTCCTGTGCCTTGCCATCCTCGGAAACCTCCGCATCGATAATCTCCTCCTCACCCTCTGCGGACTCAGTATCCGTAGTCTCTACTTCCTCTTCTTCCTCGTCCTCCGGCTTTTCCTCTACAGTTTCATTGCGGAAATAGATCGGCACTGGCATAAACGAGCAGTATTTTTCAATTACTTCCTTCGCACGGTACTCATTTGAGAATTCATAACTATCCTCATTTAAATAAAGCGTAATCTGAGTTCCACGCTCCGCATAATCCCCCTCACCCATCACAAAGTCCACACCTTCCTCGGACTCCCAGTGTACTGGCTTCGCGCCTGTCTGCCAGGAGAGGGAATCGATCGTGACTTTGTGCGCCACCATAAAGGCGGAATAAAATCCAAGTCCGAAATGCCCAATAATCTGATCTTCATTAGTCTTATCCTTGTATTTTTCAAGGAAAGCCGCCGCACCGGAAAATGCGATCTGGTTAATATACTCTTTCACCTCGTCCGCAGTCATTCCAATCCCGTTATCGATCACCTTGATCGTCTTCTCCTCCGGGTTGACTAAAATACGGATGCAAAGTTCTTCGCCTTCTGGAATACTGTACTCACTCATCAGCTCCAGCTTTTTTAATTTTGTCACTGCGTCGCAGCCATTAGAAATCAACTCGCGGTAAAAAATATCATGGTCGGAATACAGCCACTTTTTAATGATCGGGAAGATATTTTCTGAATTAATTGACAAACTGCCATGCTCTGTGCTGCTCATAAAAAAATCACTCCTTTTTTTATAATTTCAGGCATCACGCCCATTTTGATAAAAGCATTTTCTGCGATAGGAATACTATACTACGATAAAATTCAAATGTCAACAAAAAATTAGCACTCAACATAGTCGAGTGCTAATAATTTAGATTTTTTTTATAATTTAAACCTTTATCCCGTTTCGTTTTCACACCTCGTCAAATACAATCCCCTGTTCCTGTAAAAATTTCCTCACCCACAAGTCAAATTCCCGCTCAAACATCTTGTCCATCACAAAGCTGCAAAATCCCACGCCGGTGACAAGCATAAGTTCTCCCGCCTGAAATTTAAGATTTAAATAGGCTCCCGCAATTTCTTTTCTTTCAAGCTTTGCCCCCGACGCTGTGAGTACTTCCTCCAGCTTTTTTCCTGGAAGCTGAAGTACCAAGGTAAAAAGCAGCGGGGTCTTCGCCCCCCGAATCATTGCAAAAACAAGGGATTTTAATTCCCCCCAAAGCAGAAAATCCGGCTCTGAAAGCGCGCCCAATTCCTCCTCCGTATAAAAATCATGGCTGCGATGCCCGTTGAACTGAAAGCCCGCTGCCATCTGCACCTGCCCCTCCCGCACAGCAAAATGATCAAACTCCTCCTTCTGGAACAGCCTTGCCATAAAATTTTTCACTTCTTTGATTTGAAATGCTACCATATCTCCTCCGATTTTACATATTTTTACAATTTCTTCCTATCCAATTTCCCATTCTTGTAAATATTTCCGCCCGACTACAAAATGAATAATCCCCGAAAAAAGCGCAATAATAATTCTCACAATGAAATCCGGCCGGATTTCTTGTTCTTATAAATGTAGGCGTTACCGCAAACATTATTTTTTTCCGAAAGGAGCGATTCCTATGAGAGCAAGTGAGACGACGTATGAAAAGGTGGCAGAAAACTGCAGTGCTTACGAGCCAAAGAAAGATGTGGAGAGGACGACCAACAGCACTTGTGAGTCGTGCTGCTGCAATGTTTCTTGCACCACCTGCAAACATTTCGCCGAGGATGAACATTGTGTTCTTGACCTTTATGACCAGATAGTAAAAGATCATCATTTTGAGTAAAAGGTAAAGGGCAAAAAGGAAGTCGATGGGGCTGCCGCACCAAGTTAAAGATATACAAAAAACTTGTATATATTTTTTGATGTGACAGCCCTATCAAGGACTTTGCTCCCCTTATCAATCTCTTTACAGGTACTGCATTCCATACGCAATACCACCAAGGAGGAAAAGATGCACCGGATAGAAAGCATAAAATGCATATCTTACCTTAGGACCTTGTTCCCCGTTGTATAAAAAGATCGGAAGGAAAGCGATCAGCCCGGCGAGTTCCAAAATATTGATAAAAAATACCAGCACGATTGTTCCCCCGACGAAAATCCATAGCTTTCTGCCCCGGAACATATAGAACATCATAATTAGTAAAATTCCGCCCATCCCGTAGTCTGTCTTTAAAAGCTGCGCTGCAAACCCAATGCCCACAATCGCGATTACGCCGAGCGTATTAAAGATCAAAGGCTGCATCAGATATTTCATCTTAATCCATTCGTAAATATACATCAAAACTAACCCGAGCAAAAGGGTAATCATCACATTTTGATAAGAAAACAATTCTTCCATTTTTAATTGTTTTCCCTTTACCTGGAAGGCCAAATCAAAGGGAAATTCGGAGATCAGCGCGAATACTGCCATTCTCGCCATATATTTTCTTCGATCATGCGTGTGAAAAAAACCCTCCACCAACAAAAAACAATAGATTGGAAAAGCAATTCGCCCGATCAGCCGACCGACGAGATAGACAGGTGAGATACCACTGTATCCATCCAGAGAAAGGTTTCCTATCTGCGGGATAAAAACCTCCGTAAAATGGTCAATAAACATCGTAATACAGGCGATAAGTTTCAAAACAAAGGTATTCATTTACTTATTTCTCCAATTTTACCCAACTTTTTACTCTTCGTTTTTTGCCCGATAAAAAGCGCGATCGCGCGCGGTGGAACTTCAAATCTGCGTGGTCTCCCTTCGTTAGCAAGTTCTCCCTGCCCCACATTTGTCTTTTGCACACAATCTACATCGGAACAAAGCAAAAATCTAAGTTCTTCCCCATCACTGACATCCGGCAAATCAAAGGTATGTGGTTCCCAATGCATATTTGCCGCAATATAAATACTTTGATCCGGTGTCTTTTTATCAATCAATGCATATCTGCCGCAAAAAAGCATGGCAAGTGTGCGGCTGTAATTGGAATAATCCGGATACCATGCCCTCGTCCCATGGCGGGAAACATCCGGACAGCCGCAGGAGATATAGTCCATCCCGCGCAGCAAAAGCTTATTGTGCAGTACTGGATGTGCCTTGCGCAGCGCGATCAACTGCTTGACAAACTCAAATTGATCTCTGTTCGCGCGAAGCTCTTTCCACGAAATCCAGCCGATCTCATTGTCCTGACAATATGCGTTGTTATTTCCCTCCTGCGTGTTGGCAAATTCGTCCCCCGCTAAAAGCATCGGTGTTCCCATAGCAACAAAAAGTAAAATCAAGGCATTGCGGCGCATCTGACTGCGCAGCTTTAAAATCTTTTTCTTTTTTGTCGCTCCCTCCACACCACAGTTCCAACTAAAATTGTAATCTGTGCCATCCCGATTCTCCTCGCCGTTTAGCTCATTGTGTTTGATATCGTAGGCATAGACATCCGCCAGGGTAAAGCCGTTATGATCGGCAAGATAATTGATCACGCCGACACTCCCCGTCTGCCGCTCAATCCGCGCCGCCACGGCTCCCACCATCTCCTCATCCCCCTTGACAAAGCGGCGGATCTCACGCAAAAATCCCTCGTTGTACTCCGCTAGTACCGGTTTGTATTCCGGACTGGCAAATAGGGAACGTGCATTTTGATTCCAGACCGGAGCAGGATACGAAATTTCCCCCCGGACACAGGAAGCACCAAAACCGTTTACGCGCTGTATCTCGTCAATATCTCCAACACTTGTGGACAATAATTTTATTCCAGCTAATTCCGGACAAAGTGCCGCCATCGCTGCCGGAAAAAGAGTAGTATTATAGCGGAACCCGTCAATATGGTATTCCTGCACCCACCAAATCAGGCAGTCACGGATTAAATTCGGGTTGTCCGTGCGCTTAAAATCCATTTCAAGCAGCACTTCAATCCCGCTCTCATGCATTCCGGCCACCATCTGTTTAAATTCCGATGCGGCTTGATGCGGTTTTGCGGCATAGGAAGCCTTTGGCGCGAAATAGCTGCTCTCCTTTGCAAATCCCCAGTAATTGACGCGGTATTTTTGCGGCTCTGCCGTCTTTTCTTTCTGTGCCGCATAAATACCGCCGGGAAGTTTCTCATAAATTTCCTCACTGCTTAAGATCTCGTCGAATTCTACACATGGCAAGAGCAGCAGCGCGTTTACACCAAGCTCCAACAAATAGGATTTTTTCTCCAATAGTCCGCGATATGTCCCCTTGTGCCGCACTCCCGGTGCTGTCATTGAAAACCCACGCACATGAAGTTTATACAAAATCATATCCTGGTAGGTCAAGCGCGGTCGTACATCCCCCCGAAAGAAAAACGACCGATAAGATTCTGTCTTTTTGTTTTTTCTTGCATAATATTTATGCGACATTTCCTCGTCCGGCACACCAAAGCATTCACCTGGCACTCCAAACCTTTCTCTGCCCACCGTATATTTTACATATGGGTCTAAAAATTCTTTTTCTTCCGCTGCATAGCGATATCCAAAACATTCCGGCAGCTCCCGCTTCGCCAGATGCGCCGTAAACATTCCTGGCATTTCTTCCAGTGCGAAAAGCGACAGCTTCTCTGCCGCCCCGCCTTTCTCCAGATCATAAATACGCAGCTCGCATACTTTCATCCCCGGCAGGAAAATCGCAAAATCGTAATATCCTTTATTTTCCCTTACTCCGAGTGATACCTGATGGTTGTTTGACGCTGTTTGTGTTTGTGCCTCTGTTTTCATTCTGTCCTCCCCGTGTCTGTCGCTTGCCATTACTGAAAACGGATCAAAGTCTATCATTATCGTATAAAACTTTATTTATTTGGCATTCCAAAGGCATTTGATTTTTTAATCTTCCGTTCCAAATTCTTCCAAATTTTCTTCAACTACCTGCACCTGTAAGCTCTGTCTTCTGCGCACAGCAATATCACTGTCAAGATATTCGTCGTAAGTCGTAATCTTGTCTACCAGACCCTCCGGTGTAATCTCCATAATTCGGTTGGCGATCGTCTGAATAAACTGATGATCAAGAGAGGTAAATAACAGTACACCCGAAAACTTGATCAGACCATTATTTAACGCCGTGATTGATTCCATATCCAAATGGTTGGTCGGCTCATCCATAATCAGCACATTTGCTCCCATAATCATCATTTTCGAGAGCATAACGCGCACGCGCTCACCTCCGGAAAGCACATTGACCTTCTTTGTGCCCTCCTCACCGGCAAAAAGCATTCTGCCCATAAAACCGCGCACATAGGTGATATCCTTCTCCGGCGAATACGGCATCAGCCAGTCCACAATTGTGTCCTCGCAGGAAAATTCCCTGGTATTATCCTTAGGGAAATATGCCTGAGAGGTGGTAACACCCCATTTGTACTCGCCTGAATCCGGCTCCATCTCCCCCGCCAAAATCTTAAACAGCGTTGTGCTGGCAAGAGTATTGGCACCAACAAATGCCACTTTGTCCCCCTTGTTTAAAATAAAGGAAATGTCGTCAAGCACTTTTACGCCGTCGATCGTCTTAGAAAGATTCTTTACGGTCAAGACCTCATTGCCAATCTCTCTGGCTGGGCGAAAATCAATATATGGGTATTTGCGCGAGGAAGGCTTGATTTCGTCAAGCTCAATCTTTTCAAGTGCCCGCTTTCTGGAGGTCGCCTGTTTTGATTTCGAGGCGTTTGCCGAGAATCGCTGAATAAACTCCTGCAGTTCCTTAATCTTTTCTTCCTTCTTCTTGTTCGCCTCCTTCATCTGCTTGATCATTAGCTGACTCGACTCGTACCAAAAATCATAATTTCCGGCATAGAGCTGGATTTTTGAGTAATCGATATCTGCGATCTGCGTGCAGACCTTATTTAGGAAATAGCGATCGTGGGACACCACAATAACTGTATTATCAAAATTGATTAAAAACTCTTCCAGCCACCGGATGGCCTCTAGGTCTAAGTGGTTGGTCGGCTCGTCCAAAAGCAAAATATCCGGGTTGCCAAAGAGTGCCTGCGCAAGCAGCACCTTGACTTTCTGGCTGCCAGAAAGCTCCGCCATCTGCCTTGTGTGCAGTTCCGTTTCAATTCCAAGACCATTTAGGAGAGTCGCCGCGTCCGACTCCGCTTCCCAGCCATTTAGATTTGCAAATTCTGCTTCAAGTTCACTTGCCCGGATGCCATCTTCCTCCGTAAAATCCTCCTTCGCGTAAATCGCATCCTTCTCCCGCATAATCTCATACAGACGCGCATTTCCCATAATCACTGTGGCAAGCACATCGTATGCATCATACTTAAAGTGATCCTGCTGTAAAAATGAGAGACGCTGTCCCGGTGTAATAATGATCTCTCCCTTGCTCGGCTCAATCTGCCCGGACAAAATTTTTAAGAAAGTCGATTTTCCCGCGCCGTTCGCACCGATCAGACCGTAACAATTTCCCTCGGTAAATTTAATATTGACATCTTCAAATAATGCCCTTTTCCCAATTCTTAATGTAACATTGCTCGCTTGAATCATAATTATACTTAACCTTTCTTTTACAGTTA
>CAJUCG010000179.1 GCA_910585065.1 uncultured Lachnospiraceae bacterium
GAGCGGCATGAATTTCTCTCTGGCTGGCTGGTTGCCCTAGGTGTTTCACAGGATATCGCAGCGGAAGATGCCTGCCGCATTGAACATGTGATCAGTGCAGAAACTTTCCAGGCCATCAAAAAATATGTAAAAGATCCAAAAAATTCCTAATTTTCTGTTGCAAAGCCTCAAGATATGTGATAAAATTCTTTTAAAATCATTTTAAGGAGGGGTTTGTTATGAAGAGAAAATTTGGGGCTGTTGTGTTGATGCTATTGATGCTTGTCACACTTATCACGCCAGAAAGGGCGGTTGCTGCCACAAAATTAAAACTCAGCAAGGCGAAGGCAACGATGGAGGTGGATAGTAAGCTTACATTAAAGCTGGGGGATATCACAGCGACGGATGTAAAATGGAGCAGCAGCGCGAAAAAGGTAGCAGTTGTTTCAACCAAGGGCGTTATCACCGCAAAGGGTGAGGGCAGTGCGACCATCACAGCAAAGTACGATGACAAGAGTTATAAGTGTAAAGTTACCGTGGTGGACAGCAACAAGGAAGAAAATAAGATCGAAACCTATCTAAAGAAGGAATTTGGTTCCGCCAAGGTAGAGGAAACATCCGACGGCATGAAAACAAAACTTTATGCCAGCGGGAAATCTCTTGTTTTCGCAATGACATTTGAAGAGTACGTGGAAATTGATGTGTCGGATGAAGAGCTTGAAGAGGCGATGGATGCGGTTTTCGCGCCGATGGAAGAACTTTTGAATACACTTTTGGAAGAGCTTCAGGCAAATACATACAAGGATGCAAAGATAATTTTCCGGATCTACAATAGCGATAAAACATTGCTCTATCAAAAGGTATTAAAATAAAAGTGTATTTTATTATTGAGAAAATATGTCTGTCTGCTATACATAAAAATATATGTACCAGATAGACATATTTTTTGTTTGTAAAAAAGCCATCCACTTTTCCTGCTTAATTTTTTGCAGGAAAAAATCAGAATTTTCCCCTTGCATCTTAAAAATTCCTGTGCTATAATACGCTCCATAAAAGCGATGACGAAGCTGCGGCAGTTTGATTCCCACAGAGAGCCGGTGGTTGGTGGAAACCGGAGGAGGAGAATGCCTTTCCACTTCTGAGCTGTCGGGCAATTCCGGAAGGGTCGCAGTCTTTATCCTGCGTTTAAGAGGACATCGGGAGAAATTACCATGTCAATTTGGGTGGCACCGCGGAAGTGATATGCTTTCGTCCCATATACCGGATAAGTATATGGGACGAAAGCATTTTTTTATGCGTAGACCCGCGAATGTGTGTAAACACACATGGAAATTTTATCAAAAATCTTAAATTAGCCGAGATCGGCGGAAAAGAGGGTATTATGTTGGATTTAAAATTTGTCCGGGAAAATCCGGAGATCGTGAAACAGAACATCAAAAATAAATTTCAGGATGGCAAACTTCCCCTTGTGGACGAAGTGATCGCGCTTGACGAGCAAAACCGCACGGCAAAGCAGGAGGCAGATGCCCTTCGTGCCAACCGCAACAAACTTTCCAAACAGATTGGCGCGCTGATGGGACAGGGCAAAAGAGAGGAAGCGGAGGAGGTAAAAAAGCAGGTAAATGAACAGTCTGCACGCCTCGCAGAACTTGAGGAGAAAGAGACGGAGTTAGAAGAGAAAATCAGGAAAATTATGTTAATTATTCCCAATATTATCGATCCGAGTGTGCCGATTGGAAAGGATGATTCCGAGAATGTGGAAGTGCAAAAATACGGCGAACCCACCATTCCGGATTTTGAAATTCCGTACCATACAGAGATTATGGAACGCTTTAACGGGCTTGACTTGGATTCGGCAAGACGTGTGGCGGGCAATGGATTTTATTATCTGATGGGCGATATTGCAAGACTGCATTCCGCCGTGATTTCGTATGCGCGTGATTTTATGATTGGGCGGGGCTTTACCTACTGCGTACCGCCATTTATGATTCGCAGTGATGTTGTGACTGGCGTAATGAGTTTTGCGGAGATGGACGCGATGATGTACAAAATTGAGGGTGAGGATCTGTATCTGATCGGCACAAGCGAGCATTCGATGATCGGTAAATTTATCGATCAGATTTTGCCGGAAGAAAAGCTTCCGTACACCTTGACCAGCTATTCGCCATGTTTCCGCAAGGAAAAGGGGGCGCATGGCATTGAGGAACGGGGGGTATACCGCATTCACCAGTTTGAGAAACAGGAGATGATTGTGGTCTGTAAACCGGAGGAATCGCCGGTATGGTTTGACAAACTCTGGCAAAATACGGTCGATTTCTTCCGCTCGCTCGATATTCCTGTGCGCACGCTGGAATGCTGTTCGGGCGATCTGGCGGATTTAAAGGTAAAATCGGTGGATGTGGAGGCATGGTCTCCAAGACAGAAGAAATATTTTGAGGTCGGAAGCTGCTCGAATCTTGGCGATGCGCAGGCAAGACGCTTAAAAATCCGCGTGGCGGGAGAAAGCGGAAAATATTATGCGCATACCTTAAATAATACCGTAGTTGCACCGCCGCGTATGCTGATTGCGTTTTTGGAGAATAATTTACAGGCAGATGGAAGTGTCCGCATCCCGGAGGCACTGCGGTCATATATGGGTGGAATGACAGAGATCCGCTAAAACAATGCGGATAAAAAAGAGATGGGAGGAATTATGGCGCGCTATCATTTTATCAAGCATTTTAAGACTATTACAAAGCATAGGCACCAGGTAATCTGCCATTGTTTTAAAGCCGGAATTGGTTTTCAGGGTCTATTTCATGACCTTTCGAAATATATGCCAGCAGAATTCATTGTCGGCGCAAAGTATTATCAAGGCAATCGTAGTCCAAATGAAGGCGAGCGGGAGGATTATGGTTATTCAAAGGCGTGGATGCACCATAAAGGGCGTAATCGTCATCATTTTGAATATTGGAGCGACTACAACCCCAAAACAAAGAAACTCTCTCCGATACAAATGCCAAAATGCTATGTGATTGAAATGTTTTGTGACCGCATAGCAGCGGAAAAGATTTATAAGGGAGATGCATATAGTAAGGAAGGTCCCCTGGAATATTTTAATGGCGGCAAGCAGAGACGCTTAAAAAACCATATGATCCATCCGGAAACGTCCAGACAATTAGAGTATCTGTTAAAAATGCTTGCCGTGCGCGGCGAGGAAAAAACATTTGCCTTTGTCAGAGCCTGGGCGAGAAATCGCGCGGCAATGCCATGGGAGAGAAAAGAAAGCACCGGATAAAAATCTATCTTGCCAGAAAATAGTTCTTCGTGTATAATGAGGGCATAGAATTATTAGAAACGAGGTGTGAACATGAAAAAGAAGAGAAGGAAAAAAGCAGCGATTTTCCTTGCGGCAACACTGATGTTCCAGTCTGGGTTTTCCATGCTGCCAGCACGCGCAGAAAGCGTGCCGGATCTCCGCTTTGCAGCGGAGGGAACAAAAGTGTCGGGGATTTCGGCTGCCACGGGACAAGTGGATATTTCCCTTGCCCCCGCACTCTTCCTGAAAAAGGCAGTTCAATTTCAGGTGAGTCTTACTCCAGTTACAGCAAAAGCGGGCGGTTTCAATGGCACGCTGACAATTGCCGCAGACACCATTAAAGATGAGAAGGTAAGTTTTAAGGATGTACCACAGGGCAAGTATCATCTAAATGTGGAAGCGGCAGGGTTCGCAAAGTTTTCCCAAGAGCTTGAAGTTGGGGCACAGGGCTACTCAGTAAAACTTACCACCGGATTTTTGGGCGGAATGAATTATGCGGCGGGAACAGCTCATCCAGGTGTGCTGCTAATTGGCGATGTGGATGGAAACGGAGTGATTGGGGAGGATGATCTCACCGCTTTGGTGGATGCGATCGATAATGGAATTGTCGCTGCATCCGACCTTACTACGGATCTAAACGGCGACGGAAAAGTAAATCTTGTGGATCTGGAATTTTTTGTAAAAAGCTACGGAGGAAAGAACGGGGAGAGCAGGGATACAAAAGCACATATTGAACAGTTTGTTCCAGAAAATGCTATCCAGTTGGAGGCAGATCAATACACAGAGGTAAAATCCGGGAATTTAGAGGATATGTTAAGCGGGAGGTCAACTGTTCTCGCTCCAAAAAATGGGGAGATCACAAAGGAAAACCCGATCTCGGTAACTTTTAATTTTGATGAGTCTGAAAATGTGGTGGCGACGGACGGAATTATCATTGAAACGCCGAGCGACAACGCGATCCGTGACGCGGAGATCACTGTGGAATACACCGAAAACGGGACGGATTATACGACAAAAATTCCTGTGACAAAGGGCGTTTCCTACCTCTTGCGCGGCGCGGAAGGGGTTACGACCAACCGGGATGCAAATGGCAATATTCGAGTGCATCTAGGACAGCAGATTGCGGTAAAAAAAGTTACTATTATCATTACGGGGATGGAGAATAACAATAATCTGGCAGAAATTTCCAAAGTCGAGTTTGTAAATGGTATGGCGGACAGAATTCCGGAGCCGGAGATGGATCGCCCGGAGAATGTGAAGGCAACGGCGGGCAGCGAACAGATTTATCTGGAATGGAGTCCATGTGTAAATATCACGGGCTATGAGGTTCAGATAAAGCAGGGAGAGATATCGGAGAAAGTTCTGACCTCTGCTAATTCTATTAATATTGCAAACTTTGGCGGAAAAAGTTTAAAGAACTATACAGAATATACGCTCTGCGTTCAGTCCATCAACGGGACATGGGAAAGCGGTTACAGCGAGACAGTTACGGCAACACCAAAGCCAAACGGTAAACCGGATAAGCCGGATAATGTCTCAGCTGTAGGAAATTATAAGAGTATTTCTGTATCGTGGAAAGATATGAAAGATACACTTTCTTATAATCTCTATTATAAGGAAAAGAGTGCAAGTACATACCAGAAGATTACGGGAATTGAAGAAAATAAATATATTATTACCGATCTTGCAGACAAAGTGGAGTATGTGCTGTATGTGACAGGAGTCAACGAGTTTGGCGAAAGTGGACCGTCGCTTTTAGCTTCTGCAAAAACGACCGATCTTGAGGCTCCGAAGGTTCCGCGCTATCATCTGATCAATATTGGAAATCAGGGGGAGAAGGGCGCGCATATTGTAAGTGCGACAAGAAGAACCGCCTGTGCGATGGTGGATAGCCCATTGGATACTGATGCGAGCAGTGCGTGGGGGACAGTGGACTGTAATCCGCATTCCTATTATCAGACAGCGGGATGGGATGAGAGCGGTTATAATGCCTCCACTTTGGGTTCAGATAAAGGGCTGACTTACGAGTTTGACAGTGCATATAAGATGGATACCATCGCGCTGTACACTCTGCCAGGTTATGATTTTACCTATGTAACATTGCGTTACTGGACAGCGGACGGAACGGCATACACCATGACAAACGGACTTTCCTCAGGAAATATCACCAGGGGAATCTCACCTGGTTCAAGACAGGATGTGGACGGGCGCAGCTACCGGATCATTAAGTTAGATACCCCGATTGAGGCGAAAAAGATTCAGTTAGGTTTTGGAAAAGCTACCTCAAGCGGTCAAATTCGAATTGGAGAGATTTATTTCTACTATTATGATACTTTAATGGAAGAGATCATGGCACTTTACGCGGATGATCTTCATACGGTACTTAAAGCGAATGTGACCCAGGACGATATTAACAGACTTCGTGTTAAGATCAATGAGGTGGATGAGGTCAGCGGGGAGAAGCATCCGGAGCTTGAAGCACTGGAGCGGGAATTAAAGACCGCAGAAGATATTTTAAACGATGTCAAATTAAAGGCATCAGTGGAAGTACACACTAGTATTACAATGAACGAAAAAGGCAAGGGCTTTGGCGGTCTAAATGCATGGCAGCCGCTCGGCGTTACCGCGCTGGCAGGGGAAACCGTGACGATCTATGTCGGCAGTGACAAGTTAAAGACCGGAGCAGCAGCAAACCTGCGCCTTGTAGCGACACAGTATCACGCGGAATCAAGTGCGATGGCAAAGAGTGTCGCAAATCTGAAGGTGGGTGCGAATATTGTCCAGATTCCAAAGATTGCCTCGTTTGCGGATCAGGAACTTGGCGGCGCGCTGTATATTGAATATACAGGAAAGAACAGTGCGGATCGCTATGCGGTGCGTGTGTCCGGCGGAGTATCTGTTCCGAAGCTTGATCTGTATCATGTGACGGATGAAGCTGAAAAACAGAAAAGGGCGGAGGCTTATATTCAGGAACTGGAAGAATATGTAAGTCTGATGGAAGAAAACCATAAGAGATTCCACAGCGAGTCCAGTCTTGCCTATGATGTGCAAAACTGTGTTCTTGGTGCTTCGGATATCCTGATGGATAAGATGATGCTCTCCCTGCCGGCAACACAGCTTTTGGCGGGTGCGGGCAGCGGCACTACTGCGGAGAAAGCAGCAAGAGTAGTTACTTCGATGAATGGTATGGAAGATATGATGCATCTGTTCTACCAGCACAAAGGACTTCATGTGGCGGCGATTGATGACATAGACCGTCTGCCGAAATCGCATTTAAATATTCGCTATCAGAGAATGTTTGCGGGCGCGTTTATGTATGCAGCGGGCAACCACATTGGTATCGAGTATGGTTCTTCCGCTCTGACTGGGGAAAGTGCAGCAACCTTTGACGAGGAAGGAAAACATATTTCCGGACAATATTTCGGATGGGGAATCGCGCATGAGATTGGGCACGACATCAATCAGGGAGCCTATGCGGTGGCAGAGATCACAAACAATTATTTCTCTGTGCTGGCTCAGGCAAGAGATACCAACGACAGTGTGCGGTTCAAGTATAGAAATGTATATGACAAGGTAACTTCCGGGACAAAGGGAAGGGCTTCCAATGTATTTACGCAGCTGGGGATGTACTGGCAGCTTCATTTGGCTTATGATCCGGGTTACAATTACAAGACTTATGCGGATTATAACGAGCAGCTTGCAAGTCTTTTCTTTGCAAGGGTAGATACTTATGCAAGAACGGCGACCAAAGCACCAAAGGCAGCTTCGGGCGGTGTAGACCTGACTCTTTCAGGCGGAACGGATCAAGCATTGATGCGCCTCTCCTGTGCAGCGGCAGAAAAGGATCTTTTGGAATTCTTTGAGCGTTGGGGAATGACACCGGATGCGGAAACCATCAAGTATGCAAGCCAGTTTACGAAAGAGAATAGAGCCATTTACTATGTATGTGACGATGCGAGAGTTTATGCGAAGACCCATTCAGGCAGCAGTCTTAGTGCGGATGGCACAACGTCAGCAGTCAGCAATGAAACAGCAT
>CAJUCG010000180.1 GCA_910585065.1 uncultured Lachnospiraceae bacterium
TCGGTTCAGCCTCAGAGTCGATAAATGTCGAGTAGGTCATGGTTTCAGATCTCCATAAATGTCGGATCGGTTCCCAATTATAAAATGCCGCGCAAGTTTTATCTGCTCTGTGCAGTAATTCCACAATCCCGTCCACTGGGCGAACCGGCGGGGTATATGTATTGGTTAAAATTCCATGGCGTTGCGGTGGGAGGCTGTAGAACATGGAAGTATGGCATGGCAGAGTAACGCTTGGCAGTTCGGTTTTCCCCTGTAAGGTATAAGCACTGAATTCCATTAATTTCTTTACAAAGGGGTGCCCGCATTGCAGCATTCCGTCAGGGCGCATTCCGTCGATGGAGATGAGAATTATTTTTGTGTTCATAAAAAAAACCTGCCTTTCTTAATTTTTTATTTGACCGGGATTTGGTAAAAATCTCGGTATTTGCTGGTTTTTTTGGTTTGCAAAATATTTTTAGTGTGCCCAATATTCTGATATTAAACGAATTGCAATTTCTTTCGCTGTGGTGCTAGAAAAATTTTTGTCATCTGACTGACCAAGGTAGATGCAAAAATAAATTGTTTCTTCCTTTTCAAGGTTTTCTGCGAATCCGGTAAACCAGGCATCGACAACAATCCCCTGTGCTTTTCCCATTCCGGTTTTACCATATATGGAGATGCCGGGGAGTTTCGACTGCTCAATCTGCATAACCTGTTTTAATTCCTGTCTTGTTTCCTCAGAATAAACGGAGTCCGGTTCAAAGATGCGCGCCATAACTTCGGTCTGTTCTTTCGGGGAGATCATAAGCGATGATTCCACCCAAAAACCTGTTAGAGCCCGGTTATTGTTGTTTGTGTTTAATCGTCCTTCCCAGTCCGAAATATCAAGATTGCCGTATGCTAACTTGTCCAGTTCCTCCTGTATTTTTTCTTTGCCAAGTATGTCAATAATTTCACGGAAATACCAGATACAGGAAGTACGGAATGCATCGTAAAAATCAATATCGCGGTTCCAGTTTTCATTCCAAAACACCTCCTTGCTCCATGTACGTATGGAATCTTTCGGTTCAATGGTTCCGCTTTCAAGGGCAGTTAGTGATGAGATGATTTTGAATGTAGAGCAGGGGGATCTCCTTGTCTTGGCAAGTTCAGGTTCGAATATGATATAGTGCATATTGGAAGCATTATATAGAACGGCAGCACCGTTCAAGTCATTAAAGTATTCGGACCAGTCAGCCTCAGTGGTTGTGGGTTTAAGATTTGGTGGGGTGAGTTCTGGGCTGGAAGGTGTTTTGCTGTCATTTGTGGAGATTTCAAATTGTTTTGTATTTTTGTCTTTTGAGGATTCGGGCTGTTTGGTTTTTATATCTGTTAAAGTGTTGGACTGCCCGGTTTCTGTATCTTTCGAAGCATTGAATTCTTCTGCTTTTTCGTTATCGGAAATTGGTGGTTTTGTTTCCTGACGGAAATAGGGGGAACATCCAGTAAAAATAAGTATACACGGCATTATCCGATATATTATTTTTGTAAAAGTTTTTAAATAATGGTGATTCATTTCTATGTGCCTCTGTTCTTGGATATTTGCAGTACACGGATAAATATGAATATTGTATTCTGCGCACATCATATCAAAATACCAGTGTTGTGTCAAGTTCTTTATTTGTTTTGCCAGGCGGTATTTGTGATAGAAGAATTTAATCCGCTTTTGTTGTACAATAATAAGGAAATAACTGGAGAGATATTTGTAAATTTTCCAAAATAATAATTGATTTAACAGGGATTTGGCGGTATAATAGATTTGTTAGCATAATTGTAAAATATAGTTATAGAATAAAGTTTTCATGATAATTCGTCCGACAGTTTATAAGCCGGACAAAATATAAGGAGGTTTCTTAAAATGATGGAAAAAGGAAAAGAAAGAGAGAAGGAAAGCAAATTATCGGAAATGTGCGATGAACTGGGACTTTCCGGGGAAGAAAAAGAAGCAGCATTAAAATTTCTTTCGGGGGAGGCGGACGAAGAGATTTTGTCCGGGTTTAAGTTCCGGGATATAACAGAAGTCAGTTCCAGTGCATTGTCGATCATTGCGAATGAATTTGTGCGCAGAGAAAAGAGCGAGGAGGTGAGAAAATTATTTTTGCTGCTCTTTGCCATCGGAGAAGCCACTTGTTATCGATTGATTGACAGAACATACATAGGTTATCGAAGGCTTGCGGGGGTCGATCCGGTAAAGCGGGTGGCAGTTTGCGGGATGAGTACAGGAATGTGTAATTATAAACTCCCTTCCTACACGGTTAATGAATTGATTTCTGCTGCGGATGGCAGAGCAGAGAATATTAAAAAAGCTTTGGAGTATAAGAGTTTAACAGGTTACGGTCGCCTTGTACTGATTACGGTATATTTCTCGCATAAATATCAGAGCGGCGGGAAAATAAAAACCGTGGAGAAAGAGGATTTTTCGCTGATGCAGGAGTATGAAGCCATACTGATGGAGGAACTTTGCCAGTTTTATGATAAGCATATGGGGGAGAAAGAAAAGAGAAAACTCCTTGATGCCATTGCTTCTGATAAGGTGCCGCAAGAATTCTTAAACTGTAAGGGAAGACCAGTTGGACGGCGGTTTTGGCTGGTTGCAGGCACAGCATATTCTAATTATCCACTCTCGGATAAGCTGGAAAATATTGTGCGGATCTGTGTGGCGGTAAACTGGCGCGACGCTTTGGAATCCATACGCTTAATCAGTTATGGACTCCCGCTTGATATCAGTGAGATCGGGGGAAATTTTGATAAGTTTTTTGGTATTGATTCAAAAAAATATATTTATTGGGCAATGCAAAAGAATTTTGATGATATTTTAAAAGAGCAGGTTTCAAACAATCTGGAATTTTATTTAAGTGTGATGGAAGAGGCGGGGATCGATGACGCTAATCGGATGCTTTCCTATATAGAACCTGTGCATCCTACACTGTACCGAAAGCTTGTGGTGGAGAAGAGAACAGAATACAAGGAGCGCGTGATTGCAGAAATTACAAAAAAGGATATTCAGGCGGACGCGGATGCAGCAAGACCTTATCTGCGTGGGTATGGGGAGCAGGATTCTTTGTATAATTGTTTTCTTGGCAATAATAAAAATAATTTTTACAATGGCGGATATGATTACGCGGTCGTAGTCAATTTTGATCGGGTTTTTAAGGATGAGCAATTTTTCCGCCGCTGTGAGGTCTATATGATATTCCGGCAGGCTTCCTTCTTTTTCCGCAATCTGATTACAAAACAAAGTAAAAGTGCCGGGGAGAGAGACAAGATAGATCCAAAACGAGTGGAGAAGGTATTTTTGGATTTTGAGGAAGAGGGGCTGCCAATGTATTACCAGGCACAGGCAGTCAGCACAATAGGGGCTGGTTTGTACAGCAATACAGAGAATGATTTTCTTGCGGGCGTGATGGGATATTTTTCGAAATGTTTAAAGGAGAAGCGAGAGGAAACTGTGGGCGCGTTTTCTGCGGCGGAGTCCTATTCGCGTCAGGTTGGACTTCGTCTGTTAAGCCAAAATGCAGAGGAGTACAAGCAGGAAATTTTAAAATATGCACAGGATAGCTCGAAGGCGGTAAAAGAAGATCTGTTTAAGATTTTATCGGCGAAGAAAGAGTGGGAGGAGGAGATTAAGGGACTTGTAAGTGCGAAAAAGGCAACGGAGCGGGAGTTTGCGATCCGCTTGCTGCTTAGCTGGCAGAAGGATGGCGCAGATTATAAAGAATTATTTGCGCAGGCAATAGAGAAGGAAAAGAATGCGAAGGTGCGGGAGGTTTTGGGAAACGCACTGGGAATTGAGAGTGATACCGTAAAGAGCAGTGATGGTTCTAAAGTGGTTTCCCGCGGGGAAATGGTAAAGAATCTGCATAAGGGAAATCGAAAGCGCAGTCTTTTATGGGCGTATGAAACTCCATTTTCTGCGGTGCATATGGCGGCGGGCGAAGTGGCGGAGGAGGAATATTTGCAGGCGATTCTTCTGTGCTATGCTTCTGCGGATGGCTGCGGGGTAAGCAAGAATGCGCAGTTTTTGGCGGAGGTGCTGCGCGCGGATGAATTTGCGGTATATGTAAATGAGCTGTTTGACAAATGGCTTGCGGCGGGCGCGGAATCGAAGAAACGCTGGGTTTTATATGCGGCAGTTATCCATGGCGGCAGCGATATTATAACAAAACTTGAGCGTCAGATTAAGGAGTGGCCGCAGGCATCAAGGGGCGCGATCGCGTGCGAGGCGGTAAAGGCACTTAGTTTAAGTCCTCTGCCACAGGCATTGCTTATTGTGGATGGGATTGCGCGCAAATTTAAGTTTAAGCAGGTGCGGGCAGCAGCGGGCGCAGCACTTGAATTTGCGGCATCCGAGCTGGGGATTACAAGGGAGGAATTGGCTGACCGGATTGTACCCGATTTGGGGTTTGATGAAAAGATGGAGCGTCGTTTTGATTATGGGGCGCGGGCATTTCTTGTAACGATTACCCCGGCACTTGAAATTGAAGTGTTTGAGGCAAAAGAGGCACCGGAAAAAGGAATGCAGGTGCGCGGAAAAAAATTAAAGAATCTTCCTGCGCCGGGCGCGAAGGACGATGCGGAAATAGCAAAGGCAGCTTATGAGGAATTTAAGCAGTTAAAAAAGCAGATGAAAGCCACGATAACAAGTCAGCGGGCGCGGCTTGAGATGGCACTTTCCACATCCAGGGAGTGGAGTGTTTCTGCCTGGGAGCAGCTCTTTGTAAAGAATCCGCTGATGCATCAGTTTGCGATGGGCTTAATTTGGGGAATTTATAAGAAGGGAAAACTGGTGCAGAGTTTTCGCTACATGGAAGATGGATCGTTTAACACAGCGGATGAGGACGAGTATAAACTTCCAGAGGACGGAAAAATCGGGCTGGTGCATCCGGTGGAACTGACAAGGGAAGAGAAGGAAACCTGGGAGGGGCAGCTTGAGGACTATGAGATTACTCAGCCGTTTGAGCAGCTAAAGCGTTCAGTTTACACGGTGACGGAGGAGGAGAAGGAGGCGCGAAAACTGATGCGTTTTAATGGAAGGACGCTGAATGATTTGTCGCTTTCAAGCAGGCTTACCGGGCTTGGCTGGTATCGCGGTTCTGTGCAGGATGGCGGGGGATTCTATACGTATTACCGCGAGGATGCGGAATTGGGGCTTGGTGTGGAACTGTATTTTTCCGGAAGTTATGTGGGCGGTTCCAACGAGGAGATCACGGTTTATGACGCGAGATTTTACCGGGCGGGAACTGTTAGGCGGGGAAGCTATGTATATGATGAAGCTGATGAGGACAAAGCATATTTGATGAAGGATATCCCAGTGAGATATTTTAGTGAGGTGGTATGGCAGATTACAAAAGCCACGATGTAGAGGAGGAGAAAGGGATGAGAAAAGCATTCAAAATGAAATTGTATCCGGGGATGGCTAAGGAATATGAACACCGCCACAATCTTTTGTGGGAGGAGATGAAGGAGATGATCCATGCCCATGGCGGAAGCAATTATTCAATTTTTCTTGATCCGGAAACCGATCTGTTGTTTGGATATCTGGAAATCGAGGATGAAAACCTTTGGGCGCGCAGCGCGGATACTGAAATCTGCCGGAAATGGTGGGATTATATGGCGGATATTATGGAGACGAACCCGGATCATAGTCCGGTAAGCGAAGACTTGACAATGGTATTTCATTTAGATTAGGATGCTTGGAAATTTGCCAGAAGGCAGTTCTTTGATATGTGCAGGATTTTTGCATTTGGGGGAGATATATGGAAGAGCAAAACGGAGGGTGGGAGTACTTAGATCTGCTGAGAACGGAATTATTGAAGCAGAGGGAAATTTATCTCGCACTAAGGGAGGGGTGCGGGGAAAATGTCTGTTACAAGCCCTACAAGGATAAGGAGTGGGGGACGCAGGATGCAAATTATACGGCACGCCTGCGTCTTGCCTACTATTTGTTATATGAGGGGGAGGGGGATGAAAAAAGCATTGTCTGGCTCTTTCGGGAGGAATTAAAAGACCGTGAGCAAAATTCCTTTCAGGGGATTGGATCGGCACTTGAGATTTTGACTTTCCTGCTTAAAAAATATAATGAGGGGAATAAGTATGGCGATCTGTTTGTGCGCGCAAAAAATGCGAATTTTGACTGTGCGTGCGGGTACGATGCCGAACTGGTAATAAGTGAGGATCTGGCGGAAAATAATTTTTTAGATTGTATTTATCTGTGTCAGGATCTGGAATATAAGCCGGAGATGGAGATACTTGTCGCGCAGTGGAAGGATTCGATAAAAGAGTGGGATGAGGGAACAAGAGAGGATCTGATTCGATTCTATACCTTTTTGGGAAAGAATGAGGAGAATGAATCCCTCTATCTGGCGCAATTAGAATTGGCAAAATCGGGGAAATTGCGGGATCTAGTTTTGCAGTACGAAAGGATAATCCGGTATTATATTGAAATGGAAAAAATTGGAATAGCACATCAGTATCTCGATGAGGCCAGAGGATGCGCGGATGAGAAAACGATTCGGGGAACAGGTCTGTTTCAGAGAATATTTGAGGAGGCATTTGAAATTGTTTATCTTGAGAAGGAGAGGACATTAGATACAGAAAAAACAAAAGAATTGTGGGAGTGGGCAAAACAGGCATCGGCGGAGCTAAAGAACTGGTATGGAAATTTATATACGAAGGCAATTGCGGCGGCAAAGGCGGTGGAAGACCCGTATGTATCGCAGCTTGAGAGGAAATATAGGGCGTGGGAAAAAACATGGGGGAAGTCACTGCGGAAAATATGGAAGAAATGAAAAGGGAAGTGAAACCGCAGGAGTAATTCTGTCCATTTCCTGAATTTTAACAGAGTCCGCCCAAGTTTTTTTGATTGAAATTGTTTCGGAATTGTGGTAGAATAAACGGGTGAGACTGTATGTAAAGAGAGGACAAATTATGCGGAAAAATCATCTTGCTGCGCCCATTGTAAAATGGGTTGGAGGGAAACGACAACTTTTAGATGATTTAGCACCACTATTTCCGAAACGGATATCTTCCTACTGTGAGCCTTTTTTGGGAGGAGGTGCCGTTTTATTTAAACTGCAACCTAATATTGCATATGTAAATGATATCAATTTTGAACTGATCCAGATGTATGAGGTGATCCGGGATAATGTCGAGGAATTGATTACTGAGCTGGGTAAACATCCAAATCAGGAAGAACATTTTTATCAG
>CAJUCG010000181.1 GCA_910585065.1 uncultured Lachnospiraceae bacterium
GCCGATAAAATCATGATAAAAATAGGAAATATTAAAGAATTAAATTTTATTATTACTTGGAGATTGCTGTATAAGGGAATTTTGCAGAAACAGCTTACAGTAAAGGATATTGTAGAATATGCAATTGAACAACTTCAAAAGGGTAATGACAAAATAAAAATATGTGAATTGGCAGGGAGTGACGGTGATACAAATGATATACTAGATATTATGTATGACTTAGCTAATGAAGAAAATAGCCAAGATGAACTCGAAAATAGAAAATTACGTGCTGTTTTATTAAGCAGACACTTAAAGCAGAAAAATAATAATTGCATTGATGGACTGATGGAACTTACAGATTTATGGATTGAATTAGGTTGTTCGAACGACTCTCCGCATATTATTCAGGGCAAGGACAACCAAATAAATCCAATAGAGTATTATACAGATGATAACTATAATTATCTTTTCAAAAGAAATGAGGAATGGCTAAAAAGAGAGATTGATTTTATATTAACTTATCAAAAATAAGAAATGAACTGATTGCGGAGAGCAAAACATCGGATGAAACACTTGCCATTAAAACCAAAAAGGAGTATAGTACCTGTGAGGGAATTCAACTTTAGAATAGGTTTACGGGGCTGTCTAAAGACTGCTCCACTACTACCTCTCGAAATTGCGAAATACATTTATAGAATGTAAAATAGAAACCAAAATATAATCTTATCGGTCATTTTTATAGAAAGAGGAATTTATAGTGATGGACGTTGGCTATTATTACCAAATATTAGATATTGGTATACTATATGAGAAGGGAGGAAAGAGAGGAAATAAATGGAAAATAGGTGAAAGGAAACGTCTTGGCGAAGAAATTTTGTTTTGGATGAGTTTATTAGAATTTATTTTTGCTGAAGAAAATGGGTTTGAATGTTCTAATAAATTATTTAAAGAACTGGAAATATTATGCAAAAAATATAAATTTCCGAATTATCAACGAGTACTAGAAAAAAAAGAGGAATTAATAAGTAATAATTATACTTTTAAAAGAAACAAAAAGGAAGAAGCGAATATTTGCAGTTTGATGAGAACTTTATTTTTAGAAATGCAAAAAAATTTATATATTTATAAAAATAAAGTAGAAGTCTACCATATACTAACCATTTTGCATAACCTTCCAAAAGCAATGCATGGAAAAAATATTTTAAATGAAAACAGTAATTTAGTTTCTTACAATGATGCGTTATTATATACAAAAGAAATTATGGACGAAAAAAGAAAAAATGAATATGCAAGATACTTTATTTAAATTTATAATATCATATATAAATATATTGAAATAATAAAACAAAAAATAAAAAATATGTTTTGATTACAGATAATTTTTGATTACCAAAAAAGAAAACACTCTATATTACTTAAATGTCTGTGAAATAATATAGCTGTATGTTTTTGACAAAAAATATTTGCACTTACAAAATAAATGCGCCGCTATACCTACTGCGCGAATAATCCACTGCGCTACACTAACCCGGATGGGCATTTCTTCGGCGCGCTCTTCTGCTTCATTACGGGTGCTGTCGTTGGTGTGGTTACCGAATATTTAACGCAGAAATTCATTAAAAAGCGCGGCAGGATCAATGTCAAAGCAATCGTCTGTGAAGGTGTAGTCGGCGGTGTTATCTCGGTAATTGGCAGGATTGGCGGAGCTGCAAAAAGGCAGAGAAAACGGCAAAGGCAGCAAAGAGTGCGAAAACCGTTGTCAAATCTGCGATAAAAACTGGAGTAAAAGAAGCCACGGGCAGTTTTATCGAGGATGTAGGCTATCAGGTCTTTGCAGAAGACAGATCACTGGTGGAGGTAGACTACGGACAGGCAGTAAAAGCAGGAGCAAACTCTGGCATAAATGCGATAGTTGGCGAACTGGACGATACATGGAGTTATCAAGCAGTAAGAAAATCAAAACTCTGGCGAGAAGTAATGGAATTATCAAACGAGATAAAGTCTATGCTTTACTATATTGATAGAAAATTTTATGGATAAGTTTCAAGTACAGCAGTAAATAATTCAAATATTAATTTAGAGTTCACACCACCTATACGTATAATCCTCTTGACAGCCTGCTTACATAGATGACTTACGATGCAGAAATAAGAGAAGTGCCTACCATAAACTATACCTAGATTAATAAGTGGTGCTGATTTGGAATTTTATATACATGAGCTATATGAGTCTAATAAGACGAAGAATGGTATGGGTTACCGTAAAGCCCACGGAGCAGCTAAAGTATATTATAATGCAGTAGAATTCAATTTTTATCATCCTGAAGTGATAAAACAAAATCCGGAGTTATTTAGTAAAGTCTGGCTTGAATTCTGGGGCATAGAAAGGGATTAGATATGTTATTATTCCAAAATAATAATGAATATAAAGTAGTATGTATATGGAAAGATGAAGTGCCATTTAAATATGTAGGTCAGAATGCTCTGCATTTGAGTGTAGAATCCGGGGATATCAATTGGTATATTGGGACAATTTGTATTGAAGTGCAATTGCATCCTCGTTATGTTAGCAATTATGCAATGGTGTGTATGAAGTACATAAGGAATAAAAAAAATGAAACAGATATAATTATTAATTTTGGAGGAAACGATCGTTTCTTTAAATCGCAAGTATTGCCCTTTAACAAAGAAGTAACCATTGGATTAAATAAAGAATTTGCAGATGCAATCGATGAGTTTTTTAAAGAATACCCATTATGTAAATTACCTAGTGGTACTATAGAAATATTAGGTGGAGCATTTGACGAGGTAGGATCAAGTAATTTTGCATTTAAAAAAGTGATGAATATGCTGTTGTTTATATTTCAGCACATTGATGAATTTGACGAGGATAAATTACAATGTGAATTATTAAAACTTATATAAACTTTGTTTTTGGAAATGCAAAAATTTTTTATCGAGGTAAGTATCCCTATGATCTTCACCCGAGAAATGGAGAGGTTTCCCAATCTAAGATTTTGGAGAGAGTCTATAAACACTACTGTACTTATAATATAGGAGATAAATTATGGAAGATAATAAAATTGCACAAGTAAATGCGTTATTATATGATTGCACAAAAAAAGAAATTATTAACGGGTAAGTGTGATATGATCGAAAATAAAGATAAATTAGAATAAATAACACTCGTTCCATCTCTATGATACCGTCGGAAATAAACTGGTTGCGGAGATCAAAACATCGGATGAAACGCTTGGCACCAAAACAAAAAAGGAATATAATATCCGCAGAGAAATAATTTACACCGTATTCCGAAGCATTTCAAGTGGAGTATTGCTAAGCACACGCGATAGCAAGACAAAATGGGATTATTATATTGATTTGAAATCAGAAATACCAGAATTTTATAGACAATGGAAACTTAGCGTGATATAATTTATGCAATCAATTGAAATAAGAAGATTAAAATTCCAGTCAATTGCCAGACACTAAAATTATGAGAGGAGGAGAGGTTAAATGCAAAACAATGAACAATACAAAGAAGAAATGATTGAGTTATTGACTACGGTATCAGAGGTAATATGGAGTGGCGGATTCTTGCTCTTAGATATGATGCACAGAGGATATTTGGATGAGATGTTGACGGAAGATGATGAGGAATATAATAAAAAGATTGAAATATTGAAAAGACACAGAGACTTGCTGGCGGGCGATTTATTCGGGGAACTGACATTTATCGTTATAACAGCAAGACAGAACATGGAAAAACTGATCAGCCTGATTTCTGCGAATGAAGATGATTCTATTGTCGAACTCATCAAGGAAGCTTTTGTCATGTATTCGAACCATTACCGTCCATGGGAAGTAAAATTTTCACTGGAAAAGACGATTGGTAAGAATGTCTCAATTGAAAAAATTTTCTTAACCCATTTTTTAAAAGAAAATGAAAGATATTCCGAGTGCCTCGGCAGGTATTCGGAAGAAGGGCATTGTGATGGTTGAAAAGTTAAACCGGGACTTGTGGGAAAAGCCTATGGAAATAAGGGAATATACAGAATACAATGAAAAGGAGATAGTTCGTCTATATATCAAAGTGGGTTGGACAGCCTATACTGATAATTTGTTTATACTTCCATAAGCGCGAGGATTGACGAACTGGACGATGCATTCAGTTCAAAAAGGCAGCTTAGTGCCGCAAACCAGAAAAAGGCAAGCCAGACGGTGGGAAGTACGTTTTCGGAGAGTACAACAGGAAAAATTGCAAAAAGAATTTTACTGTTGGTAATAATACAGCTATCAATAAAATTTCGAAAGTTGATAAGATTAAGGGCGAAGCAAGCCCTAAAGGATTAATAGGACATACGTTTGAAGACTACTTAACAAATACTAAAAGGATGTATAATTCAAAAAAGCAAGTTGAATATCTGCTTGTAGATGATAATAAATACACCTTAACCCCCGATTTCTGAGGGATATCCAAATACTAATAAAGGGTCATATATAAAAATTGAACATCAAAAAAATAGCGGGATAGTGACTGATAAACATTATATCAAGGGGGGGAAAATTATTATCATGGGTATTATGGCAAGTAATATATCCTGGGATGAATTTAACCATCAACTAAAGGAAGCTTTTAACATAAAAATGAAATATGTGGATGATTTATATTTTAATGTTATAAAACGATTCGATGTAGGGGGAGAATTCGTTAAGTTAAACGATATGGAATCCTTAGATTGCTTACAACATATGCGTGAGATGAATGGAGAACTTTGTGTGATCACCGATTATTGTTACAAAAAGAAATGTGGACCGTTTATTGTTGATGCAAGCGAAATAAATAATTTCGTAAAGGATTTTTATGCTGAATATGGCGAAGTCTTTTGTTCAACTGACATAATTATTATCAGTTTTGCAGAGAAGTTAATCTGGGTGCTGTTTCATGAAGGAATATGTTGGTTGAGCGAGGGGAAGCTTACTTTCAAAAAACTTAAATAATATTACAAAGGGAAATTTTTTAAAAAGAATCAATCAAAACGACATTGATTTCTCCTGATCACTCAAAATTTATTGTAACCATCAGCTCCCTATTATATAATGAAATTGTCAAAATCAGTTTACCAAAGGGAGCTGATGATTACCTGCTGCCAAGATATTTTGAAAAATATCTCTCCTCTTCGATTTATCCCCGTGGAATATTGTTCTAAGGCACCCTGTAATATTCGGGTATGTTAATTTCTTTCCCGTTTCATTAGTTAAATCGGCAAACTATCCCTCACACACAACGTCCCCCAACCCTCATATGTCAAGTTAATGTTTATTACTTTTATGTCCTAATCTAACCAGAAACCGCATGATTTTATTGGGCTGATGGTATATTACTGCTTTTCTTTTTGCATTAACAAGAAATTAATGTTGATTTTTTTCATCTTCAAATTCCCGCTCGGTTTAACGGTACAATAATCCAAAAGCCATCTTTCTCCACCTGTTCAGACCCTTGACCGACCGTTTCCCTCCGTTCTGACCCTGCCTTCGTCCGAAAGTTCAGAGAGAAGTATCCTCACCCTTGCAGAGCTAAGCCTGATATCCCCCGCTATGTCCGCCGCCTTGCTGCTCCCTTCCCTTTTGAGGCAACGAATGAGCTGCTGCCTGTTTTCGGCAGTCTTTGCCATTTGTCCGTTCCTGCCCATTTTTTCCGCTTGATCATTCCACATCTTTCCCACTGTACGCGATATCTCTTATTACATCAGACTGCATATTCTCAAAAAAAACGGTATGCCTTGCGGATAACGCCACTTTCTCAAGCATCCTTACTCTGCCCTTTAATGCCTTGCACAGCGTATTGCACCGGGCTTCATCCACAAATATGGAGCCTTTTGCAATCTCTTTCAATTCCTCGCCAATTCCAGTCAATGCAGAAAAATCAAGCCATGTAAAATCACTAACCAATTTAATCTGTTCCTCATGGCTGCTCTTAAACGGCTTGCAGATTGCCTTTGCCCCCGCATAAATCATCGCGGTGGGCTTATCAAGCCAGAGGGATGTCCCACTGTCATAAATCGGTGCTGCGCCGATATACTCCAACGTGTCCGCCCGCCGGATAATGCCAAAATTATTCTGGTGTCTGTCCTCATTGACGATAAGATAATCCAACACAATCATCCGATCAACTGCCTCCCTTATACCGGGAATCCCTAATTTCTCACAGCAATTAAGATAATGGTGGTACACCGATATATGATTTGGCTTCCTCTCTGTCTGCATAATATACCATGCGGAAATCAGTTCCGTATCCGGCGCGATAAAATCCTCACACATACTGTATGGGGAAGCACCCATTTTCTCCGAGTCCGGATTTATCCTCAGAGTGTAGGCAACATGGGAGATACCAAGCCTTTCACAAATGCGGCTTGCCAGCACCTCATTGTACGGCTCCTGGCAGACCGCCCCACTCCCCCCTTTAAGCAGACAGCGTTTCCCGTCAAAAACCAACCATCTTTTCTTCAGCCATCCGTCCGTCGTATTGTCCGGGGACATCAGATTGATGTGACTGTCATATGTGCCTTTCCCAAACAAAATATCACCCACATCCCCAGAAAACAGATTCTCAAAAAAATTGACCTGTGCCCAGGAAAGTTCGGAGCCTACTGGGCATATCCAATACTGATCAGACAGACTCAATCCCAGACATTTTTCTACCAATAACTGCGTGTTTGGCATATGCAGTTTTATCAGGGCATCCCGTATCCCCAAACGGCTTTCCGGGATTGTCCGCCCCCGCCACCACTCATTCAATGCGCTGCGATCAATACTCTGTTTCCTGACTGGGATACCGACCGGCAAATGGGAAATTTCTTTTACTGCGCCAATGGAAACGATAGCTCCGGACGCGACATCCAGTGTTATCTCCACAACGGGGATATTCCCATGCATCAGCATATAAGGTGTAAACAGTTCTGACATAGATTCATTTTCTCCCTTCTCAGCACGCATTCCGCCTTATGTAGAATACATTCTATCCTCACCAATTCATTCAATATCCTGATTTGAGATTGCAAAGTCCAATTTCGTCCACCCGCTCCAAAGAATGAAAAAAAGTACCTGCCCGCCCGTTCACAGACGGTCAAACGCCCACTCAATCTTCACTTTCTTCCCCCGATAAACTGTTACCCTTTTAATAAAAGCATCCACTATTTCCTGCGTCAGCCGC
>CAJUCG010000182.1 GCA_910585065.1 uncultured Lachnospiraceae bacterium
AGAGAATCATCGCATTATCGGTCAATTGTTTGCCACTTATTGGCTGGTAGAGCTTCGCGAGCAACTATTTATTATTGACCAGCACGCGGCGCATGAAAAGATACTGTATGAGAGGACGATCGCACACATGAAAGCAAGGGATACTTCCTTTTCGCAGATGCTTACTCCCCCCATCATTCTCTCCCTTTCGCTGCGCGAGGAGGAAGCACTAAATCGCCATATGGATGCATTTTGCTCTCTTGGCTTTGTGATCGAGGCATTTGGGGGCAGAGAATATGCGGTAAGCGCGCTGCCCGCCGATTTGTATGGGGTGGATGGAAAGGCATTGTTAATGGAGATGCTCGATCATATGGTGGAGGAGCCGCTTGTTGGCACACCTGCCCTGGTACAGGAGAAAATCGCAGCACTTTCATGCAGGGCGGCAGTAAAGGGAAATACACGCTTGTCCGACAGGGAGGCGAGGGCATTGATTCATGAACTTTTGCAGCTTGAACATCCATTTCACTGTCCTCATGGCAGACCAATTATTATCTCAATGACAAAGGAGGAATTGGAGCGCGAATTTAAGCGGATTGTCAACTGAGCTAAAGGAGGAGGAAAATGCAGCAGGGGAAAAAGAGACTGATTGTATTGACAGGACCGACGGCTGTCGGCAAAACAAAGCTTTCTATCGCACTTGCCCGTGCGGTAGGCGGTGAGATTATCTCCGCAGATTCCATGCAGGTATACCGCGGAATGGATATTGGGACAGCAAAGATCACTCCTGAAGAAATGGGGGGAATTTCGCATCATTTAATTGATATTTTGTCGCCCAAGGAAGAATTTAATGTGGTTAATTTCCAAAAATTGGCAGTTCAGGCGATGGGGGAAATTTATGCACGGGGGAAAGTTCCTGTGATTGTGGGCGGAACCGGATTTTATATTCAGGCGGTGACAAACGCGATTGATTTTACCGAGTCAGAAGCGGATACGGCACTGCGTGAAGAATTGTTTGATTTTGCGCGGGAACATGGTGCGGCAGCACTGCACAAAAAACTTGAGATGGTGGATAATGTGGCGGCAGCACAGATCCATGAGAACAATATCAAGCGCGTCGTTCGCGCCCTTGAGTATTATGCGCAGACAAAAAAGCCTATCTCCGAGCATAATAAGGAACAGGCAAAGCATACTTCTCCTTATGAATTATATTATTTTGTGCTGACCGCACCGCGCGACCTTTTGTATGAAGCTATCGATAGGCGCGTGGATCAGATGATGGCGGACGGTTTTCTTGATGAGGTGAAGCACTTAAAAGCGCAGGGCGTGACGAGGGAGATGCTGTCGATGCAGGGACTTGGCTACAAGGAATTGTTTGCCTACCTTGACGGGGAGATAACTCTTGAAAATGCCAAAGAGTTGATCAAGCGCGATACAAGACATTTTGCAAAGCGGCAGCTGACCTGGTTTAAGAGGGAGCGGGGGGTGATTTGGGTGGACAAGGCCGAGTATCAGTTTGACGAGGAAAAGCTCCTAGATGCGATGCTTGCCCTGCTGCCCAAAAAAGTGTAAAAATGGAACGGGTCGAGAATTTTGCCTGAAGGTTTAGGGTGTGAAATCTTTTAGTAGGATGTAATGATTGCTTTTTAGATTGCCGCGTATGCGGCGGAATGAGAGGAAAGATGAAAGAACAAGATGAATTGAAAAAGAATGTAGATGAACTGAAAAAAATTGCAAACCAGCCCGCGGCTAAGCGGCGTTCCCTGTTAAGTCCAAATGAGCGCTCCGTTATATTCGGCATCTTATTTGCTATACTTGCAGGACTTTTAACGCTCTCTCTCGATCTGATTGCCGTGCCAGAAAAAGATTCTACACTCTGGGTTTTGATCGTGTTTTTGTACGCGCTTCTGATTTTGATTACCGTGTTAATCGAGCGTTTCTTAATTCAAAAGTTCGAGGTTCGGCGCACGCTGTATTATGCTGTTGTCCATGTAATGCTTTTACTTGCGATTATCACGCTGATTATTATGGGGGTAAGGCATCCGGAGTCCATATACAATGTTTCCACTGAATTTTCTTACGCGATGGCGATCGGATTTACGGAAATCGCGCTTTTTCTCTATCATCTGGGAAGAGTGATTGTCCTTGCAATTGTAAATCATGCAAAGGATAAGCCGACAAAAACTGTGGGAAACAGAAAATAAAAAACAGGGGAATTTGTTATGAAAGAAATAGAACAGATCTATAAAGAACTTGGAATTTGTCCAGAACTTTACGATTATGCAAAAAAAATCCTAGCCCGTTTAATGCCGCGCTTTGAAAAGATTGATCTAGTGGCGGAGTATAATCAGATGAAAGTATTAAAGGCGATGCAGAAAAACCGGGTCTGTGAGGCACATTTTCAGGCTTCGACCGGGTACGGCTATAACGATGCTGGACGTGAGGCACTTGAGGCGGTCTATGCGGATGTATTTCACACAGAAGCGGCGTTGGTGCGCCCGCAGCTTACCTGCGGCACCCACGCGCTTACTGTAGCACTCTCTGCCAATCTTCGACCGGGGGATGAGCTTCTCTCGCCTGTCGGCAAACCGTATGATACACTTGAGGGTGTGATTGGGATAGGAGAGGAGAGCGGGGAGAAAAAGCATTGTACAGGAAGCCTTAGCGAATATGGTGTAAGCTACCGCCAAGTGGATCTGCTGCCCGATGGAAGCTTTGATTTTGAGGGGATTAAAGCGGCGATTAACGAGAGGACACATCTTGTCACAATCCAGCGTTCAAAGGGGTACCAGACCCGCCCGACGCTCTCTGTAGAAAAGATTGGTGAACTGATTCGCTTTGTTAAGAAAATCAAGCCGGATCTTATCTGTATGGTGGATAACTGTTATGGTGAGTTTGTGGAAACTATGGAGCCAAGTGATGTCGGGGCAGATTTATGTGTCGGATCTCTTATCAAAAATCCGGGGGGCGGCTTAGCTCCAATCGGCGGCTATATTGCGGGGAGAGCCGATCTGATCACACAGTGCGCATATCGGCTGACCGCACCAGGGCTTGGAAGTGAGGTCGGTGCGACACTCGGGCTGAATCAGAAATTTTTTCAGGGCTTCTTTATGGCTCCGACCGTAACCGCGGGGGCGTTAAAGGGGGCGATTTTTGCAGCTGCACTGTTTGAGTCCTTTGGCTATCCGGTAATTCCAAATAGTGTGGAAGAACGCCATGATATTATTCAGGCAGTCACTCTAAAAAGCCCGGAGGCATTGATTGCCTTCTGTAAGGGGATTCAGGCAGCCGCTCCGGTGGATTCATTTGTCGATCCGGAACCTGGCGATATGCCGGGATATACCTCCAAGGTAATTATGGCAGCGGGCGCGTTTGTGCAGGGCAGCTCCATCGAACTTTCGGCGGATGGACCGCTTATCTTTCCCTATGCTGTCTATTTTCAGGGCGGACTTACCTGGTATCACGCAAAACTTGGGATTTTGCGGGCGGCGCAGGAGCTGATCAATGAAAAGATTGTAAGAATTTTTGATTGAGAGTATACAAATCAAAGAAAATGTGGTAAAATAGAATGGATTATGATGGGAGGACAAGTTCTGACCATCGCGGAAATGAGGTGCGATATGGCGCGTGAGATTGGAAAAAATTCATGGGCATTGCTGCTTTTGATTTTGGCAGGCGTAGTGATTGGGGGCTTTTTGGGGTATTTGGCAAGAGATATTTCATGGCTTTCCTGGCTCAATTACGGACAGGAATTTAGTCTTGGCTCCCCCACAAACGGCTATTTTACACTGAATCTCGGCGTGATCGTCGTCACTTTTGGACTTTCCATTAAAATTACGATCGCGGGGATTCTTGGCGTGATCATTTCCATTTTTGTCTACCGGAAACTTTGATCCGGAAAATCTTTTCATTTGCAAATAATTTTTGCATTTGCAAATGCCTTCTGGAGAGAAGGAAAGGAGTATATGGAAAAATTTAGCAGTCCCATGACGATGAAAGATCTTCCCCTCTCGGAACGCCCCTATGAAAAATGTGAGAGGGAGGGGGCGGAGAACCTTTCGGATGCGGAACTTCTTGCGATCTTATTGCAGAGCGGGACAAAGAAAGAAACGGCGGTGGAACTTGCAAGACGGCTTTTGATGCAAAATCCGGAGAAGAATCTTTCGGGGCTTGCGAAGATGAGTTTTAAGCGTCTGATCTCAGTAAATGGCATTGGACGGGTCAAGGCAGTAAAGCTTCTCTCCGCGTTCGAACTGATGAAACGACTTAGCAGGGAGGGATTTGGCGGGAGAGTAACGCTGCAAAACCCGGCATCCATCGCAGAGTATTATATGCAGAGACTGCGCTTTTTAAGCGTCGAGGAAGTACATGTGGCCTTCTTTAATACCAAGTGCATTTTTCTTGGCGAAAAGCGTCTTTCCGTCGGGACGGTGAATTCCTCCCTAATCTCTCCGCGCGAGATTTTTATTGAGGCACTCTTTCGGGAAGCAGTGGGAATTATTTTAGTGCATAATCATCCGAGCGGCGACCCGACGGCGAGCCATGAGGATATTCATCTTACCGCACAGGTCGCACAGGCGGGCAGGATGCTCGATATCAGGCTGCTCGACCATATTATTATCGGGGATAACCGATATTTTAGTTTTAAAGAAAGCGGCTGCTCGCCGTTTTAAGCGCAGCAGTTCGGGAATGGAGGAAGAAATGGCAGGCAAAGTATTTGGTATTGATTTCGGTACAAGTACGATCAAGATATATAAGAAAAACGAGGGGGTAATTTTCGACGCGAAAAATATCATTGCGGTTGCAAACGGCAATCAGGTAATAGCGATCGGGGACGAGGCGTATGAGATGTACGGCAAGGCTCCATCCAATATCTTAGTGGATTACCCGGTAAAGAGTGGCGTGATTGCGGATATTGCAAATATGCTTTCCCTGCTGAATCTGGCATTTGACAAACTCTCAAAAGATCATGGGAAATTTGCGGGGGCGGAGTTTTTAGTTGCCGCACCGACCGATATCACGGAGGTGGAAAAAAGAGCATTCTTTGACTTGGTGGCAAGTTCTAACGCGAAGGCGAAGAAAGTGCGCATTGTGGAGAAACCGATAGCGGATGCACTTGGCGCGGAGCTTGATGTAATGACGGCGCATGGCGTGATGATTGTGGATATCGGTGCAGATACGACAGAGGTATCCATTATCTCTCTTGGCGGTATTGTACTAAGCAAGCTGATTCCGGTGGGCGGCAACAAGCTTGACGAGGCAATTATCTTGAATGTAAAGAAAAATTATAATCTGATTATCGGTCAAAAGACGGCGGAAACTATCAAAAAACAGCTTGGGTGCGCGCTGCCGCCAAAGGAGGAGCGCACAGTGAAGGTCTACGGGAGAGATGTACTCTCCGGACTTCCGATCGAGCGCGAGATCTCGGCGAGTTTTGTCTATGAAACTATTGCGGAATATATGCATAGCATTATTGATGCCGTGCGCATTATTCTGGAGAAAGCACCGCCAGAAATCTCTTCGGATATTATTGACTCTGGCGTGTATCTAACTGGCGGCTCCGCAAATATCTTTGAGCTGGACAAACTGATGGCACAGGAGACGGAGTTAAATATCAATATTTGCGAAGATCCGGCCAATACGGTAGTAAAGGGACTCGGACGCATCATTGAGAACAGCAAGTTTTCCTCGCTGGCATTAACCCTAAAGCAGACCTATTACGGAGGCTGATTCTATGAGGCGCAAGCATAAGGTCAAATTTTTTGTGCGCCCGAAGCATCTGCTCTACACCCTTATTTTTTTGTGTCTGATGCTGCTTTACATTTCCTACCGCTACAGCGATAAATTGGCTCCTTTTAAGACGAGCGTTGGGAATTTAATCACGCCGATGCAAAACGGCATCAATCTGGTTGGCACCTACCTTACTGAACAGCTTGAACTCTTTGAGAGCAAGAGGACATTGCAGGAGGAAAATGAGCGGCTAAAGGCAGAGATTGAGGAATTAAAAAACCGCAACAGCATCCTGATTGCCGACGGCTATGAGCTTGCGCAGCTTCGGGAACTCTACGAGGTCGGAAAGAAATATTCAGATTATCCGATGATTGCGGCGAGTGTGATCAGCCGCGATACCAATGGCTATTACAGTTCCTTTGTTGTCAACAAGGGAGAAGAAGATGGGATAAAGAAGGATATGAATGTGATCGCGGGAAACGGTTTAGTTGGTATTGTCAGTGAAGTCGGCAAAAATTTCTGCCGCATCCGGGCGATCATTGACGATACAAGCTATGTGAGCGGTATGTTTTTAAAAACTTCCGATACCTGCGATATTAAAGGAGATCTGGAGCTTTTGGACGAGGGGTATATCCGTGTGGAGGGCATCAGCCTTGGCGCGCAGATCGAGGAGAATTTTGAAGTTGTTACCTCCCATATCAGCGACAAGTATCTGCCGGGTATCCTGATAGGTTATATCCACAATATCGAGGTGGACTCAAGTAATATGGCAAAGAAGGCATATCTGCTTCCGGTTGTCGATTTTGAACATATTGAAAATGTGCTGATTATCACGCAGTTGAAAGAAAGAATAGAAAGTGAATCCGAATAGAGGGAATTCTAGTGCTTCGTTGTATTGTTGTTTTTATCGAAATCATATTCAGCTATCTTTTGCAAAGTTCGGTGTTTATATATTTTGAACTGGCGAATGTGGTGCCGGATATCATGTTGATTTTAGTCGTCTCAACCGCTTTTTTCAAAGGGCAGAATGCGGGGCTGTTAACCGGGCTTTTCGCAGGGCTGTTAATGGATTTCTGCATCGGAGATTATCTTGGGATCTTTGCGATTCTGTATATGGTGATCGGCTATTTCAACGGTTATGCCGCAAAGATTTTTGACAGGGAGGATTACCTTCTGCCTCTCGGGCTTATTGGGGTAAGTGAACTGGTATATGGCTTTTTATATTATGTGTTTTTTGTATTGTTGCACGGAAGGCTTAATCTTTTATATTTTTTTGGAAGAGTTATCCTCCCGCGTATTATCTACACCATCTTTGTTGCAGTATTGCTTTACAAATTTTTTCAGAGCATTCACCTGCTGCTTTTGCGTTTTGAATACAGGAGGAGAAGATAATGTTTGATATTTTTCTGGAAAAACTAAAAAAAATTCTAAATAACCGGACAGTTCCGCTTCTGGTTATCTTTCTTGCGGCATTCTTTGTTC
>CAJUCG010000183.1 GCA_910585065.1 uncultured Lachnospiraceae bacterium
CTCTGTATTTCAAATGCGAAATCTTCCCGGCTCCAAAACCTTCCCTCCAGGGAAGGTTTTCTTCCCTCTTCTTCGACCATCTCCACATCTTCGTGAGTCTGCCCCGCTTTTTTCTTTCCGAAACTAAATAATCCCATGGTTTTCCTCTCTTATTTTGAATTCTATATGCTTCTCTCCCATACCGGGATAAGAAAAGTCTTTTACATTTTTTTCCAATTAAAAAAACGCCAGAAGCATTCTTGCAAAAGCACGGATTTTTCTTTTTGCGCACCTGCCATCCGCCAAAGGCAGATCAGATGGGAGATGGAATCCTGCCACGGATAGAAATAGGCTGCCCGCCTATGGAGGCGGGAGTCATCCCACATCTGATATAAGCATATCGTTTACATTATAGATAATCTCGGACGGAAAGTCAATTTAAATTTACTCTGCGTCCTGACCCGCTGCAATTACAGACACAAAATAGAATTCCCCTCCTGTTCCTTCCTCGATAATACAAATTTCTACCGTATGCGGCACCAAGGGATCTAATCCTTCTGCAATATTATCCAGATACAGCCAGTCGCCCCACCCATCAGGATAATTGCCGTCAAGCCGTACTAAACCATCCTTGTCGCCGTCAATAATCGCAGCGGCAACGGGCGCGCCAAGCGCGTTGGTCTTTTTGTACTGGAGCGAAATGCGGCTGCCGTAAATATTTTCAAACAGAAGTGAATCGCCCTTATTCTTTGCTGTATACCCATGTTTAAAAATATCCCGGATTCCATTCTGCTGCCTCTCATCCTTTACAAAACCGTGAAGAACAGGAGCGGTATTGCGGCTGTCATAGCGTTTTGAATGCAGACTGATCAGATCTTTTGCCTCTGGCAATACAGCCTCTGTGTCGGAATGATAAGTTCCATCCTTTACTTTTTCAAGAAAGTATGTTACAATCTCCGCACCGTAAGCGTGTCCCCTATCGTTCGGGTGAATCATATCAGAGGAGACATCGGTTGCCAGAAGTCTTCCAAAACGAATTTCATTATAGATGGAATCCTTCATGCTGACCGCAGGGATGCTGTAAGCCTTCGCCACCGAGTTATGTATGCTCTGCGCATTTATTCCGCTGTCATACTGCACCATATTTAAAACCATCACCGCCGTTTCCCCATCGCCCTCCTGCAAAATCATGCGGACTAAGCTTTCATAAGTTTCCTGATAAAAAGCTGATCCCTCATCATTTACCGAAAATTCCACTATCACAAAATCCGGCTGATAGGTAAGCAGATCTTCTCTTGCGCGCGCACAGGCAAACTGGGAAGTCGTCGCCCCAATCCCTGCGTTTACATAATTAAATTTCGCCTGGGGATAAGTCCTGCACCACCAGTCATAAACCATCTTAGCGTAGGATTTATTCTCGTTTGAAGCACCCGTCCCCTGTGTGATGGAACCTCCGATAAAGCCGATGGTCAATTCTTCGCCCGCCTGTGCGCGCTCCATAAGCTTCTGAATCTTGTAGGGATTTCCAATATTTACCACTGCGCGTTCTTGGTATGGAATTTCTTCTTCGTTCACACGCTCACCTCCATAAATTTCTCCAGTCGTCCCAAATGCCAAAATATGGAAATCCTTTTCTTCATCCCCTCCGGCGATCCGGATCTCCACCTCATGTTCTTCTTCTTTTACCTCGTTCAACACGATCGCAGTCTGCGGATTATTCCAGCCGGAAGGGGAGTTTGACTCCACCTTTGCCGAAAGTTTTCCGTCAATATAGATCTCCGCCGTACCCAGCCGGTGATTGTCTGCCTCGCGGTAGAGCAAAATCAAATTTTTCCCCTTCATCGTAAATTTCATCCCATCCCCACCTTCTTTTCCCCAGAGCCAGTTATTCTGAAAATGGGTGATATTGGAATTTGATTCTATAAATCCCCCCATCTGCGGCAGATAGAGATTCTTTGTATTATAAAAATTCATGCCCGAATACGCATCGCCAAATTTCTTGCAGGTGGTGTAATCCATCTCCTCATCCACAGTCTGCTCCACAATAATATCCGCAAACAAATACTCAATAAATTCCGCGATATAGGTATGCCCCTGATTGTTCGGGTGTGCCCCGTCCTTCGCATAATCCGCCCAGGAAAGCGCGCCCGACGAAAGCTCGCTAGAAAGTGCCGCATTCACCGAGATCATTGGAAGCTGATACGCCTCGCCGATGGCGGACATATGATCCTCGCAAGTATAGCCATTTTCTAAGACTGTAAAAATCAAGACAACAGCCGGAGCCGTCTCGGAATTAAGAATCCGGGCGAGCAAGCTTTCATACATCATCTTGCTTGTTGTATCACTCGCATCATTTACTGCGAACTCGACAAAGACAAGGTCGGGCGACTCATCAAGCACATCCTGCTCAACGCGCAGAAGCCCGATGGTCGAGGATGTGCCGGAAAGCCCCGCATTGATATGTTTGATCTTGCTATTTCCAAAGGTTTGTTTTAGCCATGCAGTCGTTTTGTAAGCGTAATTCTGGACGGAATTGACAAGATATCCCTCCGTGATCGAACCGCCAAGATACGCCACCGTAACTTCCTCGCCACTTTGCATACGGGAAAAGACCTGTTTTAGCCGGCGGGTATTGCCCTGTGCGCGCAGGGAACGCACTACCATTGCGGAAGCCTCATCGCAGACGGTTTTCGCTGCCGCAAAAACATCTGCGGAAGGCGAAAAGACTTTTTTATTCTGACTTGTATTTTCTGATTCATCCGCTGCGCCCGTGATCTCTGGAATTTGTGTGCCGGTAATCTCTGGTGCTTTCGTAGGAGTCCCCCCGCTGGGTTCTTTCTTTTCACATGAAGCAAAGGTCAAGGCAATAGCCAATACCATACCAAATAATTTTACATATTGTTTTTTCATCGTTTCTCACTTTCTGCCGATATCGCGGCGGGAACAATTATTAATCCCCGCAAAAATCAATCCAAGTACCGCAGTATTTTTCACAAAATCTTCCCCCCGTCTATTCTACCGGTCTTGCAATCATTACGATATCTTCTGACCGATAATATTCATATGGTCTTAGATGTACACTTCCCGCCGCGTGGATCAACATACCGCTGTTGTGCATCTCCTCATCATTCCACCATCCAGTTTCATAGTTTGCCCCATAATAAATCGCGACATGATCAATATCCTTATATCTCTTGTTTCCCGAACCCTGATAAAAAATAAGATCCCCTGGTTTAAGTTTTTCCGGCGGCATATAGGTATAGGCGATCACCTTTCCCTCCACTTCTAGTCTCCTTGCCTCTTCTGCCGCCGTCGGCGCGCTCGATGCGCCCACAAGCTTTATCCCCGCCGCGTTGTAGGAACGCCAGACAAGCGAACTGCAATCATAATATCCTTTCTGCATCCGTTTTGGCTGGCTGTAGGGTGCGCCAAGCACCGCCTCCGCCTTTTTTACGGCAGCAAACGCCTTTCCTTCGCCGACAGTTACAGTACAATAATACTCCCTTTCATCTACCTTGATGGTGATCCGCGCCGCGCCCTCTTCTTTTGCTGTAACCCTTCCATTTTTTGTGACACTTGCCACCGATCTGTTTGAAGATCGAAAGGTGATCTTATTGTCTTTTTGTATTCCTGTCACAAGAATCCGTTTTGCCTTTCCCTTTTGCAGCAGCATATTGTAAGCCGAAAGTAGCGGATTCACGGTTGTTACTTCCTGCGTAAAACTTATGCCGTCCACCGTTACCACAATTGTTGTTTTCCCCGCTTCTTTTGGGATAAGGCGGTCGCTGCCACTCCAGTCATCCCTCTGTGTACAGACCACTTCTTCATCCTCCGAAACCACGGTAATCACACTGTATGGACTTATTCCGGTAAACTGCGGCAGATAGCTCTCCCCCGCCCAAAGATAAGTGTCAAATGGAAGATAGTTTGGCTTTGTCACATGGATATGGAGCGTCTCTGTTCTCAGTTCATGGTAAGCCGTTTCAAACTCAATCTCAAGTTTGACACTTCCTGGTTCCTTCGCCGTGATAATCCCTTTTTTGCTGACACTGATCTCAGCTTTTGCAGAATAGATATCCCAGTCCTCCCCGAACTCGCCGAATCCTTCTGCTTCTTCCCTATCTTCCTCATCGTCCGATATGATTTCATAGGAGAGGAATTTCGCATTTTCCAGTCCAATCTGCACTTTTTCTCCGTCCGCTACTGCAAGATATTGGGAGGTCAAACCGCAGGGCAGCACGGTTACCGTGCAGCGCGCTGAATAATCCTTTCCATCCCTAGCTTGTATTACAAAATCAACATAGTATTTCCCCTCATGGTTTGCTGACAGGTAGAATCTCCCATCCCCGAGAACCTCCAAAAAAAGATTCTCCTCGCTTGCTAAAGTTTCGCTGTCTGCACCACAGAGATAATAGGTATACCCCTTCGCCTTCTTTTTGTATGTGAGATTTACTATTGCATCCTGCCCACAGTAGAGTACCAATTCTGGATAATCTAACTCGCAGGAATTTTTGCGGACCTTTACCACACAGACTGCTTCTTTTCCATTGTAGTACGCGGTAATATTTGCTGTTCCAACCCCGACTGCACGCACTAAACCATTATCATCCACTACGGCGACCGAATTGTCCGAGGAGGAAAATGATGGCGCATTAAATATCCCCCACCAGAGATCCTCGTCGGATTCCGCCGCTTCTTCCCCGTCCATATTATCCACGCCAAAGCACTCTAATTTGTGCGTATTTCCCTGATAAAGGGTCAGTTTTGTTTCGCTTAAACCAAACTCCTCTGCCCGCAGGAAATTTTTTGGAGAAAATAAGGTAAACAGCAGGGCAAAAAGCAGCAGCCACACCTGCTTTCTTATCTTTCGTGTCCTTGATGGTTCTAGCTTCAGATACAATTTTTTTACTTTTGATTCCATTGACTTTTTCCTCTTTTCCTTCATCTTTAATTTTTCAAACAACGATCTTTATTATATCTTCTTCTTGCAGATATTTCTACTATTTTCAATTATTTTTTCCACAGAATTTTTTCTTGACAAATTCCCCACTCTCTGCTATGCTAAAATTGATATTGGGCAAAATGCTTGATCCACGCTTGACAGGGAAAATTTCTCTGCCAGGCGTTTTTTTATGTGCGGAACCGCATTGCCCTTATCTAAAAACTTTAAATCGGAGGTCAAAATTATGGTAACAATCAGCAAATTTTCTTACGACAACAAACGCTTTCAAAATCTTCTTGCCCGCAAAGGGGGGATTCCCTCTTCTGTGGAAACCACTGTCCGCCAAATACTCACGGAAGTCAAAATGCGCGGCGACGCTGCCTTATACGCTTATATGCAGGAATTTGACCAGGTGGACATCAACAGGATGGGACTTTTTGTTTCCGAGGAGGAATTTGCCGCGGCAAAGGAGAAAGTTTCCCCTGAGTTTAAGCAGGCCATTAAACACGCTTGTGATAATCTTTTCGCATTCCACAAAAGGCAGCTTCCCACAAATTTCTGTGAGACCTACCCGGACGGTGCGGTATTGGAACGGCACTATACCCCACTTTCTTGTATTGCTGTAACCGTACCCGGAAATATGGCACCGCTGATTTCCAGTCTCTACATGAACTTGATTCCAGCGATTGTGGCGGGTGTACCAGAAATTTATATCCTGACCAAACCAAAGAGTGACGGCAGCATTGATCCGCATCTGCTTTATGTCGCAGATTATCTCAATGTAAAGAATTATTATCGGTTGTCCGGCGCGCAGGGGATTGCAGCAGTTGCCTACGGCACAGAAACAGTAAAAAAAGTGGATGCAGTGGTAGGGCCTGGCAACTATTTCACTCAGATGGCAAAAAAACTGCTCTATGGCGAAGTAAAGATTGATGCCCTGGCCGGTCCCTCTGAAATTGTTATTATCGCAGATGAAAAAGCAAACCCGACATTTATCGCCGCGGATATGCTCTCCCAGGCAGAGCATGGCACGGGTTTTGAGGCAAGCAGCGCGTTTTGCCTTTCAGTGGAAACTGCCAAGAAAATCCAGGCAGAACTGCTTCGCTTAGCGGAAGAAAACAATCTTGTGGATGCAACGAAAAAAACTTTTGAAAACTATGGGGATATTTTTATCGTGGATTCCATAAAAGAAGCGGTTGATGCCGTAAACGCAATCGCGCCGGAACACGCAGAACTTTTGCTTGATGACTGTGACGAGGCATTAAATACCCTTAGCAGCGCAGGGGCTGTCTTTGTTGGTGCTTACAGTACCGAACCGGTTGGGGACTATTTCTGCGGAACGAACCATATCCTTCCCACCTGCGGAACCGCAAGATTCTCCTCCGGGATGTCCGTACAAGAATTTATGCGCGGCTACAGTGTGATCCGCTACCCAGAGAACGCACTAAAGCAAAATGCCAATCACATTATCCGCTTAGCTGAGGCTGAGGGAATGCGGGCACACGCGCTTGCAGTAAAAGTAAGAATATAAAACCGCAAAAAGAAAATCCCCGCTTGGGATGGAATCCCTGCACAGCGGAGATTTTCTTTTTATACTTATATACACTAAAATAAATATTTCACCCTATAGTTCTTTTGCTTTTTCCATAGGGATTTCACCTTTACTTTCTCTATATTTTTCCATCAGCTTTGGCTGTATTTCCGGGTATGTCCAGCACTCTACTTCCCCGTCGGTCAAAATAATTTTTTCAATCTCACTATGCAGTTCTTCCTCAAGGGTTCGGATCTCTGCAAAATACAGCATTCCAAATGATTCCTGCTCCTTGTTTCCATCCCGCACTATAGAATAGGCACAAATCTCTTCTATATCAAAATCCACTGCCCCGGTTTCCTCATAAAGCTCTCTCTTTGCTGTGGTAAGGATATCTTCTCCCGCCTCCCGGTGTCCCCCCGGTATCTCAAAAGTATCTCTTTTTCGATGTTTGCAAAATACCCATTTTCCCTGTGTCCTTGCAAGAATTACCGCAAATTTAAGCAGGGAATCGTCCACCTCTTTATAAAATTTTACCTCAATCATCATTCCCTCCATCTTTAATTTCCAATATTCTGGCGCGAAAAATCTCACCCCTTACTTGGCTGGAATCAACACGCCAAGGCTTCCCTCGGCGTGTCCAAAACCAAAGGAACCTTCTGGGAAGGAAATACAAATGTTTCCATCTACAAAATACCAGTCCTCTATTCCATTTACAA
>CAJUCG010000184.1 GCA_910585065.1 uncultured Lachnospiraceae bacterium
TATGATGCGCCGCCGCCGGAGATCTCAGTGGCAAACAGGGAGCGGCCGTCGGAGATATTATCTCTATAAAGATAAATATATCGCCAAAATAAGATTCTTTTAGAAATTGGTACAGGAAAGGAAAGCTGTTTATGAATAAAACAATTATTACTGTGGTAGGAAAAGACCAGGTGGGCATTATTGCAAGGGTATGTACATATCTGGCGGAGAATGATGTGAATATCCTGGATATTTCACAGACAATTGTGTCCGGGTATTTTAATATGATGATGATTGTAGATACAAACAATGCAAAAAAAGAGTTTGGCGAGATCAGCGGAGAATTAGAAGTACTCGGAAAAGGGATCGGTGTGATCATTAAAGCGCAGCGGGAAGATATTTTTGATATGATGCATCGCATCTGACCACTCGGCGGCAGTTTTTAGATGACGAAAGGCAAATGGAGAAAGGACTGGGGAATTTTTATGATAAATTTTACCGAGGTTATGGAAACCAACGCGATGATTGAGAAAGAGAATCTGGATGTGCGCACAATTACGCTTGGCATCAGCCTGCTCGACTGTATCGAGAGTGACTTAAAGGTATTATGCAAAAAGATTTACGATAAGATCACGCGCACCGCGAGAGAACTTGTTCCCACGGGTCAGGCAATCGAGAAGGAATTTGGAATTCCGGTGGTCAACAAGCGAATTTCCGTTACGCCGATCGCGCTGATTGGCAGTGCGGCGTGCAAATTCGCCGAGGATTTTGTGGAGATTGCAAAGACACTAGACGCTGCTGCCAAGGCGGTAGATGTAAATTTTATCGGCGGCTACAGTGCCTTGGTATGCAAGGGGATGACGGCGGCGGATAAACTTTTGATAGAGTCAGTGCCGCAGGCACTTGCCACGACGGATCGCGTATGCAGTTCTTTTAATGTCGGCTCGACAAAGACGGGCATCAATATGGACGCGGTGCGGATTTTGGGAAAAATTGTAAAAAAGACAGCAGAGTACACAAAAGAAAATGATTCTTTAGGCTGCGCAAAACTTGTGATTTTTTGCAATGCGCCGGATGACAACCCGTTTATGGCGGGAGCATTCCATGGCGTAACAGAAGCGGACGCAGTGATCAATGTCGGGGTCAGCGGTCCAGGCGTGGTGAAAAAGGCTCTTGAGAGTGCGCGCGGCACGGATTTCGAGACGCTGTGTGAGACAATCAAGAAAACGGCATTTAAGATTACGCGTGTGGGGCAGCTAGTGGCAAAAGAAGCATCAAAGCGTCTTGGAATTCCTTTTGGAATTGTGGATTTATCGCTTGCGCCAACTCCTGCGGTGGGCGACAGCGTGGCGGAGATCCTGCAGGAGATCGGGCTTGAGTATCCGGGTGCGCCGGGCACCACGGCGGCACTTGCCCTTCTAAATGACCAGGTGAAAAAAGGCGGAGTGATGGCCTCCTCCTATGTCGGGGGACTTAGCGGCGCGTTTATCCCGGTCAGCGAGGATCAGGGGATGATCGACGCAGTACGGGCAAATTGTCTTACTATAGAGAAACTTGAAGCGATGACCTGCGTCTGCTCTGTGGGACTTGATATGATCGCGATCCCCGGCGATATTTCGGATTCTTCTATCGCAGGGCTTATCGCAGATGAAATGGCGATAGGGATGATCAATCAGAAAACCACCGCAGTGCGCATTATTCCGGTGATTGGAAAGAGTGTGGGGGATATCGTGGAATTTGGCGGCTTGCTTGGCTACGCGCCCGTTATGCCAGTCAACGCTTTTTCCTGCGAGGCATTTGTTTCTCGCGGCGGGCGGATTCCAGCACCGATACACTCATTTAAAAACTAAAAAATGGCAGGAGTCCGAAGCGTCTACGGAAATAAATTTTCCCTGGATAGTGTGCGTGAGAAGGACGAATGCGGAACTCAAAATAGGAGGGCGGATGGATGTTTGAGACGATGGATTATAAAAATGTACTTCACTATTTTTACGAAATTTCCCAGATCCCAAGGGGTTCTGGATTCAACGATAAAATTAGCGACTATCTGGTAAATTTTGCGAAGGAACAGGGGCTTTCCTATGTACAGGACGCACTCAAAAATGTGATAATAAAAAAGCCCGCAACACTGGGATATGAGGGACATACCGGCGTGGTAATTCAGGGGCATATGGATATGGTGTGTGTGACCGAGGAAGGGGTCTCGCATAATTTTAAGGAGGAGCCGCTTTCGCTCTTTGTGGACGGGGATATGCTTGGCGCGAAGGGGACGACGCTTGGCGGGGATGATGGCATTGCCCTAGCCTACGGGATGGCACTGCTTGCGGATAATACCATCCCGCACCCGGCATTGGAAGTGGTGGTTACGACGGATGAGGAAACAGGGATGTACGGCGCAAAGGGGCTTGACCCATCACAGATTTCCGGGCGTTTTATGATCAATGTGGACTCGGAGGATGAGGGTGTGGTATTGGTTTCCTGCGCAGGAGGACTGCGGGCAGCAGCAACACTGCCGCTTGAAAGAACAGCGAAAAAGGGAAGTATGCTCACCGTGAAACTTTTTGGTCTGACGGGCGGACATTCGGGTGCGGAGATTCACAAATACCGTACAAACGCGATCTATCTGATGGGCAGACTGCTTTTTGAGCTAAAGAAGGAAGAGGAATTTGCGATTTTAATGATGGAGGGCGGAGAGAAGGATAATGCGATCCCTGTTTTGGCACAGGCGGAACTTGTTGTGCCAAAGGAGCGGGAAGAGTATTTATGCAGCCGAATACAGGAATTTTTTGGAAAATACAAAAAGGAATTGGGAAATAGTGAGCCGGGAATGAACCTCACCCTCTCAAATTCTCTTGAAAACTCCTATTTTGCACTTACGGAAGAAAGTGCCCGGAAATTCTTGTTTTTGCTTTTGCAGGCACCGGACGGTGTGCAGAAGATGAGCCATGAGATTGCGGGATTAGTGGAAAGTTCGCTTAATCTTGGCATTTTGCATATGAATGAGACGGAGGCAGTATTCCATTTTTCCGTGCGCAGTTCTGTTGGAACTTACAAATATTTTTTGCGCGATAAACTTAAAGAGCTGTTTGTCTTTGTCGGGGGGCACTGCGTTGCAGATTCTGATTACCCAGCCTGGGAGTACCGCAAAGATTCCGTGCTTCGCGAGAAATTTACCAAGGTGTTTCGGCAGTTTTACGATGGGGAGCCTAAAGTTCAGGCGATCCATGCTGGGCTTGAGTGCGGGCTGATCTGCGAGAAAATACCGGATATGGATATTATTTCCATCGGTCCTGATATGAGAGATATTCACACGCCGAAAGAACGGCTCTCTCTCTCCTCCTCCCTGCGCGTCTATAAGTTCCTTGAACAACTCTTAGCTGCCCTGTAATAAAAACTTAATAAAAAATTCTTTTACTTCGCCCATTGTTTGTGGTATCATCAATAAGGGATATAAAGATTGTCGTTTCAGGCGGAATAAATGAAAAAACTGCGGTTTTGGGAGGAGAAGATGCAGGAAGAAGAAAAGAAGAAAGGTGCCATTCGATGGGAAGAAGATTTCCCCTATGGGGAATTATTCACACAAAAACAAGAAGACTCTGCGTTTGGGGAGGAAGAGGATTTTTCAAAATACCGGGATATTCCGAACGAGCGCGTCTCTCCCTCGATGGATTTCCTCTACGAATATGATCAGTTCGAGGATGAGGAGGACGAAAATTTAGACGTAAAAGGGGATCTGGACAATTTTCGTGTGGATACCGGCGGTGTTTTTGAGGAGGAGGAAGAGGAGGAACTCTTTGCCTCCTTAAATGAATCGCTGATGCGCCAGGTGGCGGAAGAACTGGATGGAATACCAAATACAGCAAAAGGGGTCTTGGAGGAGGCAACTGAGGAAAAGAAAATGGGGAAGATTAAAAAAATTTTTGTAACGCTTGGCTGTGTGGTACTGCTTTTAGCACTTACTGTGGTGTTTTTGATCTGCACAAAACCGGGGCGGCAGATTGTGATTAATTTCGCTGCAAAATTTATTTATGGAAGCGTACAGGATAAGGAATTCGGAGAGGTGGTGACCGCCATCCAACCGATCGTGCTTAATAAAGTAGAAGGCGATGACACGATTATTGTTCCGGGCGTGACCGTAACTCCTGTTCCGGAGGATGCGGATGAGATCCGCAAGGAAGACTATGTCAAGAATATTTTGATTTTTGGGATCGATCAGGGTGATATGGACAGCGTGCATTCCGGCAGTTTAAATACGGATACAATTATGATTGCCACGCTCAACACCAAGAATAAGACGGTGAATATCACATCGATTTTGCGCGATATGTATGTGGAGTTAGACGATGGGATCGGCAGAAAGATCAATTCCATCTACGCAATCGGAAATCGGAACAAACAAGGTCCTGAACTTTTAATGCATACGATTGAGAACTATTTTAAAATCGATCTGATGGGCTATGCCTATGTAAAACTTGCCGCTTTTGAGGATGTCGTGGATATCCTTGGCGGGGTTTCCATTGAGCTTGGCTCCAAGGAGGCAAATTATTTAAATACGACCAATTATATTACTGATCCGAGAAACCGCAAGCTAAAGGCAGGGGTAAATCATATGAACGGCAATCAAGTGGCGGGATACTGCCGCATCCGCAAGGTGGAGACGCTCGGCGGCGCGGCGAACGATTACGGGCGCACCCTGCGTCAGCGTCGCGTGCTGCAGGCAATCTTCCAGAAATATAAGTCGCAGAATATTATGAATCTAATTCCGGTAACACAAAGCTGCCTTGCCAAGATTACAACAAATTTAAAAGAGGAACAGATCCGAGAACTCCTGACCATGTTTGTAGAGGATGGGATCTCCCAGATGGAATCCTACCGCCTTCCACTCAATGATACTTTCTATGATTCGGGCAAGAAAGGACATAATGGAATTACGTATGGTCTGGTTATCGATGATATCGAGGCAAATATTGTGTACTTGTATGAAAAACTATATGCGGATACGCCGGAGGAGGCAAAACAAAATTATGATGCCCTGAAGCACTAAATCAATTAGCGGAGGAGCAATTATGGAGAAAAATGAATATCCGGATGATTTTGATCCGACGAGGGACGAAGGGTTCTTAAAAAATCTGGAAAAGGTGCTGGAGTCATCGGCGTATGAAAATGAAGCGATCGATATTGATACGGGAGATCAAAATACCTCCATCCTTACAATCAAGGAGGATGCGGAGGAAGAAACTCTCCCGCAGATTGACACGAGCAGTATCTACGTGGACGAAGTGCCTATGGAAAAAGAAGTCGATGATGATGTTATTGAAAATATCAGCAATCAGCTTGCTTCTCAGGTCGGCATGGAATACGAAGTTTTGGAAGAATTAAAACAGAGGGAAACCGTGACCAAAAAGCCAGCATGGCTTATGCCGGCTCTGATTACTGCGGGGGTGTTTGCAGCAGGGCTTCTTATCCTTTTTCTCTCAGGGCCTGGAAGAAATTTTCTTATCTCGCACGGCATTGGACGATTATTTGCAGATTATACCACATATATGCCAGAGGAGAGTGGGAAGGTGGCAAAGGGAATTCTATTCCTTTTGCCTCCTTTTGCTGAAAAATCGCCGGAGGAGCAGCCCCCTGTCAATCTTACCGCGACCCCTGTGCCATCGCCTACCGAGCCGCCGAAGGAGCCGGAAAAACAGGAGATTCTCCATCATTTTCTGGTGCTTGGAATGGACGAAGCCGGGGAGAATAAGGAGGCTTGTTCCGATCTGATTTTAATGGTAACAATAAATGCAAGTTCCGGTGAAATAAAGTTGACTACCATCTTGCGTGACCTCTTTGTTTCCATGCCGGGGATGGGGGAGGACAAAATTTGTCTCGCCTATGCCAGGGGTGGAATAGGGTTAGTTTACGATACTGTTGAACAGAGTCTTGGCATTCGCCCGGACGGGTATCTATTATTTTCCTATGGGAAATTTCGCTCCTTTATTGATGCGGTCGGCGGTGTAACATTAAATCTTACCGCAAAAGAGGCGGATTACCTAAATAAGACAAATTATATTTCACAGCCAGAAAACCGGGTGATGGTAAATGGGGAAAATCATTTAAACGGCGATCAGGCACTTGGCTACTGCCGTATCCGCCATGTCGGAACGGCGCAGAACGAATACAACGATATCGGGCGCACTGCGCGCTGTAAGCGTTTAATTATGGCACTTTATGAGCAGAACCGCAGCCGGAGTATAACAGAGCTTTCTCGCATTTTAACGGAAGGGTTTAAGATGTTGACCACGGATATTACGGGAGAGGACTGCAGCGAATATCTGAATTTATTTTTGGCTATGCCCGCCGCCGTCTTTTCTTCTTATCGAATCCCTGCGGAGGGACGTTATACTACCAGCATTATTCGCGGTCAGGCGGCGTTAGTAGCCGATCTAAGACAAAATCGCACGCTGTGGCAGGAATTTCTGTTTCCGAAGGTTTCTGACGAAGAGAAAGTGCCGACACCGGGTACACAGCCATAAGGGGAAGAGAGTTTGACCGTTTGGGGGAACGGTGATCTCTGATGATAATTTAATTATAAATGAAAAAGAAATTAAAATGTGCAGGAGAAGGTGCACAGGAATGGGGTTTTTATGCAGATTCAATTATGGAGAGAAATTTTAGAGCCATATACTCTTGCAGTAGAAGAGTTGAAGGTAAAATTTAATCATATGATCGGGGAATATCGCAGGGCAGGGGAATATTCACCGATTGAACAGGTAACAGGCAGGGTAAAGACGATCTCAAGCATTTTGGAGAAGACGCAGAAAAAGGGGATCGCCGTGGATGATATCGAAAAACAGATTGAGGATATCGCGGGGATTCGTATTATCTGCCAGTTTGTCGAGGATATTTACAAAGTGGCACAGTTAATTAAAAAGCGTCGTGATATGAAAATCAAGAGCGAAAAGGATTATATCTCCCACCAGAAGGACAGCGGATATCGCAGCTATCATATTATTGTGTGGTATTCGGTGGAGACGGTTAAAGGTCCAAAAACGATTCCGGTGGAGATTCAGATTCGAACTCTTGCCATGGACTTTTGGGCGACGGTGGAGCATTCCCTCCAGTATAAATATAAGGAACATATGCCAGAACGGCTGCGCGAGCGGCTGCATAATTCCGCAGAAACCATTGTGATT
>CAJUCG010000185.1 GCA_910585065.1 uncultured Lachnospiraceae bacterium
TGTAAACTATACAATAAAGAGCCGGATCGCTTGTATTTTTGCGTTCCGCTTCCAGATTTATGGAAAGAGAACCGACGAGCAAATTGATCATTTAGCGCGGATTGAGAAGGAGAAATATTTTGGAAATATCCGTATTGATTATCTGGTCAATATGAGCAGCCGAGATCGCCTAGTACATCATATTTGCGGATGCTTTGCTGTGCCAAAGATATACAATTTCCTCTCTTACCGGGATATTTTGTATCAGCAGAGGCAGGAATATCGAAAAGGTGTGAGATATGTAATAGAACATCTAGCACTTTATGATTATGTGGTGGGAAACAGTGAGATTGAGAAGATTTCCTGCCCGGCATTTGATGAGGGAAAAGTGGAGCGCATTGTCACAGAGTCGGAGGTTCTTGAGATTGATCGAATTCTTGATAGAGTTCGTGAGGGAGGGAAGAGTGTATGAAGACGGGAGTTATCACATTTCACAGCGCGCATAATTATGGTGCGACTTTGCAGGCATGGGCACTGCAAAAAGCGTTGCAAAAGCTGGGGACACAGCCCTGTATTGTAAATTATCACCCGCAGGTGATTGACCGGCTCTACACTGTCCCGCCTCTTGACACGGCAGGAAAGTGTCTGCAGTATCTGAGAAAGAGACAGGTGCGGCAAAGACGAAAGAAGCTTAAAATAAAATATGAGAAATATTCGGAGTTTCTGCGCGGACATTTTGAGTTTGTGGGGGATTATACAACTTATGATGAGCTTGAAAAAAATCCGCCGGGGCTTGACTGTTATATTGCAGGAAGTGATCAGGTCTGGAATCCCGATCATACGGGAGGGTATGATCCGGCCTATCTTTTAGAATTTGCCGAGAAGGGCAGCAAGCGGATCTCCTATGCCGCCAGCATCGGCAGGGAGCGTTTTCCGGCGCAGTACCGCAGTTCTTTTGCAGGAGCCTTAGAAAAATTTGATGCGATCTCGGTAAGAGAGTTCTCCTCCTCCGGGGCAGTCGCCGAAGTAACAGGAAAAATGCCCGCCGTGGTCATTGATCCGACGCTTCTTCTTTCTAAGGAGGAGTACGATGAGATCAAGGTGCCCTCGAAGCGGACGGAGAGATATATCCTTGTCTATATGATGGAGACAAACCGCAAATTAATTCAGCTTGCGGACAGTATTTCGCTTGCGACTGGTCTGCCTGTAATTCAGAGAAAACCAGGAAAAATTTTTAAAAATGAGTTGGACTCATTTTATACGCATACGCCGGGTGAGTTTTTGGGTGAGATGGAAAAAGCGGAGTATGTGATTACCAATTCTTTCCACGGAACAGTTTTTTCTGCAATCTACGAGCGTCCCTTTATCTCGATGTTGCATTCCCAGACCGGAAGCCGCACAGTCGATCTGCTAAAGGTACTGGAACTTGAGGAGCATATTTTGTATCGGGCGCGCGATTTTGTGCAGATGGATCAGTTCAAAATCAAGAATCCGAAAGAACTTAGGGGGCGCATTGAAAAACTGCGCCTGGAATCGGTAGATTTCCTTGCAAAGGCGCTGATGAAAGAGGAAGGCTAGTGGAGAAGAAAAAAAAGATTACGGCGGTTATCCCGTGCTACAATGAGGAGGCCGTTATCGAATTATTTTATAAAGAAATTTGCCGCGCCGCAGGATGCCTTGCGGCGCGGGCGGATTTTGAGTTTATGTTTGTCAACGATGGGTCGTCGGATAGGACGCTTGAAAAGATGAGGGCACTACGAAAAAAGGATAAGCGGGTCTGCTTTCTCTCCTTCTCGCGCAATTTTGGCAAGGAGGCGGCAATGTACGCGGGGTTAGAACACGCTACGGGCGATTATGTAGCGGTGATTGATGCGGATTTGCAGCATCCTCCGGCATTGCTTATCCCAATGTTTGACGCGGTTACTATGGAAGGGTATGACAGTGCTGCTGCAAAGAGGATCACCCGCACGGGGGAACCAAAGCTGCGCTCCTTTATCTCAAAGGGATTTTACCGCGTGTTTGCAAAACTTAGTCAGATTGAGGTGGTGGAGGGCGAGGTGGACTATCGCCTGATGAGCCGTACAATGGTGAATGCCGTGCTTCAAATGAGTGAGCGCAACCGGTTTACCAAGGGAATTTTTAGCTGGGTCGGATTCCAGACCAAGTGGATTCCCTATGAAAATGTGGAGCGCGCAGCGGGCAAGACAAAATGGTCGTTCTGGAAATTAGTAAAATATTCCATGGAGGGGATTATCGGCTACTCAACAATGCCGCTTGCCTTAGTTTCCCTGATTGGAGTGCTTTTTTGTATCTGCGCATTTATCGCCATTATTTATATTGTGATCAAGACGATCCTGTGGGGAGATCCCATTGGCGGCTGGCCGTCGCTCGCCTGTATGATCTTGGGAGTCAGCGGCATTCAGCTTTTTAGTATGGGTATACTTGGGCAATATTTGGGGAAGACTTACCTGGAAGTGAAAAACCGTCCCATCTATGTGGCCTCGCTGGTGGAGACAAACGAGGCGGAAGAAGCGGCGGATGGGGAGGCAGAGCCGCAGAGAAAGAAGCAGGGTTTATAGGTATCCCTTGAACAACCTAAATACATTATACAGGGAGAAACACCGTGAAAAAAGTAATTACATACGGCACATTTGATTTGCTTCATGCGGGGCATATCAATATTTTGCGCCGTGCAAGAGAACTGGGAGATTACCTGATTGTCGTGCTTTCGACAGATGAATTTAACGCAGTAAAAAACAAGAGGGCGTACTACAGCTATGAGGATCGCAGACTGATTCTCTCCGCGATCCGCTATGTGGACGAGGTGATCCCAGAATATAACTGGGAGCAGAAGATTGATGATGTGGTTCGCAATCAGGTCGATGTTTTTGTGATGGGCGATGACTGGAAGGGAAAATTTGACTTTTTAAAAGACTACTGTGAGGTGGTTTATCTGCCGCGAACTGAGGGGATTTCCACTACAAAGATCAAGGAGGATCTATACCAGAAGGATATGGCAAAAAAGGAAGACAAAGGGGAAGGGGCTTGAGGGCGGACAGGCGACCGGGCGAGAAGAAAAGCCCCCTGTGCCATATCAAGCGTCTGGCAAAAAATATAGTACTTTTTGGCTATCGCCTTCTGATACATGTTATTCCAGTTCAAAGAAAAACGGTGGTCTTTATGAGCAGTCTTGGGCGCAGCTACACGGGAAATCCGCGCGCGATCTGTGAGGAGATGGCAAGAGAGGGACTGCTAAAACGTTTTCGAATCTACTATATTCTGGATGATCCAAAGTATTATCAAGGGGAACTGCCAAAAGGTGTGCGCCCCCTAAAAAATGCAAGGTTTCGCTATTATATCGTGATGGCGGCGGCGGGAATATGGGTTTCGGATACGAGATTCCAAAACTATATGATTAAGCGAAAGGAAACAATCTATATACAGACCTGGCATGGAACGCCGTTAAAAAAATTGGGGCTTGACTTAAAGGAGCTGCATATGGCGGGAGGGGAAAGTCTCCTAGAGTATCAGGAGGAATTTAGAAAAAATGCGGCGACCTGGGATTATCTGATCTCGCAGAATCCATTTTCCAGCAGGGTGTTCCGGCACGCCTTTGATTTTCATAAGACAATCCTAGAGATCGGTTATCCGCGCAACGATATTTTAGTAAAGTCAGTGAAAGAAATGGAAATTTTACCCAGTTTTTCCGAGCAGGAACTTCGCAGGAAACTTCGGATTCCAGAGGGAAAAAAGGTGATGCTTTACGCGCCGACCTGGAGGGACGATCGGTTTTATGACGAGAGGGATTACCAGTTTGCAACCGAGCTGGATTTTTTTAAAATGCAGAAAGAATTTGGGGATTCCTATGTTCTTGTGGTAAAATTTCACTATATGGTGCGCGAGAAAAACGCGCTTCCCTGCCCGGATTTTGTCCGCACGGTGGGGGAGGAAATAGAGATCAGCAAACTTTATCTGCTTGCTGACCTTCTAATTACAGATTATTCGTCGGTGATGTTTGATTATAGTATCCTTGGGCGACCCATGTATTTTTATGCCTATGATCTGGAGAATTATAAGGATGTGCTAAGGGGATTTTACCTTGATTTTGAGGCGGAGGCTCCAGGACCGGTGGTCACGACAACGCCTGCGCTGATCGCAGCGATAAAAAGGGGATTTTCCCCGGAGGAAAAAGCACGCTGCCAGCAGTTTGCGAAGAAATATAACCCATTTGATGATGGAAATGCATCAAAAAAAGTGGTGGAAATCATAAAGAGAAGAGGAGTAAAAAGAGAAGATGAGTGAAAAGAGACCTTTTGTGACAAAAGAGCAGGTGGAAGAAATTGTAAAAACATATCCAACCCCCTTTCATATTTATGATGAGAGGGCGATAAGGGAGAATGTAAGACGCGTAAAAAAAGCCTTTTCATGGAATGCCGGATACAAGGAGTATTTTGCGGTAAAAGCAACGCCAAACCCGTATATCCTCTCCATTTTAAAGGAGGAGGGATGCGGTGCGGACTGCGCCTCTCTAACGGAACTTATGCTTGCAAAAGCAGCGGGGATTGAGGGGGAAAATATTATGTTTTCCTCAAATGATACGCCGCGGGGAGAATTTACAAAGGCAAGCGAACTTCATGCGTATATCAATCTTGACGATTATACAATGATTGATTTTCTAAAAGAGGAATGTGGTATTCCGAAAACTATCTGCTGCCGATATAATCCGGGGGGCGTATATACCGTGAGCAACGGGATTATGGACAATCCGGGGGATGCAAAGTACGGGATGACAAAGCCCCAGATTTTTGACGCTTACAAAAAATTACAAAAACTTGGCGTGCAGGAATTTGGTCTGCATTCCTTCCTTGTCAGCAATACCGTGACAAACGACTATTATCCAGCACTTGCGAGGACACTTTTTACGCTGGCAGTTGAGTTAAAACAGGAGACCGGCGCGAAGATTAAGTTTGTCAATCTTTCGGGTGGTGTTGGTGTGGCATACCGCCCGGAGCAAAAGGAGAATGATATCGAGGCGATCGGCGAGGGCGTGCGCAGAGCCTACGAGGAAATTTTGGTTCCGGCGGGCATGGGGGATGTCGCGATCTTTACGGAACTTGGGCGTTTTATGCTCGCGCCGTATGGGCATCTGATCACCCGCGCCATCCATGAAAAACATATCTACAAGGAATATATCGGCGTGGATGCCTGTGCGGTGAATCTGATGCGTCCTGCAATGTACAATGCGTACCATCATATCACAGTGCTTGGAAAGGAAGATGCCCTGTGCGATCACAAGTATGACATTGTTGGTTCGCTCTGTGAGAACAATGACAAATTTGCTATAGAGCGGGAACTCCCAGAAATTTCTATTGGAGATTATCTGGTTATTCACGATACTGGCGCGCACGGTTTTTCGATGGGATACAACTATAATGGCAAACTGCGCTCGGCAGAACTTCTGCTCTGTGAGGACGGCTCCATAAAGCAGATTCGGCGGGCTGAGACAGCACAGGATTATTTTGCGACCTTTGATTTCTCGGATCGCTTCAAATTTTCAAAATAAGATATCCTGTTTTTCAAAACAGAATATACTGTCGAAAAATTTATGGGTCAGCCACTTGAAAGCAGGCGTGTAAAAGGCTATAATAAAGATAGAAGATAACTTATAGGAATGCTTTAGCAAAGGCCGGATGGTGGTAAAAAGGGGGGTTTGCGATGAAATATAAAATTCTGATCTCTGGGAAGAACAATACGATCATCGACGATTTCTTTTCCCAGACAAGCGATGAGTTTGAGGCTGTGACAACTTCGACCCGCTATGACGATATCGTAAGGCATCTGACCTTCTATAAGCCGGATGTTTTTATCTACTGCATTGCTGGTGAGTCGCGGGACAGTATTAATCAGTTGGTCAATGCCAGATACCGGATGATGGAGATGCGTATTCCGGTTGTTTTGCTCGGTGCAAAGGAGGAGTGTGACGAGGTGGAAAAGGTCGCGGTAAATGTTTCAAATATGACATTGTACCGCCCGATCTCGATGCCCGTCATTATAGGAAGAATCAAAAAACTTTTGGAGGGACGGCAGGCGGCAAAAGAAGAATTGGGCTGGGAGCCGCCAAAGTCACAGAAAGAGTCTCTCTCGGAGACACTGCTCTCTAAAGAGCCAATAGGTACTTCTGGCTTTTCCCCGACAGTGGCAGCAGAGATTGAGGCACTTAAGGGAAAATATTCCACGCGCAAACATGTGTTAGTTGTGGACGATAATACAATGATGCTCAAATTGATCAAGGAACATCTGCACGAAGTGTATGATGTGGCAACGGCGGTCAGCGGGAAAATTGCATTAAAGTTTCTTGAGCGCAAAAAAACGGATCTGATTCTTCTCGACTATGAAATGCCCGGAGAGAATGGTCCGGCAGTTTTAGCGCAGCTTCGCGCGAACGAGGAGACAAAAGATATTCCGGTTGTCTTTTTAACTGGCGTTACAGAGACGAAGAAGATCCAGGAGGCACTGATGCTCAAACCGCAGAGTTATCTGTTAAAGCCAGTAAATCGTGACAAGCTTTTGAGTACAATAAAAAAGCTGATTGGATAATAATAAGGGGATTGCGTTATGGATAGTCTGAATTATGAGTTGCAGCTCACAGATTTGATTGACATTGACACGCTGCAAAAGATACAAAATGTTTATTCGGATTTGAGTAATATTGCGGTTCTCACGACGGATGCAAACGGCGTGGCCGTCACTGAGGGATCTAATTTTTCAGATTTTTGTATAAAATATACAAGAAGTTCAAAGATCGGCTGTGCGCGCTGCGAACAGTGCGATAAAAACGGAGCGTTTTTGGCACTTCAGCAGGGCAAATCCGTAGTGTATACCTGCCATGCGGGGCTGGTGGATTTCGCGGCACCGATCATGGTTGGCGGCAGACAGGTTGGATGCTTTATCGGCGGACAGGTACTTACAGAACATGTAGATCCGGAAAAAATAAAGCGGATCGCCGACGAGATTGGGGTCGATCCGGATGAGTACCTTGCCGCCGCGCAGAAGGTGCGGGTGGTGGAGAGGGAGACGGTGGAAAAAACAGCGAAATCCATCTTTACCATCGCAGATATCCTCTCGAATATGGCGTATCACCGCTATCTG
>CAJUCG010000186.1 GCA_910585065.1 uncultured Lachnospiraceae bacterium
TATATCATGCTTCTTTTATCCTGTCAAGAACTTTTTTCAAGTTTTTTCGACTTTTTTGTATCTTCTTATTTTCGACAGCTTTTGCATAATATCATATCCACATTCTCTTGTCAAGCAATTTCTCTTTTCTTTTATTTGCTTTTTTCCTGTCCCCATGCTACGATATGATCAATAGTAATTCTTCCGGAGTTCTCTCCGGTTAAAATCAAAAACAGGGAGAATCTTATGTTAAAAGCAATTTTATTTGATATGGACGGTGTAATTATTGACAGTGAACCGCTGCACGCGCTTGCCGCTGTCAACGCGATGAAAAAATTTGGCATTGCCATCACGATTGATTTTTGCTATTCCTTTATTGGCAGCACGGCAAAACATATGTTAGAAGTCATCAAAGAAAAATGGCAGCTCTCCGCCACGATCGAAGAATTGATGCGGGCGAACGATGAGGCAAAAAAAGAATTGCTCCAAAACGAGGGGTATCCTGCAATTTTGGGTATTCACGCACTTATGCAGGCACTGCGGCATGAAGGATATAAGATCGCCATCGCCTCCTCCTCACCGAGGGAAGAAATTCTTGAGACCGTAAAACGCCAGCAGCTTACGGAATTCGTACAAGAGATTGTCTCCGGTATGCAAGTCGCTCACCCGAAACCAGCCCCGGATATTTTTCTTGCCGCAGCGAAAGCACTTGATGTGCTTCCTTCAGAATGTCTTGTTATTGAGGATTCCTCCAACGGTCTTCGCGCCGCAAAAGCGGCAGGGATGTCAAGACTCGCATTCCATAATCCAAATTCTGGAAATCAGGATCTCTCGATAGCAAACTGCATTGTGGAAAGTTTCGAGGAAGTCACCCCTTATTTCCTATATTATGTTTATCAGCACACCAACCATCTGCCCGCGGTAATCACCGAAACCCCAAGACTTACTTTGCGTGAACTCGCCATGGATGATCTGCCCGCTCTATACAAAATCCTCCTAGAGCCTTCCATCGCGCGATTTTGCGATGAATCCGCCCGAAGTTTTTCAGAATTCTCCGAGCTTCATAAAGCATATATTTCTGGTGCTTATCATTTTCGCGGCTACGGTTTGTGGGGCGTATTCCTTAGATCCACCGGGGAACTTATCGGTCGCTGCGGATTTGAACCTACAATAATCGGGAATTCCCCCAATGTGGAATTGGGGTATCTGATCAGCGAGCGTTTTCAGCGCAAGGGGTACGCCTCGGAAGCGATTGGCGTATGCCTCTCACTGTGCAGCCGCTTTGAAATTTCCTCCGTATTTGCTGTAATTCATCCACAAAATGCAGTCTCGCTCCATCTCGCAAAAAAATTTGGGATGGAAGTTATCGGTCAAACTGTCCGCGGGGATATCTCCTGCAATGTGTTTAAGCGGGATATCCGTCACGGATACGATCTGATATAATACAAATTAAGCAGAAAATTTTCCCTGCACACAAATTCGCATCAAAAAACTGCCGCATTGCGCTTTTGCAATGCGGCAGTTTCTCAAAAAATTAAAAACTTATCTTGTTGTTCCAGCACCGTTATTTACGCCGCCATTGTTTGTGGTTCCACTTCCGTTTCCGGCAGCACCATTATTGGTCAAACCATTTCCATTGTTGGTCGCACCGCCGTTTGTCACATCGTCCACTGCATTGTCAATCCCGTTAATTACATCATCCACCCCGTTTTCCAACGCACCGGACACATTTCCCTCGCCCTGTGTGCCATTTCCTGTACCTGCACCTCCGGTTGGACCTCCCACATTATCGCCCGCACCTCCGGTCGGATTTACAGTATTTCCTCCATTATCGCCTGCGCCTCCCGTCGGATTCCCAGTGCTTCCGCCATTGTTATCATCTGGACCTCCCGTCGGATTATCCCCGGCATTTTCATCCGTCGCGGAATTATTATTGTCCGGATTAGAGGAACATGCGGTCATTCCCGTTATGGCAAGACAACTGCAAAGTAATAATGCTAAAATTCTGCTTTTCATGAAATCTCTCCTCCTGTAAAGTATTTTCATTTCACACTCACAGTATTTGCAGAAATCATGATTTTATTCAAAATCTTATTTTATCCAAATAAAACTTACAAAATACATAATAAGATCTTATATCCTTTCCGCTTTTATTATTTTGTCACAAAATAAAGGGCGGTAAATATAAGCGCGAGAAGAAATGCCACCGCGCCGCTGATCAAAAGGTGTGGCTTCCATCTGCGTCCATCTTCATCGCGCCTCTGCTTGTATTGGTAAAAACTGTCAAATTTTTCCTTATCCATCCCCGGAATGAAATTGCGCGCAATCCGACCACAACCAAAACTTAACATATCGTAAGTTCCTTTTGTCGCCATCCAGCCAAGCGCGCCGCATCCCATAAAAAGGATACCCGGCACAAAAAAACTGTCTGAGAGAATCCGAAAAATCTCTGATGATGTGTCCGCCGAGAATACCCCGCTCTCTCCTGCAAGAAAAAGGGCAATGGCAAGAATCACCCCCGCACAGATAAGATAATAGGTTCGTCTCCTCATTGCCGCTGCCCCCTTTTTGGCTTTATTTTAATTCCTTTAGATACTTCTTAAACTCTGCCTCGTTGCACTGGATAAAATGTCCTGGTTTAATCTCGCGAAGTGATGGCTTATCCACCGAATAATCATGTTCCGCAAGCGGATTGTACACAATGCGCACCCGCTGCTTTTCATAGATCGGATCCGGCAGAGGGATCGCCGAGAGCAAGGACTTAGTATACGGATGAAGCGGATTTAAAAACAGCTCATCCGAAGGTGCTAACTCAACTAATTTTCCAAAATACATTACGCCGATACGGTCAGAAAAATATTTTACTACCGAGAGATCATGTGCCACAAACAATATGGTCAGACCGAACTTATCTCTTAACTCATTCAACAGATTGATTACCTGTGCCTGTACCGATACATCAAGTGCTGAGACCGGCTCATCTGCAATAATCATCTCCGGGTTCATAATAATTGAGCGTGCCACGCCGATGCGCTGACGCTGTCCGCCGGAAAACTCGTGCGGATAGCGGGAGGCATGTTCTCTGACCAGACCGACTAACTCTAACATTTCATAAACTTTCTTGTCAATGGTCTCCTTATCGCGCTCACCCTGGATAATCAGCCCCTCAGAGATAATCTCGCGCACGGTAAGACGCGGGTCAAGCGAGGCGATCGGATCTTGGAAAATCATCTGGATCTGCGTAACTAACTTGGTGCGCTTAGCCTTGCGCAGTTGGTTCTGATACTCCCTTTGCAGCTTTTCTTTCTGTGCCGCCGACGCGGAGGCAATCATTGGCTCATACTTCGCCTTTACTTCTTTTACACACTTTTCGGCGTACATTCTGTCACAGTTCTTCTGGTCATGCTTTGCCGCTTTGATCGCCGCCTTCTGCTCTGCAACAAAATCATCCAGTTCCCTTTTTAATTCTGCGGCAGCATCGCCGCTCGCATTCTTTATTTTTTCCTTATATTCTGCCTTTTTCTCTGCGATCGCATTTTGGTAGGAGCGAATGCCTGCGCCGATGCGGATTCCCTTAAAATAAATATTTCCGGAGGTGATATTGTACAATTTAATAATGGAGCGTCCAGTTGTTGTCTTCCCACAGCCGGACTCACCCACCAGCCCGAATACCTCGCCCTTTTTAATATCAAAACTAACATTATCCACGGCTTTCAACTCGGACTTGCCCATCTTAAAGTACTGGCAAAGATGTTCCACCTTCAATAAAACTTCATCCCTTTTATCTTCCATCTTCTGCCTCCCTCCTGTTCTTCATTCTCTCAATCCGCGCGGTCACAATCTTAGGAGGCTCCACCTTAGGCGCGTCCGGGTGCAGCAGCCAAGTTGCCGCATAATGTGTATCACTGATCTTAAACATTGGCGGTGCCTTCTCAAAGTCAACTTTCAGCGCGTATTTATTGCGCGCTGCAAATGCATCGCCCTTCGGCGGGAAAATCATGTTTGGCGGTGTGCCAGGAATAGCATCAAGCTTCTCCGAAGTGTCGAGATCCGGCATGGAGGAGAGCAATGCCCAAGTGTACGGGTGTGCCGCCTCATAGAAAATATCCTGCGCCGTCCCGCACTCGACGATCTTTCCTGCATACATTACTGCTACGCGATCCGCCATATTTGCAACCACGCCCAGATCGTGCGTAATAAAAATAACGGAAATGTTTCTCTGTTTCTTCAAGCGGTTAATTAATTCCAGAATCTGTGCCTGGATGGTCACGTCAAGTGCTGTGGTCGGCTCGTCACAGATTAAGATATCCGGATTTGCTGCCAGCGCGATTGCAATGACAATACGCTGGCGCATACCGCCGGAAAATTCAAACGGATACTGATTGTACCTCGTTCTCGGCTCCGGGATACCCACTTCCTCCATCAGCTTGATCGCCCTCTCCTTTGCTAAGCGCTTTGTCACTTTCTCGACTACGCCGCTCGCATTTTCCTTTAAGTAATCGATCACTGCGATCGTTTCCGCAGAAAAATCCCGCGTTCCCTTTACCGCTAAAATCTCTTTATAATGCGCGATCAGACGGTCAATCTGCATTGTGATATTTGTTTTTGTCAGTTCCAGATCCGTGTAAGAAGCTGGCACCACCTGCCAGTCCGGATCTTTTCCCCTCGCCACAAGCGCGTCATATTTCGCCTTCTGTTTTTCATAGCGGTTCTTCTCTTTTTCATTTCTGTGAATACCGTTAAAATATTTGTCAATCTCACTGCGGAGCCCCGTTCCAAAAGTATATGCAAGGCTGTCCTTTCGGATCTCCATATGATCGATTGTTCCCGCAACTTCCTTAGCGCAAAGTTTGTACGCTTCCTCGCATTCCTTTTTGTCCAAATGCTCCTTTAAAAATACTGCGCGCTTCCCTTCTAAAAATTTCACAGCCTTCTCTTTTGCCTGATAAGATTTTTCTGCCGAGTAGATCAGAGCTTTCTTCGCATCGTCAATAAAAGCTAACATAAAATTATCGTCCAGATATTTATGCATAAAAACATTTAATTCTCCGATAGGTTTTTCCGGTACAGCTGCATTTGCAAAGGTTTCATAGTAGCCAAGTGCGAAGAAATTTGGCTGCTCTAGGGCAAGTGCCGCCCTTAGGATCGGCAGCATCTCATTCATCGCAGCAATTGTCTTTTGGTAATTCTTTGCATCCTTTTCTGAAGCGGCAAGCTTTGGCAGTTCATTTGCAAGACTGTTTAGGCGCGGCGCATCCTTTTTTACCAAATAGGTATGGCAGGAACCCTTTGTAAGCTTTACTACATCCGAAATCTTATCTTTCAAATCCTTGTCAAATTTCTTTTCCAATTCGAACACAAGATTTTCCAGTTCAGAAACTGCCTCCTCCGCGGACTCTCTCGCCTTGTTATACTCCTCCTCCAACTCGATATGTTTATATTCAAACTTATCAAAATCTTTGCATTTTTGCTTTAGTGCCGCTATCCTTGCCGCGTCACCCTTCGCGCTCGTCTCAATCATGTTCTGCTCAAGCAGTTTTAGATAATTGTTAAAATTTCTGCGGCAGTCTTTGCGGCGCGCCTTGTTCTTTAAGATCATCGCCTCCGTAAGCTGCCTGCCAATCTTTACGATCGGGTTTAAACTTGACATCGGGTCCTGGAAGATCATCGCAATCTTGTCCCCGCGAATCCGGTGAAAATCCTCCTCTGAGATCTTTAGCAAATCTTTTCCGTCATAGATAATTTCTCCGCCCTCAATAATCGAATTTCCAGCTAAAATGCCAAGGATTGCCTTGGAGGTAACGGACTTGCCCGATCCGGACTCGCCGACGATCGCTAAAGTTTCCCCCTTTGCCAAATCAAAACTGATATTTCTTACCGCCTGCACTTTCCCGTTCGAGGTGCGGAAGGAAATTACCAGATTTTTTACTTCAAGTTTCTTTTCCATTTCCTAGTCCTCCATTCCTCTTGTCGATGGGTTAAATGCGTCGCGCAGACCGTTGCCGAATAAGTTAAACGAGATCAGCAAAAGCGAGATAAAGATCGCCGGGAAAACCATCGCGTGCGGCGAGGTCGTCGCAACCGACTGTCCCTGTGACATCAATGTCCCTATGGTCGTGCCTGCAAATTCGGATAAATTTACAATGCCTAAGTAGGTCATATTTGTTTCCGAACTGATAACACTGGGAATTACTAACGCACAGCTTGTAATAATCGTGCCGAGAGAATTCGGGAAAATATGTTTGAACATCAGGCGTTTATCCGATGCGCCAAGCGTTCTTGCTGCCAGGACATACTCCTGCCCCTTAAAGCGGTAAAACTGCTTTCTGACTAACGCCGACATCCCAATCCACCCAGTCAGCACATAGGCAAAAAGGAAGGAGCCTACCGCGCCAACCTCATTTGCCAAATGCTTCTGAAACAGCGTCACGCACACAATAAATGGCAAACCGCTCAGCACATCAGCGACGCGATCCATTATCATGTCGACCTTGCCGCCATAATATCCCTGCACAGCCCCGTAGATCGCGCCAATAAACAGGTTGATTATTGATACCACAACTGCAAAAAGCAGCGAAAAACGCGCACCTACGCCGATTGCCATAAATAAGTCCTGCCCCATAACATTTGTACCAAAAAGATAACGTGGAACATGACCATTTTTATAAATATAATAATTGTAATAACAAAAACGTGCAGATACCGCACCGGATTTCTGGACACTGTAAATCCAGGTTCCTGGGTCGCCCTCAATGCGCTGACTATTATACGGCGCACCCTCGATCGCGGAATTAGAAGAGTAGGCAGGAATCCAGTTTCCATTCTCATCCTTTATCGGGGTTCCCTTTGCATCGGACACCTGATACCAGATTGCAGGATCATTGTCGATCCCCGCGATATCCTTTGCCTCGACCCACGGATAAATTATCTGTATCCCAGTCTCATCCTGGAAGCGCTGCATCTCTGCAAATTCCTCGTAGGAAAAAGTCTGTGTGCGAATTCCGACAGCATAGTAC
>CAJUCG010000187.1 GCA_910585065.1 uncultured Lachnospiraceae bacterium
AGTACCTAAGTCAATACCAATAATCTTACCCATAGTTCATGCCTCCTGATATATAATTTACATTTTTTAGCAAATACTCTAAATGCAATAGAAAACTTTTTTAGTTTACCACTTTGACCATGCTGTGTCTTACTACGGAGTCCCGGTACAGATACCCTTTCTGGAATTCCTCTGATACAATATTCTCCCCGAAATTTTCATCCTCCGCGTGCATCACTGCATTGTGGAAATTCGGATCAAATTCTTTTCCTACCGCCTCAATCGGCTTTACTCCAGCATCTTCAAGAGCTTTCATCAACTGTTTGTAGACCAGTTCGATCCCCTGAACAAACGCGCTCTCCCTTTCTGCCTCCGGCACAGTTGCAAGCCCGCGCTCGAAATTGTCAACAACAGGAAGGATTTTTTCTACAATATCTTTCGCGCCGATCTCAAACATCTGCGACTTCTCCTTCTCTGTGCGCTTGCGGAAATTGTCGAATTCTGCAATCTGCCGAATCAAGCGGTCATTTAACTCCTCAATCTTCTCATCCTTCTTATCTTTCTTTTCCTTTTTCTTAAAGAAGGATTTGCGCTCCTTTGGCACATTGTCATCCTGGGAAGCTTCCTCTTCCTCTTCCTCCCCGATATCCGCGCTAAGATCTTCCTCCTCTGCCGCGCCCCCCGCAGACCCAATATTTTCCTCCTCAGACGCTTTCATGCTTTCACCAGGCTGTTCTTCCTCCTTCTGCACAGTCCCTTCAAGCTCCTTTTCTTCTATATTATCTGCCACGTCATCACCTCTTATTTTTAGTTCCGCATCCGCCCTTCTCGCGCACACTCCCCAGAGAGGATTTATTTTCGCAAGCGTCCATAAATCCTCTCGTGCGCGCTCCGGGCTTCTGCTGATTTTTTATTTACTTTTTAAAGATTCCGTCGAGTTGGTTCATCAGACTTTGCAGTGAAACCACCACTCTCTCGTAGTCCATACGCTTTGGACCGATAATCCCAACTTTTCCATAGACCCCCTCCTCAATGCGGTAGGTTGCTGTTACAACGGCACAGTCCTTCATCGATTCAAGCGGCGTTTCCTCGCCGATATATACTTGGATTTTGTGCTGTTCACCCTCATTTTCCGGGAGCTTTGCCATCAGTTCCCCAAGCTGCTGCTTCTCCTCAAACGCACAGAGAAGATTTGTCGCCTTCTGTGTATCATTTAACTCTGGATATCTTAAAATATTCGTCGCGCCGCTTGTGAAAATCTCAACCTCCCCCTCCTCGCCGACTGCCTCGGAGATTGCATCCAAAATATCACTGATCACCATACTGTATTCCTCGGCTTGTTCCTTCATCTTTTGAATCAGCGGAAGATTGATCTCCGCGAGATTTAATCCCTGCAAACAGGTATTCAGCAAAATATTAAGCTTGAGTACTGTCTCTTTGCCGAGCGGTTCACGCAGAGGAATAATTTTATTTTTTACAATATTTCCCTCCAGAACAATCACCGCTAAAAGCTGCTCTTCATCCATCTCGGAAAGCTGAATCAACTTTACTTTTTTACTGCGATACTGCGGTCCGGTAATCATTGTTGTATAGTTTGTATTTGCCGCCAAAACCTTCGCCGCCTGTTTGAGCAAAGTTTCCAATTTGTCCGCCTTCTCAAGCAGCATCTCTTTCATGCTCTCGACTTCCCTGTCCTTTTCAAGAAGCATCGTATCCACATAGAGCCGATAGCCCTTATCTGAAGGGATGCGCCCCGCCGACGTGTGCGGCTGTACAATATAGCCCATCTCCTCCAGATCCGCCATCTCATTGCGGATGGTCGCAGAACTTAAATTCAAGTCCGTGTACCTGGAAATGGTTCTTGAACCGACCGGCTCGCCAGTCTCCAGATAGTTACAGATGATTGCTTTTAGTATTTTCAATTTTCTTTCATCTAATTCCATCTACACACCAGCCTTTTTGTTTTCCTGCACATCCTTTCCGAATTGTTAGCACTCGTTTGATTGGAGTGCTAACATCTATACATAAAATATCACTTACTCCCTCGTTTGTCAACACTTATTTCTAAATTTTTCATTAAATTCCTGTTTGAGAAAATTTATTCCTCCAGCAAAAAATCACAAAAAACCATATTGCTTACATCGATCCCCCGCTCGGTCAGTGCAATCCGTCTCCCTCTTCTTTCCAATAATCCAAGAGAAATATGTTTTTGTAAAATTTTTCCATATACTTCCCACATCTCCCTTCCAAATTGCAAAAAAAACTCATCTTCCGACACACCGCACATCATCCGAAGTCCGAGAAACATAAATTCCTCCATTTCATCCTTCAACGATAACCTTGTTTTTTGTGCGCAGACCGAACTTTTACACTCTGCCAGCCGGATATATCCGGTGAGATCCCGCTCATTCGAAAAGCGACATCCCCCAAAAAAAGATGCCGCTCCAAGACCGAATCCAATATACTCCGTCCGGTTCCAATAAGATTGATTATGTCTGCACTCCCTTCCCGGCAGGGCATAATTTGAGATTTCATAGCGCGCATAGCCCGTAGCGCGCAAGATTTCACCTGTGCGCACATACATTTGCCGCTCGGTTTCCTCATCGGGCAAAGGCACATTTTCTAAAAGCCCCTCCCCCGCATCCTCTCCTCCATAGAGCTGATAAAACGGGGTTCCCTCCTCAATGATCAGACTGTAAGCCGAGATATGCGCGGGCGAGAGAGCTACCACCTTCCTTAGTGTTTCCTCGTAGGAAAAAAGGGTCTGTCCCGGCAACGCGCTAATCAGATCGATATTGATATTTTCAAATCCCGCCCCCAAGAGCAATTGATAACTCGAAAGAAAATCTTCCCAGGTATGGATTCTTCCGAGAAGGGCAAGTTCTCTGTTATCTGCGGACTGCAATCCGATGCTGACGCGGTTAATTCCTGCCCTTTTATACTTAAAAAGCTTGTCCTTAGTTATTGTCCCCGGATTGCACTCGATAGTGATCTCCGGATCTGCCCGAAAGAGTAATCGCTCCCGCAACAATTCCAAAACCGGAACAAGCTCACACGCCTCTAAAATGGAGGGCGTTCCTCCACCAAAAAAGACTGAGCTGACTTCATACTCCGAAAACACCTTTTTGTTTTTCTTTGTAAATTCCGCAATTTCCAGGCAGAGTGCCCGCATATACTGCGATTGCATCTGACTTGTCGCCGGACCCGACAAAAAATCACAGTAGGCGCATTTTTTTTTGCAGAATGGGATATGCACATAGACTGCCAGCTTTTTCTTTTCCATCGAGTCCTTACTCCTCCTTTTATCTAACAAAACAGATTGTTATAAATCCAGCTAGTCCTCGTCCAATTTCAGTACGCTCATAAAGGCTTTCTGTGGGATCTCTACATTTCCGACCTGGCGCATACGCTTCTTGCCTTCCTTCTGTTTTTCCAGCAGCTTTTTCTTTCGTGTAATATCACCGCCATAGCATTTTGCCAGCACATCCTTGCGCATTGCTTTAACAGTTTCCCTTGCGATCACCTTGCTGCCGACTGCTGCCTGAATCGGAACCTCAAAAAGCTGGCGCGGAATTTCTTCCTTTAATTTCTCGCACATTCGCCTTCCGCGATCATACGCTGTCGCCGCCGGCACAATAAAGGAAAGCGCGTCCACCTCTTCCTTATTGATCAAAATATCAAGTTTTACCAGTTCTGCGCGCTCATACCCCTTTAACTCATAATCAAACGACGCATAGCCTTTCGAGCGCGATTTGAGTGCGTCAAAAAAATCGTAGATAATCTCATTTAATGGCAGTTCGTATTTTAATAGTGCGCGTGTTGTCTCCATATATTCCATCCCAAGATAATTGCCGCGCCGCTCCTGACAAAGCTTCATAATCGCCCCGACATATTCCGATGTCACCATAATCTCCGCGCTTACCACCGGCTCCTCCATATAATCAATCTCCGATGGGTCAGGCAGGTTTGATGGGTTTGTGATATCTACAACTTCCCCGTTTATTTTATAGATCTTGTAAATAACGCTCGGTGCCGTTGTCACAAGATCAAGATTGTATTCTCTCTCCAAGCGTTCCTGGATAATTTCAAGATGCAAAAGCCCTAAAAAACCACAGCGGAACCCAAAACCCAATGCCATGGAGTTTTCTGGCTCAAATTGCAGTGCTGCATCATTGAGCTGAAGTTTTTCCAGTGCATCCCGCAGATCCGGATATTTCGCGCCGTCCGCCGGATACATTCCGCAGTACACCATAGGATTTACTTTCTTGTAGCCGGGAAGCGGCTTTTCGCACGGAATTTCCGCATTTGTTACTGTATCCCCCACACGCGTGTCCTTTACATTTTTCAAACTCGCGGTCAGATAGCCCACCATCCCCGCAGACAATTCCTCGCACGGCAGAAACTGCCCCGGTCCAAAAGTGCCAAGCTCCACGACTTCCGCCGTTGCCCCGGTCGCCATCATCTTGATTGGCGTTCCTTTTTTTACTGTTCCCTCCATAATGCGGCAAAAAATAATCACGCCCTTGTACGGGTCGTAAATAGAATCAAAAATCAGCGCGCTAAGCGGTGCATTCACACTTCCGCCTGGCGCGGGGATCTGATTTACCACAGCTTCCAAAACGTCCTCAATATTTAGACCTGTCTTTGCTGAAATTAACGGTGCGTCCTGCGCGGGAAGTCCAATAATATCCTCAATCTCCGCCTTTACGCGATCCGGCTCTGCACTTGGCAGATCGATCTTATTGATTACCGGGACAATATCTAAATTGTGGTCAAGAGCCAAATAGACATTGGCTAAGGTTTGTGCCTCGATCCCCTGCGCCGCGTCCACAACGAGCAGCGCGCCCTCACAGGCAGCAAGGCTGCGCGAGACTTCATAATTAAAATCTACATGCCCCGGTGTGTCAATCAAATTGAAGATATATTCCTGCCCATCCTTCGCTTTATATACGGTGCGCACCGTCTGCGCCTTAATGGTAATTCCGCGCTCTCTCTCAAGCTCCATATTGTCAAGCACCTGCGCCTGCATCTCGCGGCTGGTTAACAGCCCCGTCTTTTCAATAATGCGATCAGCCAATGTCGATTTTCCGTGATCTATATGCGCAATAATACAAAAATTACGTATTCTACTCTGTTCCATAGTTGTATATTTCTCCATTTCCTGCATTTTTATCTTTTTAACATTGTACCATAAAATTCAGATTTTGTAAATTTTTTTCTTTATTGGCACAGCACGGTATTGAGGATATCCGCTAACGGTTCCATTGCATTGTACGCCTCCTGCACCGTGTTTTGGTCAGTTCCAAGTTCAATCAGCATACATCTCTCCCTAAAATGCTGATTGTAGCGATAATTTTTCAGATAGATCCGAAACATCAAATCAGGGTAAAGTACCCTCCCCACCAGATTCGTCTGCAGGCTAAATGCCAGATTTCCGGACAGATTTGGATTATCAAGATAATCAATAGGACCGGATGCATTTCGGCAGAGTCCATTAAACAGCATAACCTGTGCAGTCTTTTTTCCATTTACTGTTGTCGCACGTCTCGCGCCACTATCGCGGTGTAAATCAATAATTACCTCCACCTCCGGATGCTCTTCTAGGAATGCTTCAATCTGCGGTCTGGCTGTACTATATGCCTGATTGCGGTTATCCTTGCCGTCCTTGCGATCATAAGCAGTCATATCATGATAAACGGTATAGCCATAACCGCGCAGATATTCGGCTAGTGCTTCCCCCGGTCCTCTGACCGTATCCATCACCTCCCCCTTTCTGCTGTCGATAAACCCTTCAGAGGCGTGGGTGTGATAAATTAAAATCTGGTATCCCCCCTCCGTTACCGGATCGATCCCCAGATCTTTTGTCAGCAATTCCTCCCCGTCAAATAATTTAGGCAGAGTACTGGTATTGGAATCTACAATGTAATATGTAGAGATCAGATAATTCGGATCGGAAAGTTTTGGCATACTATAATTATTTTCAATCAAAAGTCTTGCCGCAAAACTCTTTGTACTTTCTATTTCTTCCACATGCGGCAGCGTTGCGGCGGGCAGCACATCTCCCTTGGCATAAGAAATTGGCAGATACTTTCCATACGCTGCATTTTCCGACATCACACTCTCAAGCAAACCCTCAGTCACAGAAGCAGAAAATTCTTTTCCATCCTCCCCCGCCCAATCCATTTTATCCTCTTTTGTTCCTTCTTTTTCCTGCGCCTCCTTCTCTTTATCGATATCCTTCTCTTCTGTCTTTTTCTCCGCAGTTTTTTCTCCGTCCAAGGAATCTAGTATCTCATCTGTTTTTGTATTATCTTCCATTCCATCCCCGTATTTGCCTTCTTTATTCGACGCGACCGCATAGCGATTATGGTCGAGAACCTGTTCGGAAATAAAACGGAATGGTCCACGCTCGTCCTCATGAAAACGCAGATAGGAAAACAGAGCGCGGTCCTCTAACAAAAGTCCCTCCCCAATCTGTCCTGCAAGCTGTGATTGCTTGGGAATCAAATTCCACAACATACCAATTAAACTGGAAAGGGCGCGCAAACCAAAAATTAAAATCATTGTGCCGCAGACAATCACCAGCATTTTTTTCCATTTCTCTTTTTGCCTCCTCCTCATAATTCCCCCACTTTACAAATCAAAAAAACAATAATTGATTGCCTCCGAGATCGTTCGGCTCATCTGATGAATTTCTTCGTCAATGGATTTTGGCGTGACAAACATGGTATTCATCTTGCGCATCGCCTCCACGCCCCGCAAAAAAAGTTCAATCTCCTTTTTATCGTATCCCTGCTCCTTTAGCATTCCCTCCATCGAGTCCCGGACAATGGTCACCGCATCCACAACGGTTGGCACACCAATGGCAATCACGGGACATCCAATGCTCTCTTTATTTAAAGACTGCCTGTT
>CAJUCG010000188.1 GCA_910585065.1 uncultured Lachnospiraceae bacterium
AAGTGCGGAGGAAGTTCCGCCAAGTCCAGCATTGATAAAACTTACATTTCCCCTTTCTTTGGAATTTGTAAGCTCCACAAATGCATCATAGGATTTTGTTACGTAACAAGTTTCATCCGTAGCGTTCGCACCCTCCGTAATCGAACCACCAATATAGGCAATCAGTACTTCCTCCCCATTTCTCGCCTTCTCCAGGACCTTTTTTATCCGGTAATTATTTCCGGCAGACAAAAAAGAGCGTGCAATCATATCACTGTAAACTTCTTCCCTTGTACGGGTCTCTTCTTCCTCTTTCTTTTCCTCTGCGGTCGGAGTTGGTGCCTGTGTCAGAGTAGGAACAGGCGGAATCCCAACTTTAGTTGGCTCCGGGGTGACCTCCTCCGGTGTGGTATCCCCCACTTCATTTTGTTCCTGTTTTATGTTCTCCTCATTTTCCTTCATAGTACTCTCCTCTCCTTTCTGACCACATGCGGCAAACAAGAGCAGCATTCCCACTAACATCCCTCTTGCAATGATTTTCTTTTTCATAATTTCCCCCAGCAATATAATTTTTCTTCCATTCTACCTTCTTGCAAAACAAATCGCAAGTATTTTTCCTACTATTCAATTGAACTATCCTGCCGATTCATCTAAAAAATAAATAGCACAAATCTAAATACTGCGCGTTTTGCGAAATTTTGCTGCAAATATGAACAATAAGAAACTTATATATAAAGAAAAATAAGAATAAAATGAAATATTACATAGAATTTTTGTACCCTTCACATAAAAAAGTGAAGGGTACAAGCATTCTCTTTTTTTGTTCTCCTGCAAACTTTACACAGGGTTTTTACAATTTAATTTCAATTCGGTATGTGCTAAGCCAGAAATTCACCTGAAGCAGATACGCATATAACTGTGGTCCAGCCATCAATTGCCCATACCACGGCTTTGCATAATCTGAAGGCTTCGCCATAAATGCTTCCGCCTTCTTTTTGTCAAGCAGTGCATGGATCGGCTGACTTGAATCTGCTAACATCTTAGCAAAGCGTTCTTTTAAAATCTGTTCATATCCCGGATGATAAGTTTTAGGATACGGACTCTTTTTTCGATACAATACTTCTTTTGGAAGATATGCCTCCCCCGCCTTGCGCAAAAGTCCTTTTACCATCCCATCCGGACATTTCATCTCCCACGGCACATTATAGACGTACTCCACAATCCGATGATCGGCAAACGGTACGCGCGCTTCCAAGCCGCTCGCCATACTGGTGCGATCCATCCGGTCAAGAAGCGTTACCATAAACCAGTTTAAATTTAGCCAGCCAATGCGCTGTCTGCTCTGTTCCAATTCCGAAAGTCCAGAATTTACCGGTGCGGTTTTCATTGTCGCTTCATAAGCTGCCATTTCATACTCTTTTAAATGCAGTTTAGCAAGCACTTCATCCTTTAGCATAGCAGTGCGCATAGAAAATTCATTTGACCATGGGAATCCGTTTTTCTTTAGCAGATCCTCCCGGTGAAACCAAGGATAACCGCCAAATATTTCATCCGCACATTCCCCGGTCAGTGCGACTTTATCATACTGCACGACCTGCCTGCAAAAATACAGCATTGAGGCTTCCACATCTGCCATACATGGCAGATCCCGCGCGCTTACTGCCGGATAGAGATAATCTGCAAGCAATGCATTATCGCATTCTAGAAAATGGTGGTTTGTGCCGCATTGCTTTACCATCATCTCCGCATATGGGCGATCTTGTGAGGGCTGGTAAGCACTGGACTGGAAATATTTACTATTTTCTGTAAAATCAAAGGAAAATGTGTCAAGTACCTTCCCTTGTTTTTTTAATTCCGCCGCACAGATTGCGGTGACAAGGCTTGAGTCCACACCGCCGGATAAAAAAGTGCTGATTGGAATATCTGAGAGCATTTGCAAGCGTACAGCATCAGTTAAAAGCCAGGTCGTATGCTCCACGGTCTGCGCGAAATTCTCCGTATGTTCTCTTGCCTCAAGTTTCCAGTAATATTCTTCCTGCAATCCATCCTCACTATCAGGAATACTTGCATCCAGTGTAAGCATACTTCCAGCACGCACTTCTCTTACACCGCAAAATACCCCTTTCCCCGGAGTTTTGGCCGGACCAAGTGCAAAGACTTCACATAGCCCCTCCTGATCTATCTGCACGGGGAAGCCGGGGACACTGAGAATCCCCTTGATTTCAGAAGAAAAATACAAGATATTCTCATGAAAAGCGTAAAATAACGGCTTTACCCCAAGCCGATCACGGACAAGAATCAACACTTCTTTTTCCTCATCCCAGATAGCAAAAGCAAAAATTCCATTTAACCGTTTAAAAAATTCCTTTCCATAACGACAGTAGCCGCTTAGAATTACCTCAGTATCACTTGTGGTCTGAAATTCCTCCCCCTCTTTTATCAGTTCCTTTTGCAGGGCGCGCATATTATAAATTTCTCCATTATAGACAATCACTGCGCCCCTCCCGCCCTTCTTCCTTGCCATCGGCTGTTGACCGTGCGCCAAATCCAAAATGGAAAGACGCACATGAGCCAGACCACAGTGTTTTGACAGATATACGCCCTCCTCGTCCGGTCCGCGGTGCTTTTGTACCTGATTCATTGTTTCTAATACATTTCGATGATATCTTTCCTGCGCTGTTAGATTACGCCCCGGTGCACAAAAACCGGCAATTCCACACATATCTGCATCCTCCTATTTAAAGTTCCGCATCCGTCCTCCCAGTGCCCTGTTCGGACTCCTGCCGATTTTTAATTTTATACTGCTAACACTGGTTGGATCTGCTTTCCGTCCAGCGCGAATTTTATGGTCTCGGTTAGTTTCCCAAAATGCGCTACCAGTGAATTTGGCTTTTTAGTTGGATCATCCTGGGAGAATGGAACAAAATAAATATTTTTTGCATTCATCAGAAGACCAATATTTTTCATATTCATGCCAAGCGCGTCATTGCTTGCCATACAAAGCACAAGTGGTCTCTCGTTGCGCAAATGCGCTTTTGCTGCCATCAGCACTGGGCTGTCCGTAATTCCATTTGCTAATTTTGCAATTGTATTGCCTGTACACGGCATAATTACCATAAGATCAAATATGGCTGACGGACCTACAACCTCCGACTCCTTTATGGTAAGGAAGGGTTTTTTCCCCGTAATTGCCTCCGCCTTTTTAACAAAACTGTCCGCCTCTCCAAACCGACTATCTATTTTCTGCGCCGCATTCGAGAAAATAGTCTGTACCCCTGCCCCCATCGCAACAAGGTTTTCAAGCTCTGCAAAACTCTTTTTATAGGTACAGAAAGAACCCGTAAAGGCGACTCCAATATTTTTTCCATTTATTTCCATTTTATTCCCCACTCTTTCCATTTCCGTTTTATTTCACATAAAGCAATTCTGCATACAATGCGCCATTGCCTGTGCCGCTCCGATCGGAGCATATTTTCCTGGCAGACCCGGACATAAAAGTACAGTCATTCCCAAATTTTTTGCAGTTTCCGGCAAAAATCCGCCGGGTGCGGAAGCAATCTCCACAAAAAGTGTATCCCTCCTTGCATAGCGCAGTCGCTCCTCCGGAAATACCATGGAGGGAACAGTATTAATTATTATCTCCATCTGTGGCAGCAGCTCATAAAGCTGCTCATAATAACTGATGGCAAATCCCTCTTCATATGCTTCCCATGCACTCTGCATCCTGCGCACACATATTGTTACATCCGCCCCCACACCGCGCATAATTCTGGCGATTTCCCTGCCGCAAAAGCCAAATCCGGCAACAAGAATCTTTGTATGCTTTATTCCCTTTTTCCATGTGTCAAGTACTTCTGCCACACAGCCCTGCGCGGTTAACTCGGCATTTTTTTTGAGGAAATCATCTTCTTTGAGATAATCCGTTACCCGCACACCCTTTTCTTTTAGTACACCCGCCAGTTCCTTTGGGATACCTCCCGCAAAAAAATGCTGCCCTGTCCACAGATTGACGCACAGGGTATCAAAAAAATTTTCCCTTGCTTTTTCCTTTTTTGCAAGATATTTTGAAAACGGCATGGGACCCGCCAGAATCTGACAGTTCCTTGCTAGTTCAGAAAATTCTTTTACTGTTTTTATTTTGTTAAATTCTGAAAGGATCGGGCATACTCCCCTCTCATCGCCAAGCTCCCACACCCACACCTTATGCCCGCGCCGTATCAGGTTATTCGCAAGGTAACAGTGCCTGTCATCCCCGCCAAAAATACCGATCGTTCTCTCCATTGGGATACCTGCTTTTTTGCGTGTTATAATCTATATATATGATGGAAGAAAAAAAAGGTGACAGAAACGCATATTTGAAAGCGTGCAGCAAAGCTGCTAATTTCCATACGCACCCATGTGCATAAAAAGGAAAAAAGCTGCCAAAAGGCAGCTTTTTTCCTTAGAAGGGTTGTAGTGGGAAAAAGTATCTATCAAAAATTGGATAATTGTTAGGCGGAGCGAGCGGTCAATGCGCGCTTTGAAGTTTTTGCTCACTCCTATCGTTTACAATTATCATTATAGCGGGAATTTGTGTGCAAGCTGTGACGAACTAATTAAGAGTTTCTAAAATAAAAAAATTCCTGCTAAACTTTTCGACCAAACCAGCGTTTTTTCCTTATAAACAGCGCGAAAACGCAAAATTTATTAAAACCCTCTCAGCTTATCTGTCCCATCATCTTTTGTTTTCTCAATCTTCTTAATTACCACATAATATCCGGTGTTTTCATTGACTGCCACATAGACCCTGTCACCGACCTTTTTCCCTAAGATGGCTTTTCCGATCGGCGAATCGATACTTACCGAACCATTTAATGTATCACCGCGCACAGTAGTGACAAGACGGTAGGTTTCTATCTCGTCATCCTCCTCAAAATAGAGATCCACCGTATTGTAAAGTCCGACTTCATCCTCCTTTGAAGTATCCTCAATTACCTGCGCCGTCTTGATCATACGCTCAAGATAACGGATGCGACTCTCGTTTTTATTTTTGTCGCGCTTTGCGGCATAATATTCAAAATTTTCACTTAAATCACCCTGGGCACGGGCTTCCTTTACCGCTTCAATCGCCTCCTTGCGGACAACAAGTCTGCGGTATTCGATCTCCTCTTCCATTTTTTTTATATCGCCCTCAGTTAAACGATCATGCATAATTCTCCCCCATTTCCTCCAGGAAAGATAGTTCACTTCCCATTAAATCTGCCCCAAATCAAATATTACTTATTCGTTTATTTACTCTATAATTTCTTCTCATACAAAAACCATTCCTGCTCATACAAAAAAGTTTTTCCCCGATACTTAAAATCGAGTTTTGCATATGAGGAAAGTGCCCTTTTATTTCCTGGACTTACCAGGTAGCGCACTGTATCAACACTCTGCTGTTTTAGAATTTCCATTGTAGATAAAATCAATCTGCGCGCAAGCCCTAAATTCTGGTATTCCTGTATCACAGCAAGACGTGCAAGTTCCGCAGGTTTCTTTGCCTCTCTGCTCCAAAAAGGCAAGCGGGCAACCGCCTCATCCTCGTCCACGGAAATTAATCCAAGAATTTTTCCCTCCGAGTTCCGCATACAGTAGAGGGATTCCCGCGCCAGATCGGATGCAATCTCCCTATGATCAGGATATTCAAAAGTCCATGTGCATCCAGGCGTTCCTATCATGGAATGGTAAATGGCGAGAACCGTTTCCCGCTCGGATTCCCGAACCCTGTCAAAAATTTCATCCGAATATTTTGCCATTCTTTCCTCCCATCAATTCCGGTCTGTTGGTTTCTGCTGCCATTATTCTACAAAAGCTAAAAATTTGCTTATTTGAATAACTGGTATTTTATTACTATACAAATATATTTACATTTGCTTTCTGACCACTGCATACTCATCTTCCCTCCGGTAATACGGACAGTTTTTTACCGTTCCGCGCAGGAAAGATCCCATCTCATCCTCGTCAAGATTTACTTCGCAGACATAGTATTCGTATTCTTCGTCATACACATAATTTGTGCAGGAATCACAGGTAGTGCGCTGACTTTGTTTTCGCTTTTCCATAAATTCCTCCCATAAAACTGCAATTTTCTAAAAACTTTTTAGCAGTCCCGAAATCCCTTCCCGCTCAAAAATATCCCGGTAATATTCCACCTCACCGCGAATAATCTCATCAATAACCTGAATGCCAAGCAATTCCACCGGTGCTTTGTCGTCCGTCATCAAATAATTTCCCGCCTGATAAGGCATCAGTTTCTCCGACACTCGCGCAAACAGATCGGTCAGTGCAGGATTTTCTATTTTTTCTCTGTTTCTTTCAAACTTTTCCAGTACATCGGAACAATTAGAAGCAAATAATTCCCGGTTAGTAGTTCCTGGAACATCCGCTGTGTAAACATATGAAAAAACCTGTGCGATGGTATCCGCAAGATACTGGTTAATATTGCCCTCCCCTCCGGCGCGCATATTCATGTTAACCACCATAACACCGTTTTCCTTTAGATGCATCCGCACCAGGGTAAAAAATTCAAATGAGGACATCTGAAAGGGGATTGTAATATCTTGGTAAGCATCTACCATAATCACATCGTATTTCTCATCGACTGCATTTAGGTACGCCCTGCCATCGTAAGTTGTCACAGTCACATCTTCGGGAAGTGCAAAATATTCCCTTGCCAACTCTGTAATTGCCCCATCAATTTCCACGCCCTCCACCAAAATATCTCCGAAATATTTCCGGCACTGGGTTGCAAAAGTTCCGGTTCCCATACCAAGAACCAAAATATTAAATTCTTCTTTTTCCGCCATCCCTGCCATAAGTGGTGCTGCCATTGCATAATCGTAGTACATTCCGGTCAGCTCGTCCCCTTTT